>CAWBCB010000172.1:0-5999 GCA_963787095.1 uncultured Cytophagales bacterium | reverse complement strand
AAACTTTTCCCGTGTACGAATTTTCAAGAACAACATTCAATTTGCCTGTGCCTGGATTAGGATACAAACTAATTCCTTCTACCAAAATTTCATTCTCAACACCAACTACGCTTCCACGAACATAAATTGTGGTAGTTGCCATTTCGTTGCACAGCGGCAAACCCGAACCCGTTGTAGTATACGTTGTAGTTTGGGTAGGCTTAACGATAAGTTGCGGACCAGCCACATTATTGATTACCCCATCATTAGAATTCCATACAAAAATACTTGCACCCTTGCCATTTAGAGTAACCTCTTCGCCAGGATTAACAATCAACTTGGAACTTGAGACCTGTACCGAAGGATTTACACCCACAATAGGCTGAATATCCATGGCAATGTTAGCGCCTAACGCAATTGAATATGCATTCCATACACCATCTTTGTCTTGCAGCCAAGATGTTGAATTAGTAGCCTCACCATTAGCTGAAGAAATAATAGCTAATGTATCTCCTGCCGTATAATTTAACTCTATACCAATATGATACGGTCTACTAAATACTGGCGTCTCGCGGTCAAATACAATTGACGTTGATCGATTGGCAGCTATATCTTCGGCAATCTGTTTTAATAAAACGACCTTTTGCTCTACAACATTTCCAGGACCATTTTGCAAGCCCCGTGCATTCCATACCGTAATAGTTGCTGTTGCTTCTTCACTGGGTGCATACACCTTACCAAACTTTATTTTTACCCCGCTTACATATTCATAGCCCTGAACATTTCCGAAAAATTCTGAGACTGCTTTCGTTTTTAAACTATTGTGACCCGCTAGGTATCCCGTGTGCGCCCCGAAATTGGCAAGCTTTATAAGCGAAGGTGTATAGGTAACTTTAAAATTGGTTGCCGAACTGCACAATCCTTCTTCGGATACGGTGATGTACGCGGCAATCTCAAGCGGTGCGGATGAACCTAACGAGTTAGCAGCTATTAGCGATACTTTGTACACACCCGGTATATTGTACTTCAATTTTGGATTACGAACTGTTGACGTATTGGGATCACCACCCTCAAACGTCCAACTCCATGCGGTAGGGAAGTTTGTTGATAAATCTGTAAAATTTACCTCGCCCCCACGCAGCACCAATTGCTTATCAACTGTAAAATTGGCAGTCGGTACATCTGCTGCCTGCGGACTGCAAAGATTTGCATCAGCAAGCGTTTTCCTGCGTGGGCTTAATTCCATCACGGCTAACATGCGCGCCTTCTGACCTTTTGTGAAAATGTTCATGCAGGCATCATCGGAGTAGTCCATATAGTTTTGCACCATGGCCGGAGTTACTCCATCGCATCCTAATTTATTTGTAGAGCACCCGCGGCTTTCACTCCCCTGTAAAGGCGTGTCATCCACAAAATCATCAGCATTGCAACCACCATCGCCCCATATATGGCGAAGACCCAACCAGTGGCCGGTCTCATGCGATAGTGTTCTTCCTTTATTATAAGGTGCGCTTTGATTTGGAAATCCATTTCCAAATGAAGTGTATTGAACTACCACTCCATCGGTAGAGGCCGGACCACCATTAGGATTTAAACCACTTAATCCTGATTGATCAGGAAACTGCGCATAGCCAAGAAGATTTGAATCAACACCTCCAAATTTTAAAGTCCACACGTTAAAGAAAAGATTGGGATTCCAACTTGTTGTGGGCTTCAATTGGTTTTCAATTTCAGTTCGCGTCCAGGTTGCTTTGTTACCATTGTAGCGATGGATACCGGGCTCAGCAAGTGCTATCCCGTTTTGGTCAACCGGTGAAAGACAAAATTCAATTTCAATGTCAGCACCCACCGGGCTTGTGTTGTAGCCGGGGGTTCCTATTTTTTTTCTAAAATCTTCATTGAGCACTTCAATCTGAGATAGAATTTGAGCCTGACTAAGATTTAAACCAGTACCTACTGCTTCACCATTGTGCACCACATGCACAATAATAGGTAGGGTTACAGGAACAGCTTGAGTTCTTCCTCCTGTAACTTCGCGCAACCGGATCTCTCTAATTTTTTTTTGAAGTGCTATCTCAAATTCATCTAAGGAACCACGTTGTGGAAACTTTGCCCGGTTAATGCTATCCTGCTCCATGGTGGCACATCCAACAATGGGTTGTGTTTGGCTTGTTGCAAGATTAACTGCACCTATAAAAAAGAATAATAAAATAAAAGACCTTACACCCATAACACTATCAATCTTCACTTACCACATCCAACTGAATGCGGTAACTGTTTGTGTTCGCTTCGTCTAAAAAAATTTCCAATTTCATTCCAGTTTTATCCACCTCACGAACAATAAACGGTAAGGCGCTGTCTGCAGTAAAAAAAGGAAGTATCATAGTTAGTGTTGCACTTGCATTGTTGAATGTCCACACATCTTCAATAATATTTTGCTCCCCTGTGCTACACTTATTGTTTCCAGTTTGTGCTTCGTATGCATGCCCGGTGGCTGCAAAAAAAACATACCGATCATCTACTGCGCAAGGAATAGAGAAGCGATCAATCACTTTGCCATTTAACGTCTCTTCAATAATTTTAAATTTCCAGGTTTTGCTGTTCTCGCCAGTAAAAAGTTTAGTGTAGGTGTATGGCGTAGGCACAATTTCCTCCGTGCAGCTAAAGCCGAATGCAAACAATATAACATAGAGTATTAACTTTTTCATAGGCATAAGTTAATCCGGCAAATAGGTTATTGTAACTTGAGGTTGATTGGTAAAATCAACTAAGGTAATTGTCATTATTATTTTCCGCGTAAGTGGATCAACCACACCTGTACCACGAATGGTAGCCTGAGTTTCATTAAGATTTTCTTCTTCCTGCTCCGGGATTGTTAATGTATTATCCCCATTATCAATAAATTTTAAATCCATTCGAGCACTGGTACTAAACAGGTTAATATTCCAGTTTGAAAGAACGTAATTTTCACAATCTGTACTGGTGATTGAAATTCCTGGCTCTTGCACAGAACCTCGTTGCCCGATATAGGTGCCACCCAAAATACAATCATCAATGATTGTAAGCGTGTAAGCTTTACCAATGGCGCTTTCTCCCTGTCCTATTTGAAGATTGGTGCCTGTCACTGATTCGAGGGTGAAAATAACATCCTGACTTCTAATAATATTATTAGCGTTATTAATCAGTTTTACGCTGATGGCCCCGACATATTCCCCCTTTTTTATGATAATCTTACCTGATTCACCTTGTATGGTGTAATCAATGCCTACTCTGGCCGATCCAGATATTTTATAAGAAATAGTAACATCCTCATCCGCCAAAGGCGATGCGCGTTGAACTTCAATCGAAATTGTTTTACTGAAACTTTCTTTAACACTCTTTGCCGACTCCGAGAATCGGACAAAGTATGGCCCGGTAAAAATAATTCGTTCCGTTTCACAACTCGTGATCACGAAAAGTGTAAGAACGGATAGTATGGCAAATACCTTCTTCATCAATATCCCGGATTCTGATTTCCTGACAAAGCAGGGTTATTTAAAATTTCACGTTGTGGTATGGGCCACAATTCATACGCATCTTTCCAATTGGAAGAAAAAGCACTCATTACTGTTTTAGCACGATTGGTCCGAACCAAGTCATACCACCGGTGGCCTTCAAAAGCTAACTCATACCTTCTTTCATCTTCAATTAATTGAATGAGCTGGCTTTGGCTTGCCGAAGTAATTACGGCCGCTTTGGCTCGGGTGCGAAGTAGATTCAAATCATCACGGGCGCCCGTTGTATTATTTAATTTTGCGCGTGCTTCGGCTCTTATCAGGTACATCTCTGCCAACCTAAAAACAACCACGTTATTATTGTCTTCATCGGCAGTGCCATACTTGGCAACCGACCAGCCATTATCGCTTCCTTTCAAGTTACTTGCATCAAAGGAAATTGTAGTGAATCTTTCTCCTGATTCAGCAGAAGCCAGAGCCACAATAACCTGATTGGAAGGAATGATTTCTCTTCTACCCACAAAAAGATTATTCAAGCCAATACTTCCATTGGTTCCGGGATCATCGGCAATAGTATATCCAACTTCAAAAATAGCTTCGTTTGTAAAATCCTTTGTTACAATGGTTTCAAACTTAGGCTCCAGTAAATATTTGTTTGAGGCAATAACGTTTGTTGCAAATTTTTCAGCCTCGATATAATTTCCTAGATAGAGATAATATTTTGCCAATGCTGCACGCACAGATAATTCATTCACAAACGCTGCATTGGAAGTGCTGGCAGGTAATGCCGAAAGCGCTTTATTATAATCATCCAAAATAAAAGTAAGAATTTCACTTTCCGATGCGCGGGCAATATTTCGGTTTACATCAATGGCAATGTCTGTCACTTTCGGAACGCCCCCAAACGAATAGAGCGCAACAAAGTATGCATAGCCACGAAGAAAGTGAGCTGTTCCTAAAACCCGATCGCGTTGAGCTGCAGTAACACCAGAAACCTTAGGCAAACGTTCGATAATAAAATTGGCCAGATAAACTGTATTATAGATGCTACCCCATAGGGCTGCTACAGAAGCGTTGGCCGAAGTAATTTGTTTGGTTCCTAATTCTCTGTATTGAGTAAACGTGCCATTGTGGATAAGCATATCGGCAGTGGCATCACCCGCAATAACTGCCGCAGGTATAATTGGCCTAAAGGCACTGTATAATCCAATTTCAACTGTAGGAACATCTTTCGGTTCATTTAACACCACATCATCGGTGAGTAGGTCAATAGGTTCTGGTTCTAACAAATCAGAACAACTTGTTGTAAGAAAAAACAGAATTAGCGGAATATATTTAATGTATCTTTTCATTTGAGTACCGCATTTATTCCAACCGTAATCGTGCGAACTTGTGGCAACGTAAAGAAATCTATGCCTTGAGCAGAGGTAGATCCATCCAATGTACTTACTTCCGGATCGGAACCCGAATATTTTGTTAACGTCCATAAGTTGGTAGCAGAGACAGATACTCGCACTTGCTCAAGCATTGCTTTGTTTACAATTTTCGCAGGAAGATTATATCCAAAGCTTACATTCTTTAGTCGCAAGTAAGAAGCATCTTCGAGTAAACGATTACTATGTAGATTATTTTTAGTGCTATTCAGTTCGTAACGAGGAATATCGGTTACATCACCTGGTTTTTGCCACCTTCGTAAGGCTTCTACCGATTGATTAGTTTGAATATCGCCACCCATATTAACGAGTGAAGCTTTCGAAAAATTAAGCACTTTATTTCCTAATGAATAGTTAAAGAAAACTGACAGGTCAAATCTTTTATAGGAAACTCTGTTTGTAATTCCCCCAATCAATTTGGGTTGTGCATTTCCAATCACCATAGCATCCGCATTCGTAATGGCTCCATCTTTATTGCGATCTTCATAAATGGCATCACCATTAGCTGGATTAACTCCTAAATAATTTAATCCCCAAAAGGATCCAAGGGGCTCGCCTTCTTTAATAATATTAGTTGCATCCACGCCTTCACCAGAATATCCTCTGTATAATGGAATCGAGTCTGCAAGAAATAACACCTTGTTCATATTGCGCGAGGCATTTAGAGTGGTCGTCCAATTAACAGCCTTATCAATATTTACAGAAGTAAGTGTAAACTCAATTCCTTTGTTTTCCATCTCACCAATATTATCAGCAATGCCACCAAAACCAGTTGTTAATGGATATGGGCGAGTAAGCAGTAGGTCTTTTGTTTTATTATAGTAAACATTAAATATTGTTTGCAAGCGCCCGCTCCAAACACTTACATCAACTCCAACATTAAGTTCTTGCGTTGTTTCCCATTTAATATTAGGGTTAGGTACGTTAAGGGGCACAACGCCAGAACTTCCACTATAAGTGGATGTTCCCCATTGCCCCAAGAAGTTAAAGGCACCAATGCGCTCATTACCTGTAAGACCTACGCTCCCCCTAAGTTTTAGATCATCTATAATTGACGATTTGAAAAAACTTTCCTGAGAAATACGCCACGCTG
>CAWBCB010000171.1:0-78391 GCA_963787095.1 uncultured Cytophagales bacterium | reverse complement strand
TATCAAATCCTGCAGTAAAAAGTGAACGAACTAACCTAAGTAAGGAAGAAATATCATGGGTTTTCAACAAGGACTGAGTGGACTAAATGCCGCTTCCAAATCCCTGGATGTGATTGGTAATAATATTGCCAATGCCAGCACCGTGGGTTTCAAACAAGGACAAACGCAATTTGCCGACGTTTATGCCAACTCACTGAATGGTTCTTCCGCAGGGACTGTGGGTATTGGTACCAAGGTATCTGGCGTGGTGCAGCAATTCACGCAGGGTAATATTTCGACGACGAATAACCCGCTGGATATTGCGATCAACGGCGGTGGTTTTTTCCGCATGTCCACCAATGGTGCAATTACCTATACACGTAATGGCCAGTTCCAGCTTGATAAGCTCGGTGACATCGTCAATGCGCAAGGAGCGCAATTGACAGGTTATGTAGCGAATTCTGCAGGTGTATTATCGACAGGCGCCGCTGCGCCTATCAATATCAATACCGCAGACATTTCCGCCTGCGCAGACGACGACCATCAATGCAGTCGATGAACCTCGATTCGCGCAAATTGGTTCCCGGTACACAATTGCCTGCGACCATACCGCCAGTGATTACCCCTATCGCATTCAGTGCGACTGATCCGACTACTTATAATAGCTCGACTTCGGTCGCTGTATTTGACAGTCTGGGTAATTCGCATGTGGTCCAGTCATTTTTTGTCAAACGTGATAACGCGGCCCTTGCGCCGACCCTACCCGTAACAATTGAGTTGGATTTCTTTGCCACAGTCCTGAAAAAATTTGGGGAACAGTTTTACGAATAGATCCCTCAGGCAACAATAGCGCAAATGGTAAATATGGAATTCCAAAGAGCAATCCGTTTACGAAAACAAATAACGAACGGGTTCAAAAGGAAATTTATGCATACGGGTTTCGAAATCCACATCGTATGACATGGAGCCGAACCGGACAATTGTTTGTTTCCAATATTGGTCAACATGCCGTTGAAGCATTATATCAGGTTCAACCTGGAAATGATTGCGGGTGGCCTATTCGCGAAGGTTCATTCTTAATTGACGATTCGCAAAACATGCATAATATTTACCCACTCCCTGCCGATGATGCAAAAAATAATTTAACCTATCCCATTGCTGAATACGATCATGATGAAGGTAATGCCATTGCCGGTGGATTTGAATATTGGGGTAGTATACCTGAGTTGCAAGGAAAATTCGTTTTTGGTGACATCGTTCACGGTCGCTTGTTTTATATTGAAATGAAGGATGTGAAATTAGGTAGTCGTGCCCCCATTAAAGAATGGCGTGTATCCTTGGATGGAAAAATTCAAACGTTAAAAGAACTAACCGGAGCAGATAAAGTAGACGAACGATTTGGAAGAGATAGTAAGGGCGAGCTTTATCTAACTACCAAGCCTGACGGTAAGGTATATAAATTAGTAAGTGCTTCTATTAATTAATGAAATAAAGGAGTGCAACTCGTGCACTTAAGTAAGTGATATCAACTTGGTTATAAAAAGGCCGCTTTTTAAGCGGCCTTTACTAATCTCTTTTATCGGTTTACTTCTTAGTAACCACATTGGCATCAAGGACCACCGCAGTTTGAGCAAGTGCCTGACCATTCAGAACAGCACCTGTTTGCAGAGTAATTCCTGTTTGCGACAAGATGATTCCTTCAAAGTGTGAGGTTGTACCTAATGTAACCTGACCAGCAACTTGCCAGAAGATATTCTTTGCCAATGCTCCACCACTCAGCGTTACATTGATGGCAGAACTTGCGTTAAGATTTCCTGCAATCTGCATGATCCACACATCGGTAGCACTACCAGAAATAACAATGCTTGTGGGTATCGTTACGTTGCCTGCCCATTTATAAAGACCTTGCGTCAATGTTTTTCCACCAATGTTACCAGTACCTAATTCAACAAAATCAGGAAGGGTGCGACCCGCTGCATCGTTATAGGCAGTAATCATATTGTTGACCGTTGTTGTTAAGGTAACAGGTGTTGGTGATGCCATATCAGCAGCATATACTTTACCCGTTACCTGGCTTGAGGTGGCGAAACCGGTAGCGTTTGTCAATGCTAATCCTGTGATGTAAGAAGTTGCTGCAGGACTAAGCCCTAAGTCGCCCGTGATGGCTGATGTTGAACTATTGTTGATGGCCGTCTTGGCAACAATTACATAATTTGCTGCGGCACCTAAATTAACAGTTGTGCGTGAAGCAGTTGATCCTCCCGTTGTAAAGCTCGAGATGCTGTTAGCAGCAAAGGCAACGCCTGTGAGTGTCTTTGCTCCCGTGGTTACCGTAACCGTGTAGTTTGTTAATGCCGATAAACTATTGGTTGGAATAAATGTAGCAGTTGTTCCAGAATAGGTTACTGTTCCCGGCACTACGGTGGTTCCCTGTTTTACAACTACGGTTGAACTGTTAATGGTAGCAGGATCCATCGCTTCACTAAATTCTATGGTAATCGAATTGTTGCGTGGAACATCGGTTGCATTGTTGGCAGGACTTGTAGCTACTCACGGTAGCCGGAGTGGAAGGCGATGGATTGTCGTCTTGTGAACAGCTCGCGAACGATAAAATGAGCACAATCGAAAATAAGGATAGCAGTTGAAATGCTTTTGGATACTTCATGTTTTTTAGTTTTAGAATGTTTACCGAACAAAGCATCAAGAAATGGGGATAACGTGCGAATACTATTTCATCCTGATTTCACGGCTTAATGATTTGACAGTTATCCATAAGCTAATTTCAATCCACCATCCGAAAGGGGCAATGCAGGTGCCTGACAGGCTTTGAGAAAATGGTTAGCAATTTAATCGGGCACTAATCTCTACACGTGGGATTTCCTTGTTTAATACCACAACAGCGATTCAAACTTAATTTTTGAGAATGGTGACAAGTTTAATGTATACCTTATTACTTCCTTGGTGGTGGCCCTTGATTCTTTTGCATCTTTTTAAATTTCACCAATTGTTCTTTCGTTAGTGTTGCCTCCAATTCTTTGCCCATTGCTTTCCTGGTCTCATCACCTTTTTGCCTGTCTTCTGAAGGCTTGCCATATTTCTTATGGATCTCCTGCCATTGCTTAACTTGTTCATCCGTTAAACTCAAATCTTTCGTGGCTTTCGTAATCATTTCCTCTGATGTTGGAGGAGTAGGCCTTTGTTGATTGGAACCTTGCTGCGCAAATCCAAAGGTTACTAAACTCATCATCGCGATAATCATTGCAATTCGTTTCATAGTATTTCTTTTTTAGTTTTTTGTTTAATTAATTTTCAATGTTTGTATTAATGTATCATGCTTGGATTAGTGTTCTTAACCGATACTTTTTATTTAATCGAACCAAAACAATCGTAACGATTCCGAGTATACCTATTAAAAGTAAAGCCAAAGCATAACGATTGAAGTACGTTGAAGAAGTAGCATCCTCAGCTATCAATTTAAATCCATCATTGTCTACTACAATGATTGCTGTATGTTGATTTGCATTGTTTAAAATATATTGTTCTTTAGCAAATCCTTCTTTTGCAATGACCAGAATATTTTGATTCCTGCTGATGTCTTTAAAAGCTGCATTCTGTACATACACATTTTTTATCGATTCAGGAACGCCTGTGATTTCGAAAACCACTGACGTTTCATGCCCTAGTTTTACATAAGCCTGTCGAATGGTGACGGTATCCTTATTGTTAAAGTAGATTACAAGATTTACTTTCAAATATTCAATGAGCAATTTCTGAAACTCCTCTGGTGTAGCATATGTTTTTCCAAGCACCGTTTTTATCTCGTACTGAAAAGCCGTGAGCGGAGCATTTACCTGAACGATCCAATTGTTTTTAGATTGTTCAAGAATCATAGTAGTGGAGATATCAGGTTGATGCGCTTTAACAGAAAAGATACAAAGCATTAATCCAATCACTAAAACCAATTTTCTATTCTTTTTCATCACCTAATTGTTTAACTAAATAAATGAATTGATACATTAATTTGCATACGCACCACTAAGACAACCAATAAAGCTGTTGGTTCCTGGTGCTGCCACATGATAATGATATCCCCTTGTATCATCATAATGTCCTCTGCAGGCATCCAGATCGGTAGGCTCTTTGCCCTCGCTATCCAACTGCGCATACATCCCATGTCCATCCATGGCATATCCTATCATAGCGGCATGTCCATCGTCTTGAACAATTTTTGTTGACACTCCAGTGGCAGCATGATAATGATAACCCGCATGTCAGATTTATATGTCCACCGGCATCATCGAAAGGTGCCAATGTGTAAGCGCCAAGTATATTATCAACAGGCGCAGGTGCATCAAACACTACTCCATTAAAAGCAACTCCTCGTTGTGAGGGGCCATTGTTTCCTGGACCAGGACCCCCGAATGAGGTAGCACTTGTTAACTTTACTGGAGTTACTGGAATCAGATACGTTTGTGTAATACCGGTTACATAAGAAGGAAGACATTGCACACAAAAGTTTTTATAGGCAGCTCCTACATTAGGAATGGCAGCATTGGCACAATCTTCCTCTGTATCCGTTTTGTAAATATTACCATCGGCATCATACATCATCCACGTATTATCCGAATAAAAAGTAGCCAGGTTTTTTATAAACTCACCATCCACATCGTACACTTCTCCATTCTCCAACCAAATGCCACCAGCACTTGCATCGTCTGTGATGGTAGAAGGACACCAAGGTCCCATATCGTGATCTGCAGGAACTCCGCTGGTTACAATTTGATAACAGGTTGTGGTGGTACCGTTCGATAACGTACAAGGAACTTTGGTTACAGTAGTTCCACTTAAGAAAAGTGCAGCATCAACATCAATGACAACTCCCGAGGGATCAACATTTTCATCTTTGGTGCAAGACGCGGCTGAACAAATTACAGCCAATAGCAATAGAACTGAGAACCTCATAATATCATTGATTTAAATTAAATGCTTACTACTTACTTAATACGAGAAGAATTGAAATAACCTTCGGTGGGATATTTATTTTACGAATAAATTTTAATTCAGACAATCGGTTTTATTCTTTTGGTGGGTAGGTATGTCAACAGTCATAACCACATCACTCATCGTTGATAAGTCTCCACCCTGCTTGTGCCGTTAGGAGACACAAATTCATACGCATATAAACCGTTTGCATCCCAGGAATAGTGAATGCTATACGACTCTCCACTTAGTGTGTACGTCAAAGAATACGAACTATCACTATGCGATTCAAACCCGGTTATTACGGCACCCCGTAACGGGGACGGTTGCCGGTCTTAGTTCATGCGTCATGGCTTGTGGAAGCACTTGGTTTTCCGGAGCCGCGGTATTAGGATCAAGGCTAACCTTTCCTCGCATCCCAGCTATGAAATAGGGATACTTTCCTATGGTATGATATTGATATGAACCATTGTCATTAAACTTTCCAAGATACTCATCCAACGTATCAGTAGTCTCTCCATAAACCGGAAAACCGTCAACAGCATATGCAAGCGGGTTGCCTTCGCCTACCTGCGATTGTAAATGCACAGGCGGTAAATGATAATGATAATCGTCAGCCCGACCACAATGACCGCCCCATTGATCTAATTCTCCTATTGCATTCGCATCTTCTCCGCGGTTGTTTAAAGGATTAAAAATAGGGATCCCATTTACAGCAATGGCAATGGCTCCCTTCAATAAATTCGTTTTAGTTGAAAGCGGGTTTTCTGATAACTCCGGTTGAATAGGCACGGCCCAACGATTACTCCCTGTGTAATGCTGATCTATTGGCACCTGTTGTTGCCAATTAGTAATACCAACCATCATGTTATGTTCTGGTAATCCGTTGGAGGAAATATAGAACCATTTGTTATCCGCATCTGTGCTCACGCCCGCAAACTTCTCAAAAATAGAAGTCATAAAATTCACGTCATTCGCGGGGACTTCCTTTGGGTCAGAGATAGCGAAGTCATTTTTACTACATGCCGTGAAAGCGATTAGTGAAATCCCTAAAGTGCCATATAGAAAGGGTGTCCTTTTTCTTTTCATCGAATAAAGTAGTAAAGAAAGAAAGACTATAAATGTTCCTAAAAGATATCCTAACCAATTTTCTTGAATACTATATGCCTTTGAAGATGGAGCAGATTTAAAGTGATTGAGGTTCGAAACTTTTTGATAGGTATTTAAAATCCATTCCTGATCTTCTTCGGAAAACTGAGACAGTTCGTAAACGTTTACCTCATGATTGATATTCCATAAGTAAACGCTTTTGTTTTCATACTTTATAAATTCAGCAACCTTAAGTCCACCATCAATCATCCAGGTTTTCGTTGTTTGCCCATGGCCACCTTCGTGTGCCATCAGATTAAAGCTTAGTAAAATAGAAAAGCTTACAATTAAATTGAATCTGAGTTTCATGGCTCTGGTTTTACTAATGGAAACAGTTTTTATTTCACTGTGTATCGAACGATTACTTCATTGTCGAGAATCACATTGGTGGACCAAATAAATTGCGCATCATTAGTAGTGGCATCAAAAATATCCGTGAAATTCGTATACGATGGTTTATTGTTCACACCAATGGTTGCATTCGTGTAAGTGGTTGCATTGGGCCAGGTTGAATCATCAAAATCTTCGTTCATCCACGTAGCGGGTAATTCCCAATGCAGCGCATAAAACGAGCTTCCATCCTTCACATCAGTTGTACTACAGCCAGCAGTACTTCTTGTTGTGCCATTTTCAGTCGGACAGCCTAAATCTTTTATCGGAGCCGAGTAAAATGTTTGTGCTTTCCAATCACTTCCAGTAATAGCAACTGTATTTTGAGATTCATTTTTAAAGACAGCTACCATACCACCATCGCCAGGATGATGGGCAAAACCTTGGTTCAATTCAGTTCCCAAACCTAAATTTTCTTCCCAGTCCACTAATTTTAGGGCTATAGTATACGGAGTTGAAACCTTAAACTTTACGATATGAGAGTTGAAATCAGTGAATGGGATAGCATCCTTTCCTACAGGGATTCCATTCACATATAATTCAAAATAGTTGTCTCCAAAAATATATCCTGTGATTACCTCCCCATTGGCATCTATTTCTATGATGTTACTATCATCAAATGCCGCTAATGCAGCAGATGCTGTTGCGTGCTTTGTTCCATAGGGATTATACAAATCAGGGGCAAAAGGAAAAGTTGCGTCTGAATAATTCACATCTGCAGGAACCGTCCAAACAGCATCGTCTGTTGATGTTATGCTTCCTAAACTTGCAATGCGTTGACCAGCAGGATATAGATTATTGGTAGTAGTAGTGGCCAAGCCTTGCGTAACGGATGCTGTACCTTTATAACTGGATATGCTAGTCGTATCGGTATCACCTTTTTCACATGATGAAATCGAAGCCATCAAACTGATACCAAGAATACTTGCTACGAATATGGGTGTTACTAAAAGTAGTGTTTTCATTTTAAGGCTTGTTTAGAATATTTTTTACTCACGTTAATTAAGATTTCATTACTGAATAGATCAACCAATCACTTCTTTACTCTTGCTCCAAGACTTTTATATCTGCGATAAGCGATTGAATGCTATTAGGATCAATCCCATTGTAAATTCCACGGATGTGTCTTTGCTTATCGATGAGTACAAAATTTTCGGTATGCAGAAAGTAATCTTCTTCCCGCTGAAGACCCTCATCTTCTTCCACAAAATAATACTTTCCGTCCTAAGTCATAAATCTCACTTCGGGTTCCGGTCAACAATTTCCATTTGTTGAAATCAACACCTTTGTCGATTGCATATTGCTTTAATACGGACACACTATCATAATCAGGTGTAACACTATGCGATAGCAACAAGATGTTATCATCATTTAAAAATTCCTTTTGCAAGTCACTCATGCTCGCTGCCATCTTAGGACAAATGCCAGGACAGGAAGTAAAGAAAAAATCAACTACACAGATCTTATCTTTAATGTCGGCTTCCGTAAATTTTTCATTCTGCTGATTGACTAAATTGAATGGCCTGATTTGATGTAAGTCATCATGACTAACTGGTAATTCCCAAGTTGGTGTAAAATCGGCAGTATTGTAGTAGGGAAGTTTTCTTCCCTGCTTATCGCAAGAAATCATTACGATTAAAGAAAAAATTAATGCGTACTTCATACCTTTATTTTTTTAATGCGATCTCCTCGTTCGGCAAAACTGTAGACTTTATCTTCTCATCTTTCAGTGAATAGCACAAGGACGATTTTTGCAATCCATACCGAAAGCCATCTTTGGCTACATAGTTTATATAAGGCTTTCCGTTTTCGCGCCAAGCCTGTTGCATTCCCTCTTCCCGATCATCTTTAAAAGTTAAAAAGGCATACGGACTTCCGCTTTCATACCATTGCTTTTGAAGGCCTTCCCGTTTATCAAAGTAGTAAGTGAAATCAAATTTCATATTTCCATTTTCCCAATACCCAACATGTCTTCCATAACCAACATTCTCCTTATAGCTTCTGATGTCTCTTCCTTTTCCACTAGCATAAAACGTTTTTGTAAGACCCTCTTGCATTCCTAAAAAATAGGAGCCGATACTTTTCGCTCCGCCATTTTCATATACTTCTTTGATAATGCCGGAAAAAGGTACTTCGTTCAGAAAATAAATTCCATTTACTAAGTTTAGATTAGAGTCAACAGAGGAGATTGTATACAGCGGAATTTGTTCCGTACTAACTTTTTCATAAACGGGCAGCCTCTCTTTGCTCTTGTCTTCTTTATCAACAACACAACTCAAACACAGAAGCAAGCTGCTAAAAAGAAAACTGCCCGTTATAATCTTAGAAAGTAAATGTTCCTTTTGTTCCATGGTAGCTTCCAGACTTTAAAACATAGAATCGTGAATTCATATAAGCGGTATTCGCGGTATGATAATGATAAATGGCAGTTGTGAAGTCAGCGGTAACTTTGGTATGGCCACCGTTGGAATCTAAATCAGTAGGATACGTGCCATCCGAATCTTTTCTTCCATAGATTGGAAATCCATCCCGTAAAAATCCAATTAAGTTCGCGTCATCCACGGAAGTGAAATCACCATCAAAATGGTAATGATATAAACCGCCTGGCCCGCTGTGAGCACCGCCTCTATCAAACGAAGTAAGCGTACCTGCATCAACCGGAACATTGCCACCTTCGCGATCATTGTAAATTGCAACACCATTTAATGCCATACCAATTGGCCCAAGTGAAGTTGCTTCTTTCGAAGATGCCGCGGATGGGTTAATGGGAATGGTCATCACAAATGTTTGCTCCTGTAGATTGCCAGGATTTACAGTCTGTCCAGTCATAGTGGGTGCTTCGTACAAAACATTACCAGATCCCCAATATGGACTCACGTGGTCTGGCACTCCTTTCGATTTTAGAACAATGCTACTTGTGCTAACAGAAATAGTAACAGCACTTTTGTAATTGCTGTTCACTACGTCTGTGATCGAAACAGAGCCCGTGGTTGTAGGTGTGACATTTTCATCATCGTTACCGCATGATACAGTAAGACCCAATGTGAACGCGCACAAGGCAATGAAAGAGATAAACGTTGTGTTAAGGTTTTTCATCAGTATAATTTCGTTATAGTAATTAATACGAGTTTTTTAAAGAAATCCTTTGGTTGAAATTTGAATAAATCATCATCATCACTTATTGGGTAAATGTGCCTTTTGTTCCATAATAAGAACCGGCCTTCAAAATATAATAGCCAGTATTTAAATAATTCACATTACTCGCATGATAGTGGTAGATGCCATCAGGGAAATCTTGGGTGATACCAGTATGACCACCATATGCATCCAGATTGGCGGGATATGTATCATCTTTATCTCTTCTGCCATAGATTGGAAAGCCATCCCTTAAAAAACCAACTAAATTATTATCATCCACAGTTGTATACGTTCCTGTTGTATGATAGTGATAATCTTTTCCAGGTCCAGGATGAGCCCCCGAATAATCGAATGTTGTTATGGTTAAAGCATCCAGTGGTACGTTACCGCCTTCTCTGTCGTTATAAATGGGCACTCCATTAAGCGCCATTCCTATCGGCCCCAAGGTTGTTTCTTCGTGACTGCTGGCAACCGAAGGGTTCGCAGGAATTGTCATACTATAGGTATGTGCAGACATGCTTGTGTTTACGTTGGCGTGATAGCCATCAGGGAAGTCTTCATACAATGCATTACCTACTCCCCAATAAGGCGTTTTGTGATCAGGCAGACCATTACTTTTTAGAACTATGTTACTGCCGCTTGTTGAGATAGTGACGGCACTTTTGTAGTTGTTGGTAACAGCATCAACTATTGAAACTGACCCGCTTGTAGTTGGTGTTACATCATTACCACACGAAACAATAAGACCTACTGTCAAAGCAGTTAAGATAATGAATGAAGTAAAGGCTGTTCTAAGATTTTTCATCAATAAATATTAATTGTTATTAAGTAATACGAGTTTCTTAGAAGAATCCTTCGCTTTTCATTTTTATAAACGAAGGGACAAGTACCTAAGTATGTTTTAACTGCTGAGGCTTTCTGTGTAATGCCTAATTAAAATCTGAGCTAAGATAATTTTCTATGGGCTGTAGTTGCAGCAGCCCTGCATACCACAAATATTCGATGTAGGCCAGATAAATTTCCTTTCGCAAGCGGGCTGCAATAGTTTTTGATTTGATCAAACTTCTTTTTAGGCTTACAACCGCTATCGGGTTGCTGTCTTCTATTTCCTGAAGATTGGATGCCATCGCGTCAATGTTTAAGCTGTCCATCTGATGTTGCATATTATAATAACGAGTTGTTAATGTTTTTACCTTTCTCTTCATCAACTCCAGACCTTCCTGCTGTTCGTCCTTTGCAGCGACTAAGTCCCCTTCCGCTTCAATCACTTCCAACTTGCGTTTGGTCATGTCTCCCTTGTTCGGGTTAAAAAGAGGTAGTCTCACACCAAGCCCTATACTCCATGGACTTCGGTTTTGCTCGATACGGTATTGCTGATATTGTGCCTGCACAAACCCGACATTAATATTTGATTTTTCCAATGCCCACTCTGACTGCGCAAGCTCAACCCGCTTCTGCCGATAGGCTACTTCACCAAGTACAGGAGTACTTTGATAGTTTTCGATCCATCGTTCAATCCCCTCAATGGAAATTAATTCCCCTAAAGACCATGAAATTATTTGAGTTTTCGCAAGCGGATAAAGTAGTTCAATTTTACTGCGCTGTGCATCCTCTTCGAAATATAATTCCTCTAATGCTACAACCTTTTCTACCATGTCAATTTTTAATTCAGCATAATCATTGGCATCAAAGTAATTGGAAAAACGCTGTGCTTCTAAAATTTGAATTAACGTATGCGTTAGCAACCGCTCTTCTTCCTTCAGTTGTTTTTGCTCCTCGAGGTAGGCCCAATCGATAATGGCATCATAATGGATTTTCAATATCTTTTTCAATTCACGATCCCGATCGAGATTTACCACTTCATGATACGATTGAAAGTATTGGTTATTGCGTTTCACTTCCCATGGATTGGCCGGATTCAATCGCAATGCAAAGTCCTGGCGTTGCGGATCCAACTGATTGCTCTCCGTTCGAAACTCCAATCCGCGAATTAATGAAAGCCGATAAGGATTTGATTGAAGAAAAGCGTTTTGGTTATCGAACGCTTTTACAGCAGGTGCCTCCAACGCTGCTCCTAAGAATTCGTCCATTGCCACCTGGGCGTTGAGAATGAAAGGGAAGAACAAAAACAAAAAAATATTTGTACGCATATGATTATCTAATCAGTACTTTTTCCCCATTGAAAAAAGCGTTATCAACAGGAATCTCAATAAACACTTGTTGACCAAAAGCTTGTGTGGCCGTTGACTTCTGTAAAATGTCGGGCAATTCACTGACCGATCCGTAGCCAATTACTTTACCTTGCACTGAATTTCTACGTTGGTCATAAGATGATACGCTTACCATTTTTCCCACCCCATACTCTGTAGGTTTCTTTCCAACAAGGTATGCAACAACAGTAGTAGGATGTAATGGATTTATTTCCAGCAGTGGTGTAAAGGAATCTACCTGTTCACCGGGTTTCACATAAACATTTTTTACAACACCTGAAGCAGTAGCATATTTATTCAGCTTACTCTTTTCTGTTTCCAGTAATTTCAATTCGCTCTCCAGCAGTGTAATTTGATTTTCAAGTAATTGTTGCTCGGTAGTGCTCTCCTGCTTTACATCTTCAATTTTGATGTTCATCGCTTCCAAATGTTTTTGCTTTTGTTGCTTTAGCGATCTGATTTTGATTGACATTGGAGAATCTTCACTCGTTTTTTTATCGGTAGTGAATTCTTTTGTAAGTGCTTCATTCATCTTGATCTTACTTTCCAATTCCAATAACTCCGCATCAAGTTCTTCTATCGTGATGCCACTCTGAGCCTTGATGTAAGAAGTTTCTGCATTGGTGAGTTTTGCCTTTTCCGCGCGTTCTGATTTATTGACAGCAATACGATTGGTGAGTTTAGCGATATCTACTTCCAGTGCATCACTAGTGAGTTCTACCAGAAGTTCACCCTCCTTCACTTCCATACCAGGCACAATGTTAATCGCCTTTACCAGCGCAGATTTCTCTGTTTTCACTTTATACTCTGATGTTTGTGCTATCCCTATGGAAGCTTCACCGCTTCCTTTAAAATACCGACCGCTGATATATAGCATAGCGATCAACATCAGCACGATTAATATGTAAAACCAATTTACCTCTTTTTTCATCAGCTGGTTATAATTTCATTGGATGACAACTTAATCTGCGACACTCCTTCTATCGTGCTTATGGCTTTTACTAATTCATCTTTTGTCGCGGTTGTTTTTAATGTTACCGCATATTGATAGCGTGTTGCCTTTTCTTTATTAAGTTGAATGGTAATAACACGAAAGTCTTTACAAAAATCTTTAATAATGCTTGTGATACTTTCAAGTGTGTTAGGATCCTGAATCGAAAAGGACAGGTGACTATGATGCGTATAACTTCGGAACGGTGAAAAGTGTAGTAATGCAGCCACTAGACAAAATAGAATAGATCCCACAAACGAAATTGTGAAGCCATAAACACCAATGGCTAGTCCGGTGCTTAAAGCAGCAAACAAGAACAGTACATCTCTCGGGTCATCAATGCGGGTACGAAAGCGAATAATGGCCATCGCACCAAAGACGCCTAGTCCGCGTGCCAGACTATCACCTATCGCCATCATTACCAAGGTGGTTACTACCGCCCCCAAAATGAGTGACTGGAAAAAATTCTTAGGATAATAATCACCCGTAAAGGTGAGTTTATGAGTGATGGCGATTAATGATGCCAACACAAATGCCCATAGAAAGGAATAAGTAATATTGATCAGCTGCGGGTATTCGTAAACCGGTTGATCTGGGAATAATTCAAACATGTTTAGCTCTCAAAATTTAGTTAACAAATTTAGTTCTTTAACATTAAGTTATTCAATTGCCTAAATACGTTTTAACTGCTGCAGCTCGCTGCGTAGCATGAGTTTTAAGAGTACTTATAGCCGATTGAAAATCCGAAGTACTACTTAAAAATGTATAACCCTTAATCTCGGAAGTAGCGTATGGCTCTATCAATGAGGCATAAGCGGTATAGGTAGATTGTATTGTGCTAGTATTAAATGTTCCATCAATTACTTCTTTCACATAGCTATTGTATTGAGCTTTATAAACCGGATCTGCATACAAATACCCAATCAGTGGCCATTGGCTGGACGATAGACCGGAGAAATTCAATGGTAACGATCCTTGCATATTCCCTGTTTGTAAGGCTTCATTATTATCCCACGGAATCCACGTAAGCAAATTGTTGTCAGGGTTATTATACAAAAAATAATTATGCGTCATCCTTCCATACGTATCCCAGTTTTGTATTACTGTATTTACCGCTAAATATTTTAAGAAGGTTTCAGTATCAAAAGTACCCTCCAGATATGTTCTCCAGGTAGCAGCATCTGTGGTTCTGGTGGAATTATGTAAAACCGTAAACAAGTTTTTAATGTCAGACCAATCCGCTTCATCTTCATTGTTTTCCTTCACAAAAACAGATTCACTAAACGTACCTAAAGCAAAACTTGCTCCTGTTCCGTCTGGCTGATATAAATTTCCATCGTTGTCAGAAAATTGAGTGTCAATTAAAGTATCGTCTACTTCTTCCACCAACGTGTATAACCCAAAATACTTGGGGCCATCTCCATAATCTACGTAGACCGTATAAAATGCAGTGTGCGAACTGGCTAAGCCTGCATTTCTAAAAATATCAGCGGCCACTTTTTCGCGCAGCATGGATTTATCATTGTAATTATTTTTTAGACTTAACTTTTTGAATCCATAAAAGCGCTGATTCTTTATTTGCGGATAGTCATCTTCGAATTCATCGAAATCAAGTTTGAATGATAGCTTCATATTTCCAGATTTCCATGTGGAAGCTAAACTCGAATTGCCTTTAAATCGAATTCCAACTCGGTACCATTCTTTTCCTTCATAAAAAACTTCAGCAGGAACGAAGATTGGATCCTCATCTGAGAATGAGTTACCACCGCCTCCGGAACCGAATGTTCCGTATAAACTTGTCATATCAGCCAACATACTTTTCCAACGAGCTGATGTAATCACAAGATCCAATCTCTTTACAGCATTGTCTTCAAACACCTCACTGAAATCTGGATCTGCATCATTGCTGTGCGTTTCTACTGTCCAGTCCGATACAGTAAAATCTGTATCATCCACAATTACTTCAGGGTCGTCATCTGGTGTAACAACTTCTTGTTCACTACAGGCAACAAACGATGTAAGGATTATAAATAAAATTGATCTCGCAAAAATGCCAACGCGAATATTCATCAATAGACTCTTCATTTCTTGTTTAATTTAGTTCGTACTGGTTATACGACACTAATTCAACAAACCTTCGGAGGGTAGAAATTAATTTTGTTGTTCAACAAGCGGAAGGAAAGGAAGCAGGCAAAGGATATCATACTGACGAATCAATCTCGATTATAAGTTGACAATCCCCTCTACCGGAAAGGATAATGAGGCCATAAAGAAATGATACTTAAGGTCTTTCCATCCTAGGACGGGCGTCCTCTTTTGTTGATCCGAAGAAACTAGCAAGCTCATGCGTTAACCTATTAAAACGCTCAAGTTGCTCAGGTTTACACAGTTTCCGGATTTTTGAAAAGTGATCGTAGTGCGTGGTTTCTATTTCCTTTTGAAGAGCTGAAAGTTTATTAATCAAAGAATCTTTCATAAAAGAATTTTCTTCAGCCAGCGTTTCATAGAGGTTACTTTTCGTTGCCTTAATGCTATCGTCCAAAAGTTTAATGGCGTTTTTATGTTGATCAATCAACTTCTCATATTCCACCACTTGCTCACGATCCAGTTGCAAAACTTCTACAATCTTTTTTTTTGGCCCTTCTACTTCAAAAGGTGGCGGTCCTTGTAATCGGGCAGGTGGTCTTCTCAAAAAAAGAAACCCAATAATGCAAACATTTAGAATCAATAAGCCGATAACAGAAATGCTTAACAATTTTAACTTAGTCATGATACAATTCATTTGTTGTTGACAACTCCATTGAACTAATTACTTCTCCAATTCCATCATTGGTTTCCGTACTCGATGCCGTCAAAAATATTGACACATTGAGAGAAAGTATAGCAATTGCAATTGTAAAAAACGCGACTCTCCACGCTGAGGGAGCAGGGGCAACACTTGGCGACTTAACGCGTTGCATTACACGGGTAAGCATGAACGGAGGCGCTTCTACCTTATTCAGTTTTCTTAAGTAAGTCCAGTTTTTCGTCAATATTCATAGCAAAGTGTATTGTGTTATACGATCATTCAATTAAATTCCTTCGTGCTCCTCTAATTTTTTTCCAATCATTTGTTTTGCCCGTTGCAGCAGCGATTCAACCGCCTTTACACTAATATTCATAATTTCTGCCACTTCTTTTTGTGGGCGATCTTCAATCTTACTTAAAATGATAGCTGTTTTCTGATTTTCAGGCAATGCTTGAATGATGAGTAGTAATTCTTCCAGACCCTCTTTGTCCTCCATTGTAATACCTGGATGACTAACTTTAGCCACGTCTTTAATAAGTTCATCTGAATCGGGATGAAAAAGTGAGGTTATAAACCCAAATCGTTTTTTTGTTTTTTTTGCTTTTAAGAAATCAAGCGATTGATTGATTGAAATACGATAGATCCAGGTTTTTAAAGAAGCTGTCTCGGGATTATATTGACTAAGATTGTGATGGATTTTAACAAAAACTTCCTGGGCAACATCTTGAGCATCCTCCTTATTTAACACATAGTGCAAGCACACATTGTAAACGAGGTTTTTATACTCGTTGTAGACGGATTCGAATTGTGCCTGATTCATGCTTATAAACAGAACAGTTTATCGCTGCTAAGGAGTCCAATTCTTTTGAGATTCACAAATCAATACACTAATATAAGACTGTATTGCAGTTAAACTATATTATCGTAATATTACGATAATAAACAAAGAGTGTGAGTAGAGTAAATACTTCGCTTTCTGTCACGATTTTTAAAAAATAGAATCCTATGAAAACATCTGAGGCTATTATTTGGACAAAGACCCAACAAGAATTAAAGAATTTTGTTTACAAAAAAGTAAGGGACAAAGCCTTGGCAGACGACATCGTGCAAGATGTTTTTCTAAAAGTCCATGCGAAACTTGAGCAATTGAAAGACAGTGAAAAAGTATCAGGTTGGATTTATCAAATCACCAGAAACACCATCGCAGACTACTACAGGAGCAAATCAAAAACCATCTCATCTCACGACCTTGATTGGGATAGTGATCACCAAATGCTTACTGAGTGCGTTTCAAGTTGCCTCCAGGAAATGCTACTAACACTTCCTGAAAAGTATCGGGAGGCACTAGCATTAACCGAAATAGAAAACCTTTCTCAAACTCACCTGGCTGAGCGACTCAATATCTCCTATTCAGGTGCAAAGTCAAGAGTGCAACGCGCCAGACAAATGCTACGAGAGAAAATGGAAGAACAGTATAACATTAAAATGGATGCTTACGGAAATGTAATTGTCTGCGAAAACCGTCAGCCTTGCAATTGCAATCAGGATTCATTTGTTAATTAAAAAAAGGAAGGCAGGATACCCACCTTCCTTCAATAGTTAGCAGCACCCTGTCATGCCACCACAGCAACCGCTGTCGCCATCGCAACAACTTCCTGGATCAAATTGATTTTCCATAGTTTTACTTTTTAAAGTTTTAAATAACTACACCGCGATCATTAAATCGCTCACCCTATTGACGACCCATTGCTGATAAAGACGCACGATTTTGGTTTGCGTCTTTTTTTTCCTCCTTCCGTCTTAACAGTGAACAAATCAAACAGCACATGAAAAAACTTGCTTCACTCTTTATTTCGGTATTCATTTTAAGTTCACTTAGTTCTGTTGCCCAAAAAAATAAAACAAAAGAACTTACTCCGACTCGTGGCCATTACAAACAACTTAAAGCGTTTAGTGCAAAACCAAAATCGACACATGAAGAAATTGACAAACAGAATTTTCAGACAAACAAAGAAACAATTGAACGAAGGCTAAGCCTTAAACCCGTATATCTTCAAAATATTAGCGTTGAAGATTTCAGAATACCCGATGCTCCTGCTAACAGTTCGGATCAAACGCGGGCAGAGATAGATTACCTTCTTGCTCTTCAAAAGTATAGAACCAAAGAAGATGTCCGGTCAAGTCTCTACATGGCAGATGTATACTACAACGTTCGCGTTACACCAGGTGACTCTACTTATTCACGTTACCGAAATAATCTCTTTTTTATTGGCCGATCCATAGGATCATGGTTTAATCCTGAAACACTACCGGTTACCGCTGATTTTATGGCTAATGTATGGCGAGACGCAAGCTTCTTTATCTGGTCATTGAAGTTTAAGTATGCACGTATCCGGCCTTATAGTATTGACTCCTCACTAATGAATGTTCAGGAAACGAATTGGGCAGCTTATCCAAGTGGGCATGCGGCCAATTCTTATATCAATGCGTTTATTTATCAAGAGTTGGCCCCTGAATTCACAGATTTCTTTATCAAGGATGCCTACGACATGGCGCATTCACGAGAAATCATTGGAGTACATTATCCAAGTGATTCGGAGGCCTCAAGAATCTTTGCAAGACAGTTTGTTAATATGCTTTTTCAAAACGAAAATTTTCTGAACGACTTTCAGAAAGTAAAAGCAGAATGGGTTTTGAAAGCGAAGGAAGATCTTAAAGTCAAATAGATTTGACTTCTTCAGAGATTCACTAATCAATAATCCAATACGGCTACCATATAGGATATCACATAATGAAAATAGAACACTAACAGTAAACCGAAACTGGATCAAAGCATTGCTCGCATCATTACCTCTCCGAAGATTACTATCTTAGTTGTCAAACTTCCATCCGGTATTATGAAACCGTGAACCTATTTAATCAAGCGTGCAGTCAAGCATTCTCATGGATACAAGTGCGTCATCCATCGAGCAAGGGTTTTCGCCCTCACCTCGAAAATACTTAACTACTTTTTCAATCATGGGTTGTTGAATGTGAGGTGGATTGGTAAAATCAACTCGTTCCGCCCCATTATCCGTTTTTATTTCAAGAGTTGCTCCTGTAAAAAAAGGAAATTTCAACACTCCTTTGTCACCGATAATCTCACAGGTATCTGCCACAGCACTTTCGTGAACATTAAAAGCCCAAATACCGCGGAGAAAAACATCTTTAAACAAGGCTTCGAAGCTGGTAACATCAGGAGCGCTATTTATTTTATCCTGATTTAAAGATCGACCTTTCATTTCAGTTGGCTTGCCAAAAAACCAATACATTAAATCTAGTTGGTGCGGAGCTAAATCATGAAACAACCCACCACCCGACTGCTCAGGATTCACGCGCCAATTATCAGATGTTTTTGTGATTGTGTTTTTAGTGGGTGATTGAAGTGTACGTAACAAGACAAGTTTTACAGTGCCTATTCTTTTCTCTTCCAACAACGACTTTACTTTATTGAATAATGGCAAAGCTCTTCGGTAATAGGCACCTGTTGCCGGAACTTGCAACGACAAGGATGTTTCTCGAATCGAGATACACGATTCCGCATTTAGAGCTAGAGGTTTTTCAATGTAAACAGGCTTACCTGCAAGCATGGCTTTAATAGCATACTCCTCATGTTGTGCGGGAGGCGTAGCAATGTAAACTGCATTTACCTCCGGATCATTAATGAGGGTTTGAGCATCCGTATAAAACTTACCAACCTTGTGCCGTTGAGCATAATCTTTTGCCTTCGCTTCATCGCGCCTCATTACAGCCACAAGCCGCGAGTTACTGACTTTAGAAAATGCGGGACCACTTTTTACTTCGCACACATCACCACACCCAATGATGCCCCATCGCACTTCATCTTTAAGAAATTTCAAGCAACTATTTTTTAAACTTTATCAGGTACTACAAAGGGTGCTCTGTACTTTCTTGTTAACATGGCATTGGCTTCCGTGTCCCCAGCAAACTTTTCGGTCTTTGGATCGAATGTCAAAGTGCGTCCTGTTTGATAAGATATGTTACCCAAATGCGCCAAGGCAGAAGATAAATGCGCAGTTTCAACCGGAGCATTACACAACGCAGGATTTTTAGCAATCACAGCATCGATAAAGTTCTTGTAGTGATCGCCACCTTCCTTTTTAGTTGGGCCGGGTGTTTTATCCTTTCCCAGGAAAGTTTCATACTTATCATAGCCCTTCACCACCATGTAGCCTTCGCTGCCATAGAAAATATTTCCAATACCCACACCGTCTTCCATGTTGGTCATCCAGGGTCTTACCTCAAACTGAATAATCTTTTTTTCTTTTGGATAATGGTAAACAGACGACAACACCTCGGGCGTTTCTTTATAATCATCCCACAAAAACTTTCCACCCATGGACGTAATTTTTTCCGGCAAGCCAACATCAAGACCCCACATACACAAATCAGTTTCATGAATACCCTGATTGCCTACATCTCCGTTACCATAATTCCACGACCAATGCCAGTTATAATGAACATAGTTGCGCGAGAAGGGCCGCTTCTCTGCTGGACCTGTCCATAAATCATAATCTAATCCTTCCGGCACTGGCTCGGTTCCCATATTACCAATATCCGGCCGCCACTTAAATACAAGTCCACGCGCCATATACACATTACCAATCAAGCCATCGCGCAAATGCTTAACAGCTTCTTGCATAGCAACAGAACTTCTCAATTGAACACCGTGCTGAACAACGCGTTTATATTTCTTTGCTGCTTCGATTAGTTTCTTGCCTTCATAAAGATTGTGTGTGCCTGGCTTCTCAACATACACATCTTTACCAGCTTGCATCGCCCAGATAGCGGCCAGTGTATGCCAATGATTTGGCGTTGCAATACTTACCGCATCAATGCTCTTATCGTCAAACACTTTGCGCAAATCTTGTTGCATTTTTACTTTTCTACCATATTGCTTTTCAAACTCATCGGCTCGGGTTTGCAAAATGATTTTATCCGGATCGCACAAACAGGCAACCTCCGCATGGTTCTGACTTTGAAAACCTTTTATATGATCCTTCCCTCTTCCGTTTACACCCAACACGGCAACCTGTACTTTGTCATTAGCACCAAAAGCGCTGGCCGGAATTATGGTTGGAAAGCCCAACACAATAGCTGCTGTAGTCGTCTTCCTTATGAAGTCTCTTCTGTTAAGATCATTTTCTTTTTTCATAGCTAGGTTTGGTTAGGTGAGAAAAAATATTTTTACTTCTTTTTAGCATTCATAATCATCTGATCAAACACTTCGTGTTGTTCAATCATAGCTTTCACTTTATCAGCCGGGTCGGTACGGCATTCTAATAAAATCCAACCATCATAATTCATCTTTACAAATAGATTCATCAGGTCTTGGTACGGATAGGAGCCAATGTTCAGTTCGCGCACATGAACTGTATCACCCTGGCGGTCTTTCACCAAATTGAAATTGTACTCGAGGCCACCACCAATTAAGTCCTGATCATTGCAATTCCAGCAGGTGTACACGTTCTTATTATCTGCTACATCCATAATAGCTTTCATATTAGGCAATTCCTGCGTTTCTTCACCATGAACCTCAACTCTGATTTTTTGTCCATAGTCAGCACCAAATTTTCCCACTTCATTTAATGCCTTACCAATCTGCTCAATGGTTTTTTCATGAGGCACTCCTTCATGGAATGCATTGGGTTTAACTTTCACTCCGGTTCCGCCAACATCTTTGGAAAGTTTGATCCACTCTTTAGTTTCTTCAATAGATTTTTTGAGTTTGTCCTGATCTACAAAATCATACTGTTGATTGGTGCCCATTCCCACAATCTTAACCGGACTATCAGCAAACATTTTTTTTACTTCTTTGCGTTTCAATGCGGAAATAGAAGGGCCTACACCGTGCGCGTGATCCACCCTCAATTCTACACCAAGCACATTTGACGCCTTGCAATTTTTTAGTAGCGTTGGGATATCCCAATCCTTGCCCCATAAGTACGTGACCAACCCCAATTTCATTTTTGAGGCATTGTCTTTTGCGAACGAAAAATTTGGCAGCATCAGGGCGCTGGAAAGTAAGGCCAGATCCCTTACAAAAATTCTTCTGCTGGACTTTTTAGTGGATAACATAGTGCGGAGTATAAAAATGACATGGAGATTACACCCAATGTGACGAAATTTTTGCGTTTTTCCCTTACATTTCAATCACTTTAAAGGATAAGTGGCGTTTTTCCCCGATCAAATAAAATCCGTTCCAATCATAAAATAAAAGTGCGAATTTGTAGGGATAAAAGGCCATTTCAGCGTCATTAATAAGCACAGTACCTCCTCCTTGGTTAGGATGTTCTGAATTGCCTAACGTAATACCTAAAAATGAAAAAACATCTCGTTGTTTTAATTGTCCTGCTAGCCACCTTCAGTTACGTGGATGCTCAAAATTGGGAGACCCTCTTTAATGGAAAGGACTTCACTGGGTGGAAACAACTCAATGGCAAAGCCAAGTACGAAATTCAAAATGGTGAAATCGTTGGGACTACGGTTGCTAATGAACCTAATTCGTTCATGGCCACAGAGAAAAATTATGGTGATTTCATTTTAGAACTTGAATATAAAGTTCCGCAAGGCATGAATTCCGGCATTCAATTCCGCAGTTTGAGTACCCCAGAATATCTGAACGGTCGCGTGCATGGATATCAATTTGAAGTTGATCCTTCACCCCGCGGTTGGACGGGTGGAGTTTATGATGAGGCCCGCAGAGATTGGCTCTATACCATGGAGTATAATCCGGCAGCAAAAAAAGCGTTTAAGCAAGATGAGTGGAATAAAATTCGTCTTGAATGTATTGGTACTTCCATACGCACTTTCGTGAATGGCATTCCTACTGCGCATGTTGTAGACGATTTGACCTTGAGCGGCTTTATTGCACTTCAGGTTCATGCAATCGGTAAAAATGACGAGCCCGGAAGGCAAATACGCTGGCGCAAGATTCGCATTCAAACAAAAAATCTTAAGCCATCCCCACCTGACGATGTGTTTGTTATGAACTTCGTTGCAAACAACTTAACAGAATCAGAAAAAAAACAGGGCTACTCCTTACTATGGGATGGCAAAACATCAACCGGATGGCGCGGAGTTTACAAGGATAAGTTTCCTGCTAAAGGATGGGAGATAAAAGACGGAACCATCAGTGTGTTAAAATCAGGTGGTGCCGAATCAGAAAATGGCGGTGATGTGGTTACCGAAAAAGAGTTTGGTGCTTTCGATCTTCAGTTTGAATTTAAACTTACTGAAGGCGCCAACAGTGGTGTAAAATATTTTGTCACGGAAAAAGAAGAGAACAAAGGATCGGCCATTGGTCTTGAATATCAAATTCTTGATGACGCTAAACATCCCGATGCCAAGCAAGGTGTAGTGGGCAATAGAACACAAGCCTCTTTATATGATTTGATTCCTTCTATTAAGGAAAGACGCGGTCAACACAAGATTGGGGAGTGGAACAATGGCCGGATTATTGTTTATCCGGATAACCGGGTTGAGCATTGGCTCAATGGCTATAAAGTAGTTGAGTACCAGCGTGGCTCACCTATTTACAATGCATTGGTAGCACGCAGCAAATATGCCAAGTGGGAAAATTTTGGAATGGCTGAGAAAGGAAGAATTCTTTTACAAGACCATGGCGATAACGTTTCATTCAGAAGTATAAAAATTAAAGAATTAAAATAAAGTTCAATTAACATAAACGTAGATATGAAAAATTCAAGGAGAGACTTCATTAAAAAATCTGCCCTGGCTACAGCAGGAACTTACCTGGGTGCCATGAGCTTTAGCCCGAAGAGCTATGCAAATATTATCGGTGCGAATGATCGGGTACGTGTGGGTGTAGTGGGTTTCTCAGACCGCTTCCGCTCATCCTTACTTCCTGCTTTCACTAGTCATCATAAAGAATTGAATTTTGATATGGTGGCTGTTTCCGATATCTGGAAAAGAAGACGCGAAGAAGGACAAGCCATCCTTAAAGAAAAATTAGGCCATGATGTTAAAACCTTTGTAAACAACGAAGCGCTTTACAGTTCTAAAGAAGTAGATGCAGTAATTATTAGCACGGCAGATTTTCAACATGCACTTCATACAGTAGAAGCGGTGCGCGCTGGGTGTGATACATATACTGAAAAACCATTCGCTGAAACAATGGAAGATGCCCGTGCTGCCTTGAAAGCGGTTAAGGAGACTGGTAAAATTGTTCAGATTGGTTCGCAACGTAGAAGCGGAAGAAACTATCATGCTGCCGCTGATTTTGTGAAGTCAGGAAAGTTTGGTGGTATAACCATGGTTGAACTTACCTGGAATGTAAACCAACCGGGTCGTTGGAGAAGACAAGCATTGGTAGATCAAATAAAAGAAAGCGATACCGACTGGAAGCGTTATCAAATGAATCGTCCGGCTGAGGCATGGGATCCTAGAAAGTATCTGGAGTTCCGCTTGTTCTGGCCATACTCTTCAGGCCTTCCCGGCCAGTGGATGAGTCACCAAATTGATACCGTTCATTGGTTCAGCAGTTTGAAAAATCCAAGAAGTGCCACTGCCAATGGCGGAATTTATCAATGGAAAGATGGCCGCAAAAATTGGGACACCATTGCAGTTGCCTTCGATTATGGACCAGCCGATGATCTTACAAAAGGTTTTCAAGTAACGTTTACATCTCGTATGCACAATGGCGATGAAAATCCTGCTGAGATCTATTATTCAAATGGTGGCGAAATGAACCTGAATACAAACATGGTAACACCCACTGGCGGATTGACTGAACGCCATGCCAAGGCAATGGGTATGAGCGCTAACTTATTGAAGGAGGCTAACCTGAATGTAGTCGATGAAAAAATTATTGCTTCTGCTAATACAGGTAATGATCCACTAACATCAGGCCACATGCGCAACTGGATGGAAAGTGTACGTGACCGTAAGCAGCCTAATGCACCTGTTGAAGCTGGTTATTCGCATGCGATTGCTGTTATTATGGCGAACGCTGCTGTTCACACAGGAATGAAGGCCACCTTTGATGAAAAGACTCAAGAAGTTATGGCAGGTGGAAAAGTTTTTAAATATTAATAATACTTATGAGTGGATTTAAGTTTTCACTAAAAGCAGGGACAATCGTATTGTCCCTCTTTTTATTATCCGGTAGCGCAATGGCACAAAAAGCTGTAAAATTTGTTACCGATGAAAAGAATAAGAAAGTGGATGTAATGATTGATGGTAAATTATTTACCTCATACATCTATCCATCTGATTTGGATAAGCCTGTGCTGTATCCAATCTATACAAGCAAAGGTACCGTGATCACTCGCGGATTTCCAAAAGATCCTCGCCCGGGTGAGCGCGTAGATCATCCACATCATGTGGGCCTTTGGTTTAACTATGGCGATGTAAACAATCTTGATTTCTGGAATAACTCGTATGCAATACCAGCCGATAAAAAATCTGAATATGGAAGCATTCGCCATCAAAAAACTGTAAAGGCTGAAGGTGGAAAGAGTAAAGGAACCCTTTCAGTAACGGCCAATTGGGTGGATTCTAAAAATAATATTTTGCTAGTAGAAGAAACAACGTTTGTTTTTAGTGGAACGGATAACCTTCGTGTAATTGACCGGACCACTAAACTCACCGCACAAAAAGAAAAAGTAGTGTTTGAAGAAAGTAAAGAAGGTATGATGGGTATCCGGCTTGACCGCGCTTTTGAAGAACCTTCTACAAAGCCTGAAGTATTTACCGATGCCAGCGGAAAACCAACTACTGTAGCTGCGCTTAATAATGAAGGAGTAAACGGTGTTTATAAAAATAGTGGTGGCCTTGAAAAAGGAGATGTATGGGGCAAACGTGCCAATTGGGTTTCTCTTTCTGCTACCAAAGGCAACGAACCAATCACCATTGCCATAATCGATAACAAAAAGAATGTTGGCTATCCTGCCCATTGGCATGCACGCACGTACGGGTTATTTGCAGTAAATAATTTGGCCTCCAAATCCTACGTCCCTACCGATGAAGAGATGACAACTACACTTAACCCTGGCCAATCGATGGAATTTAAACACAGGGTTTTGTTAAGTTCCGGTAGTTTCATCAGCGATGATGAAATGAATAAACAGTTTAGTGATTTTAATAAATAAAATGAACGCATTCATTCAAGAACTATTCTCATTACAAAATAAAACAGCAGTTATTACCGGAGGCACAGGCGTGTTGGGTACTTCTATGGCCAAAGCACTTGCCAAGGCCGGAGCCAATGTTGTAGTTATCGGTCGAAGAAAAGAAGCCGGGCAAACCGTAGCTGATGAAATTCAAAAGGCAGGCGGAAAAGCAATGGCCGTTCAGGCCGATGTGCTTCAAATAGAAGATTTGAAATCCGCGAAAGAAAAAATTCTTTCTGCATTTGGCACCATTGATATTTTGATAAACGCTGCAGGCGGAAACATGCCTGGTGCTACGATAGGTGTTGATAAAACTTTTTTTGATCTCGACTCAAAAGCATTTCAACAAGTGGTTGATTTAAATTTGTTAGGCACCGTGTTGCCCTCGCAAATATTTGGTGAAGTGATGGCTGCAAAAAAAGTAGGCGTTATCATAAATATTTCTTCTATGTCTGCATTTCGTCCCATCACACGAGTAGTAGGCTATTCTGCTGCGAAGGCAGCGGTAAGTAATTTCACCGGATGGCTGGCCATTGAGATGGCTAAAAAATATGGAGCGGGCATTCGTGTGAATGCAATCTCACCTGGTTTTTTTATTACAGAACAGAATCGTGCTCTCCTAACGAATACGGATGGATCATTAACCGCACGCGGGGCATCCGTTATTCAAAGCACTCCTTTCGGAAGATTTGGTGAGCCTGAAGAGTTAATCGGAACTTTGTTGTGGTTATGTTCAGATGCTTCCAGGTTTGTTTCAGGTGTAGATGTGCCCGTAGATGGTGGGTTCAATGCATTCTGTGGAGTTTAATTAATGGTTTATTTAAAAAAGAAAAAACGTGTCAGCTAAATCTAAATTTTTAGGGAAAGATTTTTTACTTCAATCCGAAGCAGCAGTGAATTTGTATCACAATCATGCTGCACCTCAGGCCATAGTGGATTATCACAATCACTTATCACCAAAAGAAATTGCCGAAAACAAGCAGTTTACTAACCTAACTGAAATTTGGCTGGAGGGTGATCACTACAAGTGGCGTGCTATGCGCAGCAATGGTGTGAATGAAAAATATTGCACCGGAAACGTCAGCCCCGAAGAAAAATTTATGAAGTGGGCAGAAACGGTTCCGCATACTATGCGCAATCCGTTGTACCATTGGACACACCTTGAACTAAAGGCGTATTTCGGAATAGATCGTGTGCTTAACTCCGAATCTGCAAAAAGCATTTATGACGAATGCTCTGCTAAGCTGCAAACAAAAGAATTCCGGGTTCAGCCCTTATTAAAAATGATGAACGTGGAAGTTGTTTGCACAACAGACGATCCGTGCGATGACTTAGCATATCATATTTCTCATTCCAAAGCAGGATCGCCCGGTGTTAAAATGCTTCCAACCTTCCGGCCGGATAAAGCCTATGCGTTTGAAGATGCCACTGCTTACAATGCCTACATCAAAAAATTATCAGAAGCATCAGCCATTGATATTGGTTCGTTGGCCGATTTATTAAAAGCTCTTGAAAACAGAGTTGACTTTTTCGCTAAGAATGGATGCCGTGCATGCGATCATGGGTTGGAAATACTTCCTTACGGAGAATTGACTGAAGCAGAAGCTGCAAGCTTATTTACAAAAGTATTGAAAGGAACAACGCTTAATACGCTAGAAATTATTGGACTTCGGTCATTTGTTCTTACGCATTTGTGCCGACTTTATCATGCAAAAGGATGGGCACAACAATTTCACCTTGGGGCGCTGCGCAACAACAGCTCGCGTATGAAACGCACGCTTGGTGCAGATACAGGTTTCGACTCGATTGGTGACTTCCCACAAGCCTATAGCATGTCAAGATTTTTCGACCGACTGGATAGCGATAATCAATTAACCAAGACCATCATCTACAATTTAAATCCGGCAGATAACGAATTGTTTGCCACCATGATTGGAAATTTTAACGATGGTTCATCGCCCGGTAAAATGCAATGGGGCAGCGGCTGGTGGTTCCTCGATCAAAAAGATGGAATGGAAAAACAAATCAACACGTTATCAAACATGGGTTTGTTATCACGCTTCATCGGGATGATTACAGACTCCAGAAGTTTTCTCTCATTCCCTCGTCACGAATATTTTAGACGAATACTGTGTAACGTGATTGGTACTGATATTGAAAGAGGCGAACTGCCTAATGATATGCCGCTTATTGGCAAAATGGTAGAAGACATCTGCTATCATAATGCTAAAAATTATATGGGCTTTTGATTTTGCTGTAACCTGAGCTAAACAACAGGTTCAAAATAGTTTGATTTTCACATCCTACCAATAGTAGGTGACTGGGGACATTTGTGTTTAAAACAAAGACTGATGAATAGATTTATTCTTGCTTTTGCTTTCGTTGGTTGTGTTTATACAGGATACAGTCAAGGTTCATCATCTGAAAAGGGACTGAAGGACTATTACAAAGATTTCTTTCCGATAGGTGTAGCTGTGTCACCACAGGCATTGAAGACGGATGAGGCCGACTCAATCCTTGAGCAGTTCAATAGTATGACTCCGGAGAATGCTATGAAGATGGGGCCTATCCATCCAAAAGAGAATGAATACTTTTGGTCACACGCAGATTCTATCGTTGCCTTTGCACAACGTAATAATTTGAAGATGCGTGGCCACACACTATGTTGGCATAGTCAAACTCCGAAATGGTTATTTGTTGATTCAAATGGGAAAGCCATCAGCAAAGAAATTCTACTTCAACGATTAAAAGAACACATTACATCGGTAGTTACTCGCTATAAAGGAAAAGTGTATGCCTGGGATGTCGTGAACGAAGCTATCTCAGATAAACCCGATGAATTCCTTCGTAACTCTGAATGGCTAAAAATCTGTGGTGAAGAATATATTGCAAAAGCATTTCAATATGCGCATGAAGCTGATCCCAATGCATTGTTGTTCTACAATGACTACAATGAAATCAATCCTGTAAAGCGAGAGAAAATCTTCAAACTAGTAAAAGGACTAAAAGATGCCGGGGTTCCCATTCATGGTGTTGGGTTGCAAGGGCATTGGGCATTGAATGAGCCATCGCGCCAGCAATTAGATAGTACGCTCACTCGATTTTCTGAATTGGGTTTGAAAATTCAAATCACTGAACTCGATATCTCAGTATATCCAAAAGAACACAATGCCCGCGAACGCAAAGCAGAAGATTATGATTTGAACTTCACGAAAGAAAAAGAGGCTAAACAAATAGAGGTTTATAAAATGTGTTTCGAACTATTTAGAAAGCATAAAAATACAATCTCAGGCGTAACATTTTGGAACATCTCCGATCGCCATAGTTGGCTAGATAATTTTCCCGTACGGGGAAGAAAAGATTATCCGCTCCTTTTTGACAAGGATTTGAAGCCAAAGAAAGTTTATTGGGCAGTTGCCGATCTCTCAAAAAAATAATAAGTAAAGTGATTACTATGAACCTAAATAGGATTATTAAGTTATGAAGTTGATCATTCCAATATTCCTGATTTGTCTTTTCATTTTTCCGGCCAGCGGACAAAAAAAAACCAATGTAAAATGGAAAAAAGTTAGTGTTCTTGTTTATACCAAAAACGGAAAAGGCTACGTGCATGAAAATATTCCCGCTGCCGTTTCGAGTATTGAAAAACTTGGCCAACAGTATGGATTTAAAACGGAGGTTTCAGGAAATCCAACCGTGTTTTCAGAAGAAAACCTGAAACAGTATACACTATTAATATTTGCAAGTACAAATAACGATGTGTTTGATACCGATGAACAGCGGCTGGCATTCCGACACTTTATAGAAGCAGGTGGTGGTTTTGTTGGCATCCACTCTGTGGTTGGCACAGAACGCAATTGGGATTGGTTTAAAATGATGTTAGGTGGAACATTTGTTTGGCATCCCAAATTTCAAAAATATCAACTTGTGGTAATTGATAAAGAACATCCATCCGTATCGGGGTTGCCAACGGTTTGGGAAAAGGAAGATGAATGTTACTTCCAAAAAGAAATGTATCCTGGCATTAAAACGATATTGGCGCATGATATCAGCTCTTTAAAAGAAGATGATCAGGAGAAAATAAAACTTAGCGCAGGTCCGTATTCAAAATTATACCCTGCAGCCTGGCATCAAAAATTTGATGGTGGTTACATCTGGATAACAGCGCTCGGGCATGATATAAAAGATTATGAGGATCCAACTTACCTAAATCACATTTTTCAAGGGATAAAATTTGTAGCGAGTCAAGTAAAATCAAAGGAGTATTCAAAAGCGTATTCCCAAAACAGGGATGAGGCTGTTAAGTATTAATTAGTAACACGTTAAATTATAAAAGTTATGAAATCAAAAACTAAATTAACGAGAAAGGTCATTCATCGGCACAGCTGTGAAAGGGAACAGTGGCCACTTCAGTAGCCATCACCGCAACGTAAACCTTACAACCTAGGCGCAATTCAGTAAGTAAAAAGTATTCAATAAATAAAGTAACATGAAATCTCCTTGCCCTCCGTTTACCCAAAAGCGTGATAAATTTGCTCGGAGATTCCATGTGTCCATTAAAAATTAATTATTAGCACATGAAATCAGTATCTATTTTTTCAATTTTGTTTCTCGTTATGTCTTGTGTTTCTAATCCAAAAAATGAAGCAGCCAATCAAGTTCGGCTAATCACGCTTGACCCAGGTCATTTTCATGCGGCACTCGTGCAAAAGTCAATGTATGACAACGTTGATTCTGTTGTTCATGTATATGCACCAGAAGGCAATGACGTGGCGTTGCATTTAAATCGAATCAATGGATTTAATACCCGTACCGAGAATCCAACCCATTGGAAAGAAGAAGTGTACTATGGCGATGATTTCTTTGAGAAAATGCTTGCAGAAAAAGCAGGCAATGTGGTAGTCCTTTCGGGAAATAATTTAAAAAAGGCAGAGTACGTTTCGAAATCATTGGCAGCTGGATTTAATGTGTTGGCGGATAAGCCCATGATTATTGGTAGTAAGGATTTTGAACTTCTAAAAGAATCCTTCGCAAAAGCTAAAGAGAACAACTTACTGTTGTATGATATCATGACCGAGCGATATGAAATCACTACTATGCTTCAGAAAGAGTTTTCGATGTTGCCTGAAGTTTTCGGAACCCTGGAAGAAGGTACTCCTGATAATCCTGCTGTAACCAAGGAAAGCGTTCATCATTTTTACAAATACGTTTCGGGCAGTATTCTTAAACGTCCAGCGTGGTTTATGGATGCCAGTCAACAAGGTGAAGGAATCGTGGATGTAACTACCCATCTGGTTGATTTAGTTCAATGGGAATGCTTCCCGGATCAAATTCTGGATTATACTAAGGACATCGAAATCACGAAGGCATCTCATTCCCTTACCGCCATGACGTTGAGTGAATTTAAAGCGATTACTGATTTGGAAAGTTTTCCAGACTATTTGAAGAAGGATGTGGTGAATGATACTGTGCTAAACATCTATTCAAACGGAGAAATCAATTACAAATTGAAAAATGTACATGCTAAGGTTTCTGTAATATGGAACTACAAGGCCCCAGAAGGCGCTGGCGACACGCACTATTCGATTATGCGCGGCACACGATCTAATCTAATCATCAGGCAGGGAGCTGAGCAACAGTATAAACCTACTCTATATATTGAATCTCCTGATGAAGCCACTGTTGAGAATTCTTTACAAGAGGGTCTAAAAACGATTCAGTCCAAATATCCAGGAGTTGACATAAAGAAATTAAGCAAAGGCTGGGAAGTTGTGATTCCCGATTCCTATAAAGAAGGTCATGAAGCTCACTTTGGCCGCGTAACCGAAAAATTCCTTGAATACCTTCAAAACAAAAACATGCCCGATTGGGAAGTGCCGAATATGATTGCAAAATATTATACAACCACCAGGGCGCTCGAGTTGGTCACTAAGAAATAAGGTAACTTCATCAACGTTACTCAACAACAGCCGCTTTGCGTCTGTTGTTGCCTTCCCGTTTGGTTATTGTCCCATAAAACTTGTTTCATGGTAGATAAGTTTAGATTTTGATTTGGAATTTTTGTGTGACCCCGGCAGGAATCGAACCTGCATCTTCAGAATCGGAATCTGAAATACTATCCATTGTACTACGGAGCCAGTTAGGATGTGATGACACAAAGGTAGAACATTCGCATCATTTTATAATAAAATCTGTACCGACACGAAAAATATTTCAAATTATTTTTTGATCCTATTTCTCTTGAATTGTATATACTTCTAACTGATTTTATAATAAGAGAAGTGAATGCATGATTAAAAGATGATTTATAAAAAGTGTGAATACACGCTGTATAACAACATTTTCAATGATGTCATTATGCTTTAATACAAACAACAAAGTATGTTAGTTGAAAAAAAAATATCAAAACATTTCATTGATGAAGATCATATAACATGATGCGCGTAGTAAAAACGATGGTCAACATTTGGTTTATACACAATTTGTTATTTATTTCAACTCAGTTTTCAATAAATATGTTTAACTAAAAACAAAAAATGCTATGGCAAAAAAAGCAAAGAAGGCCGCAAAAAAGAAAGTAGCTAAAAAAGCTGCTAAGAAGAAAGTTGCTAAGAAGGCAAAAAAAGCAGCTAAGAAAAAGAAGTAAGGAACCTTCGTTCTTTACGAAAAGGTTGACAGCAATGTCAACCTTTTTTGTTTTGTGAAGGGTTAAGAAATAAACAAAATGACTTACTAAGGAGAAGGTTTATGGACTTCTCCTCCTTTTCCTTCTTTTTAGAGCATTGCTTAAGCGGAAAGCTATGTAGCAATGCTTCCCCATTCTCACTCCAGGTTTATAGTAGCTTCTTACAAAGTGGCCTTTAAGCTCTTGGGCAAACAGTGTATCTGCTAATAATACACTAATTGTGTTGTCGCTACTGTTCATTTGGAAATAACATTTCCAGAATTTTCTAAGGTTATTTCAGGTTCGGAATGATGTGGCCACAAAAATAATCAAAGCCAACGCTCACCATGAGCGTTGGCTTCTTATAATCCTGATGACATGTTCTCCCGCAATCAATATCCAATATGCAAGAATAAATGAAGAACTATTTACCCCAAACCTGCACTATGGATTTATCTTTTGAGTTGTTCACGGTATCATACCAGAATGTTACCTTTTCGATTTTGCGAGAATTTCCTTTAAGATCCCACAAGCGACCATCATTTTGGTTGTTCACCTCATCATCAAATTCAATATCCTGAGTATCTCCATTCGCGAAATGCACAGTAGCCTTATGCATATTTAAGGTTCCGTTTTTCACAATAAACTTCAGGCCCGTAATGGTTACCTTACTCTCTTTTAGAGATATTACATCACGGTCAATAGTGTAGTCTACTTCACGCGTACCAAGTAAAGTCCAGCCATCAAGCGCTTTGTTCAACTTTTGGGCGTATGTAGTGTTAGATTGCACGATTATAAAAAGTGCCACCAAAAATGCTAATACTGTTTTTGTTTTCATTTTATTATTAGTTTAAAAGTTCACTTTAAAAGAGAATCAATTGTTCATCTGCAGTTAAAGATCATGAGGTGTTAAGAAAATCTTATACCATTTATTAAATACAATGAAAAATTGAATTTTGATTGCTTTAATAAATTAGGATGTAGATTCTTTTTCACGTTGAGTACTTAATTCTACCCATTATAACCAACGCAATTTTCAGTTTTTTCAAGTCCACCGAATTTCCTCCTACGGATTGGTAATAAATGATCGAAAATGGAGAGGTCTAAAATGCAAAAAGCCCGAATCCATTACGGATTCGGGCTTTTGATTTCTGTTGAAGTCCAGTGGATCTGCAGGCTTGCCTGCCGGAACTTGAAGAGTGGAGCTGCAGGGAATCGAACCCTGGTCCAGAGAAGATGAACGTGTACGTTCTACATGCTTAGTTGACTTTGATTGTCGGGACTTACAAGGCAGGCAACAGCCAAATAAATCCTTAGTTACTGTTATCTCGACAACGTTGCGCAACAACAACGAGGCCCAGTTTATGCTGTCGACACTGCGGTTCCGGCACCGCTAAACAGAGTACCGGGCAATGATGGCCTCCACCGATCTTATCAGCGGATAAGCTAATCTAACCTTAGGTCAGATTAAGCAGCCATGGCGTAAGTATTCTCGCCACTTATGGTTGTAGGACTATCTTTCAAGGCTCTCATCCCATGAGCCTGCATGCTGGCATACACCCCCAAACATCCTGTCAAAACCGGTCAGCCCCAATAAATAAATATTGAGTGTTGGTTTTAAAAAATTTGGGCGGCCTAGCGGGCTATTCGCTACAAGCTCCCTCTCGCCATCGCACGAGTTTATCCCGAGCTCAACGAGGGAGGCTTTTCGCTGCTATCCCTGCCGCACATAGTCTTTATAACGAAGTACGGCCTGCCGCAAAATAAAATTCACATTCAAAGAACGATCTAACAAGATTACAAAGGTAAGGGAAAATAAGTTCAGAGGAGTGGAAAGTTGGAAGTGGAACGTTTAAAGAATACAATCTTACTTTAAACTTTGAACTTTTGATTTTGAACTTTCTTTCTCAATTCCCACCCGATCAATCACCAAATACTTCTTTTTAGAAACAGATTGCCTTGCTAATAACTCAGCAATAAATCCAGTAAGAAAAAGTTGAACTCCGATGACCAGCGCTACTAACGCTAAAAAGAAAATGGGCTGCTCGGTTACGTCACGCTTCAGCGGAATCTTTGAAATTAAAACAGAATCAATTTTATCGTATAGAATTTTTATGGTGAAGCTCAGCCCAAACAAAAAGGAGATCATACCCCACGTACCAAAGAAGTGCATGGGCCGCTGCGCAAATCTTCCAATGAATGTTATTGACAACAAATCAAGAAAACCACGTACAAAACGTTCCCATCCAAATTTGCTGTAGCCGTATTTGCGTTCGCGTGCTCAACAACCTTCTCAGTAATTTTTGTAAAGCCTGCCCACTTGGCAATCACTGGAATATAGCGATGCATCTCGCCATACACCGAAATATTTTTTACCACAGTATGATCATATGCCTTCAATCCACAATTAAAATCATGTAATGGAATACCTGATAATTTTCTGGTTACGTAATTAAAAAATTTCGATGGAATTGTTTTTGAAATCGGATCATGGCGCTTTTTTTTCCAGCCACTCACCAATTGAAATCCATCCTCTTTAATAAGTCTGTACAACTCGGGTATTTCATCCGGGCTATCCTGTAAGTCGGCATCCATGGTAATCACCACGTCACCTTGTGCTTCCTTAAAAGCGGTATGCAGTGCAGCAGACTTACCAAAATTGCGATTGAATTTGATTCCTTTAAAGGATGAGTTTAAAAGATTTGCTTTTTGAATTTCTTCCCACGTGCCATCGGTGCTTCCATCATCCACAAAAAGTACCTCATAAGAAAAGCCGTGTGATTCCATCACACGGCTAATCCATTGACTTAGTTCTGGTATAGATTCCTGCTCGTCTTTAGCAGGGATGATTACTGAAATATTCATTTACAATTCTACTGGCTCATTTTTACGCACAAAGAGTGCGGTGATAAGGGATAGCACTGCATAAATAATTAAGCCGATGCCGTATCCCATTGCCGTTCCTGAAACTGTGTATTGGTTTTCAGTCCGCTTTCTAGCATCTTCCATGGCCTTATCCATCTGGTCCTCTGGCATTCCAAAACTCTCCATCATAGCCTGAGCGTTTTCCATCCCAACCTTTACCAATTTTTCTGGAAGTTCCGGATCAATTACCGTGTACAATAAAACCATGAAAACAGATGAGATTAATCCTGAAATAGCCATCAGAATAAATCCATGCTGAAATGCCTTCCCATAAGGTAAATATCCACCGATTTCATTTCTATAATTTATACCGCCATAGATCGCAAGGCCTATGAACATTAGGAATATCACTATTCCCGTTTTCCAATTTGCTAATAAAGCATAATCAATCGCATAAATAACGCATGTCAATGCAATACTTATACCTCCAACAATAAGGCCCCATTTAAGAGCGTGTTGAAATAATGATGTGGTTTCTTTTTCTTCCATGATTTCAATTGGTTTTTGGTTGTCGTCTTAAAATTACAGATATTATTATGCTTATAAAAAAGCTAATGATAAAGCTCTTAATGAAGTAATCAAGCGCCAACTGTTGCCACGTAGTAGTAGAAAGTGCCGCCAGATTGCTTTCTTGCACCCCTTTCCCCCACTGTTCTATCACCTGAGCACTTACCTTGGCTAATTGTTCAGCCGCTAATCTTTTATAATCAGTCACAAACGAAGGCTCAAGCCAACAAAAAAGAGAGATTAACAAAGCTGCTACGGTTGCAAATACAATGGTGAAAATCAACGTACTAATCATCCCCTCTCCAAAAGAAAGAATACCTTGTTGATGATCGTCACGCAATTCTTTTAAGCCGATTACCATAAATACGGCAAACAAAATCAGACGAAAGTCAAAGAAGATGGGAAACAGAAACGGATGCCGCCCCATGTAATAGAGCGCTATCAAAAAAATAATGCCCAGCAGGCCGGCAATTAACCCGTTGCGTACCGAAATAAATACCAGGCGCGGAACAGACTTAAGCATCCAACCAATGTTTCGAATTGTTAAACACGGCAACCACCTTGCCTTTTAATGTGCTACCCAACCACGGTGAGTTTTTTGCTTTCGAATAATTTGATTCGGGCGTAAACACCCACTCGCGATTTGGATCAAACAAGGTTAGGTTGGCTTTTGTAGCCACCTCAATTACTACCGGTTGTACTTTTAACAACTTACGTGGCGCATCGGTCACCTTCTCAATCAATTCTTCTATCTCTACCCATCGCGAAAGTGAAACCAACTGTGAAGCAAATGTTTGCAGGTTGATCAACCCAAACTCTGATAAATCAAACTCTAAAAATTTACTTTCTACTTCGTGGGGCACGTGGTTACTCACCAACACATCGATGGTGCCATCCTTCAGTCCTTTAATCAACGCATCCTGATCGGCCTTCTCTCGTAAAGGAGGATTTACTTTATAGTTTGTATCGAAATCATTTAGTACTTCATCAGTGTAGAGTGGTTGATACGCAGCTATATCGCAACTTACGTTCAATCCTTTTTTCTTAGCGCTCCGAATTAGGTCAATTGCTTTTGCTGTTGACAGTTTCGCGAAATGTAATCTGCCCCCAGCATAGCCTAGCAATTCAAGATTTTTACTGATAGCCACTTCTTCAGCTATGCGCGGCATTCCTTTCAAGCCGAGCATGGTGCTTGCTACTCCTTCATGCATTTGTCCAAACAAATTGAGCCAAATGTCTTCTGGTTGATCAATCAAAAGTCCGTCAAACTTTTGAAGATACTGGAGCGACTTTAAAAATATATCGGTATGCCAAACAGGTTTTAATCCATCGGTAAAGGCAATGGCCCCTGCTTCGTGCAAGTCAATCATTTCTGTTAACTCTTCGCCTTTGCAGTTTTTAGTAACGGCAGCGAGCGCATGAATCTGAACTAATCTGTTTTCGTTATTGGCCGTAACATAGCTTACTTCATTCTTGGATTGAATGGTGGGATGTGTGTTTGGCAACACCGCTACTTCGGTAAATCCACCAGCCGCAGCCGTTTTGCTTAAGGAAAGCAAATCTTCTTTTTGCTCTTGCCCAGGGTCACCCACAAAAGTGCCCAGATCAAACCAGCCCGCAGAAAGAATCATTCCTTCCGCTTCAATTATTTTATCGGCAGCTGTAATTTTTATCCCCTATTTCTTCAATGCGCCCATTTTGAATGAGCACGTTTTTTTTCTTTTTATGAAATGGGGACTGAGGAGAAACGATTAATGCTGACCGGATGAGTATTTTCATAAATCTAAAATTCGCCAGCTTCTATTAATATTTTGTCAATTAACTCAGGCATTCTTAATATCAGAAATTAAATCGTCAACAGAGTTGCTAAAAATTGAGAATCCATATCTACCCATAATCTCAATAAATGCTCTTTTCGAAAACCCAGCCAAGTCTGCGGCTTGCCCTAAAGTTAGTTTCTCCCGTTCATAGAGCTCACCTGCAAGAATTATCTTCCACTCAGTTTCATCGTAGCTCAAATGATCGGGTACAGACAGGTTTATAGATTTCATGATTCTTACTTTAAAAACCGGATCAACAATACTTCAGCCAGCAGGAAGATTAGCGCCAAAATCAGTGCATACTTCCACAATGGCGTGCCCAAATATCTCTCTTTTATTTCGTTGCTGAAAGTTTCGGCCGAGGTTGCTTTAAAAATTGACACCTGATTTCCTCCGCCAATAGCGGTCTTTACCTCTTCACCCGCAAATTGAGCCAGCATGGACTCCTTTTTTTCAAGATTGAATGCCAGCAAGTCGAGCGTATCGCGTCCATGGGTTACATAATAGAATCCATGATTGATCGAATAGCGTGGAATTTCAAGCAGCAACTTGTCTCCTAGCCTGCGTTGTGAAGGAACTAGTTCCTGAGTTCCTTTCATTCGGGCAGGTTCATCACCAATTAAACTATCTGCAGGCACCGTAACTAACGAAGATGATAGATAGTAATAAGGTTTTCGTTCTGCTTTCTTTCCACTGGCAGCAATGCGATACATAATAGGTACAAAAATCGCGTGTGTGGAGAGGTCACTCACTGCGCGATTTAAAGAGCTAGCTAAAACAAATGTATTGTTGAAGCGTGATAAATAGGATTGGCCATTTTTAAACCGCAAGATGGCTGAACGATCGGCACCCCAATCCAACATCTTTTGTGCTTGCGGCATAGCAAGTGCTGCTGACTTTTCCTCAAACACATTTTCAAAAAAAGGATTTTGAAAGTCAGGTTTATCCAATTCCATCAAGTGAAGGATTTGCAATTTTGGTTAATGGCAAATTCAGCAACTCTTTATAAGAATTGATATCAGGTTGCACACCCGGAATTACCAACAAGACTTCCATTGTTATTGCGATAGAGTTGAATGGCTGCATTCAGGGCATTGTCAATTTTGTTAATGCCATTTATTACAACCAAATCAGCACCTGCCAGTTCACTATAATCCACATTGCTTTCGGCAAATCCATGAAAATCAAAAAGTTCTTTATTGCCATACACATTCTCGACATGGGTTGGTCGTCCATCTGGTTTTATTTCAACCACTTTTAATCGCCCTGAATAATTGAGCGTGAAATAAAATTCATTATCGAAGCTTACCGGAAAATCGCTAAAGCTTAACATGGCTTTATTGAAGCCCTTCAATCCACGAGCAAGATCAAACGATGTTTCGATAAAACTATTTGGCTCTATCGTTACAGAAGAAGTAGCAGCCTGCACTTCATTGATTGTAAGTTTTGTTACCAACCCTTCAACTGTTCGTAGTCCTTCATTACGCAAGCGAACGCGCAACGTATTTTTTTCACCACCAATAATGAAGGGGTTATCCAAGTAAATGGAATCAACAAAAACATTTGAGGTTTGTTGATACTCAATGGGCACCAACCTTATTTGCCATGTTGAATCAAGCACCAGATTTGCACCAACCGTAGACTTCTGAAAATCGGAAATCCAAAACACGGTATTGCCAGGATCTCCAATTCGTTTTACTACTTCGCTAAACGAACGACTCAAGGGCGACAATCTGATCTGCGAAAGCTGGTCAAGAATTTCTGATTTTGATTTATAGGTATTTGAAAACGGTGCAAAGTCGTTGGTAATGAGTTTGAATCGGGTTTCTGTTGGAAATAATTCAACCACTTCGCGCACGTACCCAATCCCTGCATCTAAGGCACGCACTTTTTGCTCCACAGGAGCCGACATGCTATACGAATTGTCTAGATAGATAACCAAGTTGCGTTGCGAGGTTAACTGTTCGCGCGCAGGTAAAAAGGGTTGTGCAAAAGCTAACACCAGAAAAAGCAAAAAGAGCAGGCGTGAGGCAAGTACCAGATATTGCTTCAATCTCCGTTTTTGGGTTGTCTCTTGTTTTACTTGGTGAAGAAAGCGGGTATTAGAGAAAAATATTCGGGTTGTCTTGCGAAAATTAAACAGGTGAATGATGATGGGGATGGATAAGGCCGTGAGTGCCCAAAGAAACTGCGGATAATTAAAATTCATTCATGACAAAAATAAACATACGCGGCAAATAGACCGTGGTTTTAGGGGTCTATGTTATAGAAGGTACATGAATGGTTCAGTCTAAAGTTGAAGGAATGGATGAAAACAAAAAGAGGCCACCCGAATTGGGTGGCCTCTCCATTCCAAAAGCAGACTCTTTACTTCTGCTTTCCGCCCAGCATCGCCAGATCGTTTACATTTATTTCTGTGATGTAGCGCTTCTCACCTTTATCAGTCTCAAACACTCTGTGAACAAGTTTGCCTTCTACGGCAACCTCAGCACCTTTTTTCAAATACTGCCCGGCAATATCCGCAAGCTTGCCCCAGATCACGATGTTATGCCACTGGGTGTCTTCTACCTTTTCGCCTTTTGCATTTTTGTACGTTTCGGATGTGGCGATTGAAAACGTAGCCTTCTGGCTCTTTCCAAAATTTTTCACTTCAGGGTCTTTCCCTAAACGACCGATTAACTGCACGCTGTTTCTAACACTTTTCATAATTGTTGTATTTAATTGTTAAACATTGATTTTTCGAAACTGTGTCACCGGTTTTGTTCCGATTGACAATGCAAAGGTGGGGGGCTCGAAAAGCGACAGTCGTTTATTAATCAATTACTTTCGGTTATATTCGTTTATAAACGTTTATAATCGGATAATAAGAGCCTTAAAATCATTAAGAAATGGCTAAAAAAGAAGAAAAAGTCTGTTTGGAGTGTGGAAATAAAATTATTGGCCGAGCCGATAAAAAATTCTGTTCGGATCAGTGCCGGGTGTCTTACAACAACAAACTGAACCGGGATGAGACCGTTTACATGAACAATGTGACAAACATTTTGCGTAAGAACCGCAGGATTTTATTAGAACTAAACCCAAGCGGAAAAGCCCGAGTAAATCGTGATAAAATGAATGAGAAAGGGTTTGATTTTACTTATTTTACCAGCCAGTATAAAACGAAAGAAGGTGCCGTTTATAACTTTTGTTACGAACATGGTTATTTAGCCTTAGATAATAACTGGTTTCTTTTAGTAGTAAAAAGTGAATCGCCAAAACAACAACCTTTATGAGCTGGACATTGACAGGAAAGAAAATCTTAATAACCGGTGGCACAAAAGGCATTGGCCTCGCCATAGCGCGTGAATGCTTAAATCTTGACGCAGAAGTATTAGTAGTTGCCCGCAACACAAAAAGTATTTTAGGCAAACTAAAAAACTCAGCTAACCTGTTTACCCATGAAGGAGATATAAACAATCCTGAATTTCGAACAGACTTGATTACTAAAGTCTCCCAAAACTGGGGTCGACTTGATGTACTTGTGAATAACGTAGGAACTAACATCCGCAAAAAATTTATCGATTATAGTGAAGCAGAAATCCGGCAGCTTTTTGAAACCAATTTATTTAGCATGGTACAACTTACTCAAGCTTGTCATCCACTATTAAAACAGAAAGGAGGAAGTATAATAAACATTGCTTCCGTTGCCGGCTTTACCGATGTGCAATCAGGCCCACCTTACGGGATGACAAAAGCGGCCATCATCCAATTCACAAAACATTTAGCAGCTGAATGGAGTGCCGACAACATTCGTGCTAATTGTATTTCTCCCTGGTATATTGAAACACCTTTAACCGAACCAGTACTCTCGCAACCAGATCGGTTAGAAAAAATTCTTGCACGCACTCCCATGGGGCGTGTAGGCAAACCCGAAGAAGTAGCAAGTCTTGCTGCTTACCTGGCGATGGATAAAAGCAGCTACATCACCGGACAAAATATTTCTGTTGATGGTGGAATGAGTGCGAAAGGACTTTAAAAATGAAATCTCATATTACAGAAGCGAAGCCTGAAGATGTCCCTCAGCTTTCTGTTTTATTAGAACAACTTGGATATCCTACTTCCGAATCAGAAACTCTATCTAAACTTAATTTATATAGTCAACCAAACTATAAAATTCTGGTCGCACGATCTGAAACAGCCGTGCTTGGTTTTATTGCCTTGCACATTCACCAAGCCTTTCACCTTCCAGGCGCTGTGGGCCGCATTACTTCTTTTTGCGTTGACGAAAAAATGCGGGGCTTTGGGGTGGGTAGTTTATTACTCGCTGCTGCCGAAGAATACTTCCTCGGCAACTCTTGTTACAAAATAGAAGTCACCAGTAACTTAAGGCGTACAGCAACTCATCCTTATTATTTACAAAGAGGATATAGTGAAACCAGTAAACACTTTGTAAAAATACTTGCCAAAAAATAAGCAGACCAAAAAAATCTAAACAGGTGTCCTACACTTTAATGCTAAAGGATGTAAGTGTAGGACACCATTCATTGTTTAGATATCTGATTTCTTCAATTTGAGGTAGGCAAAATAATTGAAGAGAAACGTCCATACGGAAGCGATGGCAACTGTACCCCAATTGACTGAATCCTGAATTTCCATAAACACATAGCGTGCAAAAGGCATGGGCACCAAACTCATAATTGATTCTAAGGGGAAAAATGGAATAATACCCGGAAGGTAATTATCAATATTTTCTTTAATAATTAACTCAATCAGATAAGAAAATAATAGTAAGATAATCGTAAGTCCAGAACGGTTAACAAAAATGCCCAGCATCAGTGCGAAGGATAAAAAGGCAAACACTTCTAAAAAATAGGCAGGATAAAAACTGACCCCTGTGAACCCATAAGGAAAATCTAATTCAGGGGAGTAGATTAATCCGGTTACGGAAGCAATCAAAAACAGGGAAGCCATGCTAATGATGCTCAGCAGCAGGTTTGTATAAACTTTCGAAAGCAGAAACTCTTCACGACTCATTCCGTCAATAATGTTTTGCCGGATGGTACGATAAGAATACTCGTTAGTGATGGAAACCACCACCATGATTGCGAGACCCATTTTCAACAAACCAGCACTCCATGCCAGATTTTGCCAAACATCAGGGAAGTGATAAAGGGGAATACGCGTAATATTAATTTCTTGTCCAAATCCTTCGATTAATCTAGACAGAGCTTTCAGAAACTCCATGCCGCTGGCTGCACCTACAATCAGCGTAAAAAAATAGATACCGCAAATCACCCAAAAGGTGCGGTAGCTGGTCATTTTCTTAAGATCGATTTTCAGCAAATGCAACATGAGACTAAATTAAAATTTACAAATGACGAATTACGAATAAAATTCTTTGCGCTCCTTGCGCCTTTGCGTGAATGGTTATGATTTATGATCAGCCAGAATTTCGAGAAACTGTTTTTCCAAACTCTTCTTACGCGTGTGCAGATGCGAGGCTACAATCCCTTTATCAAACAAGAACCTGTTCAAGTCTTTGCTATGAAATCCATCTTTCATCATCACCTCAAACAAACCGTTTTCCTTTTTAATAGTAGCACTGCCCACAAACTCCTGCAACAGAACTCCCAGATCATCGTGATACGCTTGCACCTCCACAATCTCCTCTCCTTTTCCAACGTCATCTACCGGACCAATGTGCATCAGGTTGCCTCGTTTTAATACAGCAAAGTGAGTACACACCTTTTGTACTTCATCTAACAAATGACTGGCAAGAATAATTGTTTTGCCGTCTGCAGCAATGCGCTTGATGATCTCACGAATCTCTGCAATTCCCATTGGATCCAATCCATTAGTTGGTTCATCTAAAATTAAAATAATGGGGTCACTTATCAGGGCAGATGCAATAGCCAGTCGTTGCTTCATACCCAACGAATACGTTTTATACTTGTCGTCTTTGCGGTCAGACAACTCAACGGTTTCTAATACTTTTGAAATATTGGCTGGGTCTGCGCCTTTAATCAAGGCATTGAGTTCCAAATTTTTTTGACCGCTTAGGTATGGATAAAAGATTGGGTGTTCCAATACCGCGCCAATCTTCTTGCGTGTATGATGGGTAGCCGGCTCACCAAACCAGGAAAAACTCCCTGAAGTTGGATTTACAACACCCATTAGCATCCCCAAGGTGGTAGTCTTACCGCTCCCATTAGGGCCTAACATACCAAACACCTGACCTCTTTTTACTTCGAGATCAAGTTGATTGACAGCGCAAAGTTTTCCGAAATTTTTAGTGAGCTTGTTTGTGGATAGTACGGTTTCCAATCTGAGTTTTGATTAATTGTCGCCCTTATTTTTTTCTTCCGCTCTCTTTTCCGCCTTCTCTTTCTTGTCTGTTATACCTTTAATTTTACTACCAATGTCCGTGCTGCTATCAATAGTTTTAAATAGTGCGGGTGCTTTATCTAGCGCTATTTTCCCCAGCATATCCAACACATACAAATTTGTAGAATCATTCACCAAGATGACCGTTCCTTTTACATCACCATTTTGCTCACGCAGATACACATCAATATTTCTTCCATCATAGCGCCCCGTCATCATCTCTTCGTACGATTCAGATTTGTAACCGGCTAGTAATTTTGCATAATCCTGCTTACTGAATTTTAACTCTGATTTATCAATCATCATAAACTTCATCTTCTCAATATCCTTAATCAACTCATCAAAGTCTTTATCATCGGTTTGATTGAGCATGCGTAGGGTATTCTTATAAAAGTATAAGGACAAGCCATCATACTTATCATCAAGAGCTTGGGTAGTTTTGGTTTGTCCAAACAGCCCACTAACACTACTTAAAAAGATTAAAGCGAATATGAACTTCATGAAAATTAGTTAAGCGTGGCTAACGTTGTGTTGCTGGGGTTAAGTAATTGCGGATCTAAATATCCTTTTAACTCAATAGCAACTACTTGTCGTTCTTCCTCCACTAATACGAAGTAATGGTTTTTATGGTTGTTGCCTTCGCGTAAATAAATGGTAATTTCCTCACCATTATCTCGGATATAAGCGAGTTCCTGAAAAGAATCTTTAATCAAAATATTCTTGAATCCCTTCACTGAAAGATTTTGAGCTGCAAATTCGGCTTTGGGAATTTCAATAAAGCGTACATGTTGCAGATCTTTGATGGCATCTCTGAATTCATGCTCGTCTACCATACGCAGCACCAACCTACCCATCCACCCACTAAAAGAGAAACTATGAACATCAGGCTGATCAATAAACTTGTCCTTAAGGATGCTATAACTTTTGCTTTGCGCCATTGCGAATGAAGCAACAAACATCAGAACTAATAGAATTTTAAAACTTTTCATCTCTTTATTTTTTTATCAAGACGTAAGTAAAAGAGAGAAGGATGCATCCTTTATTTGCATCCTTCCTAAAAATTTCTAATTTTTCTTATCCTTTATTTTCTCAAGATTCTCCAAGCCATCAATACTAACAGCCTTTCCAATCTTCGACATTTCTTTCAAATCTATTTCACCGAATAACGTCATCACCATAAAGTCATCATTGCCGCCCATAATCATAACCAACTCGCTGATTTTGCCGCCCGATTCTTTTGTAAAGAATTTCATGTCTTTATCCTTATCGCGAATAGTCATCAGTTCCTCAAATTCTTTGGATGGGATCATAGACGCAGCTTCCTTGTAAAGTGTGCGTGAATCTCGGGTATCACTTTTAGAAAGAATTCTTAATCCTTTGATTTTACTGATTGCCTTAATCATCGCTTTCTCCTCTTCATTATCGCCCGAAAGATTAGCCATCATGCTAAACATCTTTCCGCTGATAGTAACCTGACTGAACTGCTCATTATCCTGATATTTTGAAAAGAATTTGGCAATTGCATCATTTTGTGCCTGGGTAGTTAAGCTAACCCCAATCAACACCAATCCAACTATTAACTTTTTCATACGTGTATTATTTAAATTTTTTGTGTCTATTTTTTAAGAGTTCCTAAATTTTTGTTGTCGGATTCTTAGTTTCATCCAACGACTTGCCCTGTATTTTTTCTTCTGCTTCGTTAAATACTTTTATCTTACCAACTTCTTTTTGCGCTTTATTAAAACTCTTCGAAATCATCAACAAAGCCTTCTTCGTTTCTTCAAGCGCCAACCTCGGGTCACTATAGGTATCCGTTATTTCAGTTGGATATGCTTTGCGCACTTCCTGCCTAACAAAATAAGTTGCCGCTACTACTACTGCGAGACCCGCTGCTATCCGTCCATAGTTATAAAATAATTTTATAACCTTACTGTCCGGACGATGCTGCTTGATTTTAGTTTTTACCACGGCATCAAAATCCGAATGTTCTACTTGTTGCTTTTGCTGCTCGTCAAAGTATCGAAACAAATTCGCTACCTCTTTCATCGATTCAGGAACCTCACCGCGAAAGTGTGCTCGCAGTTGTTGTTCCTCTTCCAGCGAGGTATCACAATTCCAGTACTTCTCCAGCAACTGTTCTATCTGCTTAGAGTCCATACGCGTTGATCTTTAAAAATTTCTCTTTCACTGCATTTCGTGCGCGGAACAAACTCACTTTTACCTGATTCATGTCTAGTTCCAGAATTTCACAAATCTCGTTGTAACTATACCCCTCCACATCGCGAAGGTGTATCACCTGACGTTGCTTCTCGGGCAACGCTGCAATCATTTCAGTTATTCGTTCCATATTCTCATGATTTTCTGTCCTCTCATGAGGCGTTAACGTTTCATTTTTAATCTCCATCCCTTGTTCAATCGGGTCGGTGGCTCTTCGCTGTCGCGAGCGAAGCCGGTCGAGGGAGAGATTTTTGGTGATGCGCATACACCAGGCTTCCATATTTTGTATTTCCGCCATCTGCTCTCGTCCGTTCCACACTTTAATCATCACTTCCTGTACTACATCTTTCGCTTCTTCACTGCTTCCGAGAAGTCGGAAAGCAAATCGAAAAAGCTTGTTTTTCGTAGGTAGAACCCTGATTTCAAAAGTTTCGAGATTCATTGTTTCAAAGGCAAGACGCCACTAAGGGCAAGTTGTTACAAAATACTTTAAAAATTTATTCTTACTAGCGGGCGCAAGTCAGTTTGTATTTGTTAATTAATGAAACTTATGGAAGAATTACTCAATTCTGATAATAAAATCGTTGTTTTTGACTCTTATGACACCGTGATGTCTGCCAATTTGGTGAAGACCAAACTAGACGCGTATGGTGTGCCTTGCTTCCTTACCGATGAACATTTTGTAAGCATGATTCCCATTCGCAACGATCTATTTCCAGGTGTGCGGCTATACATTTTTGAAAAGGATCTTGATCAGGTAAAAGAAATCTTGGTGGAAGAGCACGCCCGTCAACGATGTCCTTCATGCCGATCCACTCATATAGTTTTTGAACCCAGTCGGAAAGGAAAGATTACGCCCATCCTAACCTCAATTTTATTCGGATTATTTCTTCCCGTAAAAAGAGTTTACATCTGTGAGAATTGTGAGAAAGAATTTGATACGCTGGAGTGAGCGTTAGATTTTCAATACAGTAAATTCTACTCTTCTATTATTTGCGCGACCTTCATCCGTATTGTTCGTATCAATTGGTTTCGACTCTCCGTACCCATGGGCTACTAATCGCGAAGAATCGATTCCTTGCCCAATCAAATAATCAACCACTGATTGCGAGCGACCTTGCGATAAATTTTCGTTGTAGGCATCCGTTCCCTGACTATCCGTGTGACCAGAAATTTCAATGGCCACCGATGGATTACTCTTTAAGAAATTAACCACCTTATCTAATTCAACAAAGGATTGAGGCTTTAGAATAGTCTTATCTGTATCGAAATAAATATTTTTCAATCGTACGGTAAGTCCTACTTCAATGGGTGCGAGAAATAAATTTTTTATAACGGGTGTAACTTCTTCACTTGCTACTTCGACACTATCTGTTGAATTTAAATATCCTTCCGCTGATGTGGTGAATAAATACCAACCAAGGCTATTAATATTCTGCTCATACTTTCCGGTTGTTGCATTAAGGTTATACTGAGTTGCACGATCGCGCTTTAGCGAAATTGCAACCTTTGCATTTTTAATTTTTTGATCTGTCTTTTTATCAATTATATCTCCGGCAAGTACTAACTGCTTCGCAATGGGATTTAAGTATATATCCACGTGGATAGTGGTGTCGCTATAGATTATTGGCACTGCATAGCTTTGCGTAAAAGGAAGGTAGCCTGAAGCTGTTGCTGCAACAGAATAATTATTGGTTTCAGGAATATAGGTTTCAAACGTTCCTGCAGGAGTTGTTTTTAAATCAATCGGACTATGATCCTTCATCGTCAACTCTACTAAAGATTGAAGTTGCAATTTTGTTTTTTGATCGTAGGTCGTACCTGTAAGTAGAATTCTAAAATTACGAGGTTTCAAAATGAATAAGTCAAAATTTCCACCATCTACCCGAGCACCCGCGCGAGCCGTGAAAATATTGCCGTGTGTATCCATCGAAAAATAAGCATCCCCGGAAGGCGTATTAATGTTGCGTCCAAGGTTTTCCGGCTCCGACCAATTTAACCAAGTATCATCCATTCGGGTCGATTTATAAATATCAGTGCCCCCTACTTTATCTTTTGAATAGCGATCGCTTGAGAAATAAAGAGTTTTCTGATCAGGTGATAAGAATGGGCTATACTCATCAGCAGGACCGCTGATTTTCATCTTAACAGGTTTACTCCATTGCCCACCTTGTTGTTTCGAAATATATAAATCGCTGAACTTATCACCTTGCTTTTCAGAAAAATAAAGAATAAGATGCTGCCCATCGGAAGAGATCGTAGCGCCATTAAATATACCTTTATCCATGGCAGCAAACCCGGGAATGTCTAATTCTGTAATACTTCCCGAAGGACTCACCAATGAAAATCCTTTTGAGTTTTTTGATTTGCCACCACGGATCAACAGAGCGCCATCGGGCATCACATTAAACACCTGATTGTACCGATTGTCATTCAAAGGTGGCCCCATGCGTTTCCCTTCCGACCAAACACCTTTATCATCTAATGTAGAAACCCAAATATCCTGACTGTTTTCTTTGCCATATGTGTTTTGAGGGTGATTGCTAACAAAATAATAAAGCTTGGTTCCATCCATAGAAATTACCGGTGACACCTGATGATAAAGCGTATTTATATTATCGTTCATCTTTACCAGCTCGTAGCGCGAACTAATTTCCTGTGCCGAAAGTGAGTACCCAACCAGACAAATTGCTAATACGAGGATGTTCTTCATGAGAAAAATATTTTGATTTTAAAAATAACACATTACGCTATGATATGCTAAGCATAAAAAGCGTGCATTGATGTGGCTTGAAACAAATTCTAAGCCGGAAAACTGAAGAAGCCCCGCCCGCTTTGCGCGATAGCAACTAGAATTATGATAAGAGCAAGGACGTTGAAGATGAACATTCTCTTATGCTTAGCTACCTCTTCCGTCATTTTTTTTGCAGTGATGCGAGCCACGGTAATTAGCACAATCGCGATAAGCATCATAGTAACATGCTCCACTAGCCAATATCGGGCTATCGCATCTTTCATAGAGGCTCCGCTAAAAATAACAACCGGACTAGCGAAGTACAAGATTAGCCCAATAGGTAATTGGGTATGCGTAAAGATAAAAAGCCACAAACTGAATTTATCATCTAACGCTGTATAATTTGATTTTTGTTGCCACCCCATAAACGAGCGTACAATTACTACCAATAAAAATATTAGTACAAAATATCTTATTACAGAATGAGTAAGAACCAACAAGTCAAGCATAATTGATAGATTAGAATGAATTCGAAATTAGGTTAACATTTCGACATTTTAGCCGATTATCAATAAAAATTAAGCCTCTAAAAAATTCACATTCAATCAATATGCTAAATACTGTACTTTAAACTTTACTATAAAGCTAATGGACGCTTACAGCGATCGATAAATTAAGGTCTTAAAAAAAATAAAACATGAAAAAATTACTCCTACTCGTATTAGGCTTGGCCTGCATGCAAGGATTTAGTCAAGGAAACCTTTCTTACCAACGCCCACCCGAAGAAATTGCTAAATTATTGGAGGCGCCACTCACGCCTTTTGTGTCTTTCTCGCCCGATAAGCAATGGATGCTTTTGTTGGAACGTTCTGACTTTCCAACCATTGAAGAACTATCGCGACCGGAACTTCGAATTGGTGGACTTCGCATTAACCCGGAAAATTTTGGACCAAGTCGTAGTAACTACACCATCGGCTTAAAAGCAAAACGGCTGAGTGATGGAACAGAAGTGGAGATAAAAAATCTTCCTCATCCATTAACCGCAAGCAGCATCAGTTTCGCCCCCGATAGTAAACACATTGCCTTCCTACAAAATAATGCCGACAAGATTGAGCTATGGATTGTGAATACCGAAACCATGTCTGCTTCCAAACTTAGTGAGCGAAAAGTAAACACGGCCATGGGCGGTTATACCTGGCTATCCGATTCGCAGCAAATTTTATTTACTGCTGTGCCCACAAACATTAAACCGCTTCCGCAGAAATCACGCATCCCAACTGGACCGGTTGTAGAAGAGAACTTAGGCAAAAAAGCACCTTCACGCACGTATCAGGATTTATTGAAGAATCCCTATGACGAGGCCGCCTTTGATTACTACACCCAATCTGATTTGATTTTAAAAAATCTAAATGGCCAGGAGAAAACTTTAAGTACGGCCTCCATTCATTCTGATTTTACACCTTCCCCGGATGGCAAATTAATTTTGACAGAAGTCATTCAACATCCATACTCTTATTTAGTTCCTGCGTACTTATTTCCAACTACAGTAAGTGTGATTGACTTGAATGGTAAATTAGTAAAAGAAATTACTCGCATTCCTTTATTAGATTATATCCCCACTGGTTTTAATGCAACTTCACGTGAGCCACGCTCCCATTCCTGGCGAGCTGATAAACCAGCTACGCTTGCCTGGGCACAGGCACAAGATGGTGGCGATCCAAAAGCGAAAGCGACTATCCGCGACAAAGTTTTCACATGGGATTATCCTTTTACTTCTACTCCTAAAGAACTAATTAGCTTACCACTTCGCTATTCAAGAATTACATGGGGCAACGACAATGTAGCGTGGGTACATGAGCGCTGGACCAATGATAGGAAAGAGCGCGTGTATCAAGTAAGTCCTTTGACAGGCGTAAAGAAGATTGTCTTTGATCTCAACTATGAAGACGCCTATAACAATCCAGGCAATGTGATTACAACACCAAATGCATTTGGCAGAAATGTCATGTTGATCAATAAAGACAACAGTGTATACCTTACGGGAGCTGGTTCCTCACCGGAAGGTGATATGCCTTTTCTTGATAAGATGGATTTGACTTCCGGCAAAAAATCTCGTCAATGGCAATCTGCTAATCCTTATTATGAAACGTTTGTTTCGTTCCTCGATATAAAGAAAGGAACCTTTGTTACTTCCCGCGAATCAAATCAGGAAAATCCAAATTACTATTTACACACTTTGGGTTCCACAAAGGCAACAGCAATTACTGCATTTCCACATCCTTATCCGCAAATAAAAGATGTTAAGAAACAAGTATTGAAATATAAGCGTGCTGATGGTGTTGAATTAACAGCAGACTTATACTTACCACCGGGTTATAAAAAAGAAGATGGAGCCTTACCGGGATTTGTATGGGCCTACCCCCGCGAATTCAAATCGGCCGATGCCGCAGGGCAGGTGAAGGGCTCACCAAATACATTTGTTCGCTTAAGTTGGGGTGGGCCGATTTATTGGGTGATGCGCGGTTATGCTGTGTTAGATAATGCTTCCATGCCAATTGTGGGTGAAGGAGATGCGGAACCAAACGATACGTATGTTCAACAATTAGTTGCCAGTGCTCAGGCTGTGGTTGATTACGGTGCCTCATTAGGCGTGCTTGATCCAACCCGTGTTGGAGTAGGTGGTCATTCGTATGGCGCATTCATGACGGCTAACTTGCTTGCACACTCTGATATTTTTAAAGCTGGCATTGCACGAAGCGGAGCCTATAACAGAACCTTAACTCCATTCGGCTTTCAGGCGGAGGAGCGCACCTACTGGCAGGCTCCTGAAGTGTATTACACGATGTCGCCATTTTCATATGCTGATAAATTAAAAGAACCGATATTATTTATTCATGGCGAGGCTGATAATAACTCTGGAACATTCCCGATACAAACTGAGCGATTCTATAATGCCATCAAAGGGCATGGAGGTACGGCTCGTTATGTTGAATTACCTTATGAAAGTCATGGCTATGCTGCCAAAGAAAGCATTATGCACACCTTGTGGGAAATGGATACGTGGCTGGAGACTTATGTAAAGAATGTAAAAGAGAAACCGAAAGACTCAAAAGTAAATATGAAGTATTAACATTTGTTGATTACAACCTGCTCATTAAAACGAGCAGGTTGTTTCTTTTGGAAAAAGTTTTCCTATCTTAATCGCTGATTTAGTATTCGATGAAAATCAGACTTGCTCTATTCATTCTCTTCACACTTGTTTCCTAGAAGTCAGTTCTTGCACAACCCGATACTGTTTCGGTTGGTGCATATGTAATCAGTGTCCACGATATTAATTTTCGTGATAAGGAATACACCATGCGGTTTTGGCTATGGTTCTTATACGACAATCCCGATTTTGATTTTGCAACGCAATTAGATATTCCAAATGCAAAATCAATTGACCCCCCAGAAATTATTTTAGATAGCTTGAATGGAAGAGCCTGGGCTATTATGAAAATGAAAGCTACCATGAAAGAAAGTTGGAAGGTGGCCGATTTTCCATTTGATGAACAGCATCTGAGCGTGCAGATTGAAAATTCCCTATTCGATAATAAAACGCTGGTGTTTAAACCCGATATAGTAGGTAGTACATATGATAAAGAAGACGCACTTGATGGCTGGAACATAAAGAATTTTAACGTTTCAAAAATTCAGAATGATTACGAAACAGGTTTTGGTGACCAACGACCATCCCGGAGTTTGCAGAATTTTTCTGCATTTCTGATTGAAATGGATATTGAACGGAGCGCATGGGGATTGTTTATGAAAATATTTATAGGCATGTACATCGCCTTTTTAATTTCGATCATCAGCTTCACAATAAAGATTGAAGAACTAGAACCACGCTTTGGGTTGCCTGTCGGTGGGTTGTTTGCTACTGTGGGTAATAAATATATTATTGATTCGATTTTACCCGAGACTTCGTCCTTTACATTGGTTGATTCGCTGCACACCCTAACCTTCTTAGCAATTTTCGCAACATTAGTTGTATCGGCTGTTGCCCTAAGGCAATATGATAATGGAAATAAGGAAGCCTCATTTCGATATAATAAAATCGGATCGCGCTATGTGGTTGCGATTTACGTGCTTGCCAATTTAATTTTGGTAGGGATCGCAATCTTTTAGGCCGATTATCTAGACTTTGTTTTTTGTATCTATAACAATTGTTACAGGTCCATCATTTACCAACCTTACTTTCATATCAGCTCCAAACTCACCGGTTTGAACTGGCTTACCTAGCTGATTAGTAACTGAAGAAATGAATTTTTCATAAATAGGAATAGCCACTTCCGGCCGGGCAGCTTTTATATAACTTGGTCGATTCCCTTTTTTCGTACTTGCTTGCAGTGTAAACTGGCTTACTAAAATAATATCGCCCTTAGAATCTTTAACACTTACGTTCATCACTCCTTGTTCATCATTGAAAATTCTCAGATTTACAATTTTTGTGGCAAGCCATTCAATATCCTCTTCGCTATCGGCATCCTCAATACCAACCAACACAACAAGTCCGGATTGAATTTGTGCTTTTATTGTATTTTCAATTTCTACTGAAGCCTCTTTTGTGCGTTGAATAACTGCAATCATCTTTTCTATTTACTTACTGTGGGACGATAATCATAAGGAAGCATGTCCGACATTTTTTCTGACCACGCCCAATAATGTTCTATAAACACATCCCGAATATCTTCGTAGTATCCATTTTCATACAACTTTAACCTTGGCGCTTGTATGTGCATAACAGAAGTTTGCCACTTAAGTGTGCGACCTACAGTGGGAGGGTATCTTGTTTCTTCCTTTTCTTTCCTAAATTCAATTTTTAACATTCCTTTATACAATACCTCATGGGCTGAGTTTTGCAATTCCGCTCCTGATAATGGCACAGTACCTACACTGTCAATTAACTCCGGTTTCGACTGAAGGTTTAGGTAATATCCTAAGCTATCTTTACTTCCTTCTTTCGCCAGTCCATTTTCTTGCATTAATCGCCACTCTCTGATTTTGCTATTTAAGATTTGCTGAGAAGGGCGCTCTGGATTAGGTATCTTATAAAACTTTCTTACTTCAAATCCATTTTGGATTAATGAATCAGATCGCAGCGCCCTGATGAAATGTGTTATTGATCCATTATAAGCACGCAATCGTTCCTTTTCCCATCCATTCTGAACTGATTTTTTTTCAGTTACTAAATTCTTAAATGCCGGAACCCCTAGAAATATTAGCATTCCAGACTTAAAGTTAAGTTCAAAACTGTGAAGGTAATAGTCAAGCTTAAAACCTAATGCTCGATTTTCAATTTGAATGGGAACTCGCGCGTGAGCAACGAGTGAGTTTGTATTAACATCAAAAAACAAATGAATATCTCTTGGGTTGAGGATCTTACATTGACTTGAGTTTTTTGTTTCCCCAAGAAAGTGTTTCTTGAAAGTTTCAAAATTATTTGCCCACCCCGTTGTGTCTTCTTTTATTACTACTTCACTTAACCTGATTTCACTTTCAGTAAGAGAAATTGTTAGCCTAAACTCACTGTCGTTAAATTCCAATGATTGTTGATACGTGTTATACCCCACAAACGTAACCGTAAGATCATACTTGCCGGATGGAAACCCAGTCAAGGAAAATTTTCCATCCTCATCGCTGCTTACCCCAATTCGGGTGTTAGCAAAAAATACATTTGCAAAAGCAATGGGTTCTTTAGTCTGCAGCATCCGTTAAAATGCCACTAACCGTATTTCGCTGCGTGAATGCCTGAATTGAAAAGGATAAACTCATCAAAACCAGCAAGTATTTCATGTCAATACTTTTGCAGTTCGTCCGATTCGTAAATAAATTTTCCAGATAGGTCTTCAGTAGCAAGAGCTTGCATGGCTCTAGCTACTTTTATTGACTCAAGTCCTTGATATTTCTTTGGAATCAGGAACCCGAAAATCTTGTAAAATACTTTTGCTGCATCTTCACCACTGCGCTGCTCTTTTCTAGGGCCAAGCAATAAAGAGGGTCTGAAAATATGGAGCCCTTTAAATCCAATGGAAGTTATTGCCTCTTCTACCTCACCCTTTACCTGATTATAAAAGATCTTTGAATTTTTATTTGCCCCTAATGCTGACACCAACAAGAATTGGCGTGCTCCATTTTGGTTAAGAATTTTTGCCAACTGTAGTGGGTAATCAAAATCAACTTTTCGAAAAGCAGCTTTGGAACCCGCTTGCTTCATGGTGGTGCCTAAACAACAAAAAACATCATCCGCCTTTAATTGCTGCTGATGGCTATCCAATTGCGCAACTTCCAATACAATATTCTCTAATTTAGGATTGGAGAGGGTCAATTGCTTTCGGCTTAGCGCAATAACTTTTGAATAGTTCGAATCCTCCAGCAATAGTTCTAGCAGTTGATTTCCAATCAACCCCGTAGATCCAGCCACCAGTGCGATTCGCGACATTAAAAAGTTTGTTGAATTTCATTACGCAACCCAGTAAGAGCCAATCCTATCAAGTCGACCTTTTTCTCCATGCTCATTTCAAAAATCTTTTTCGACAAATCCATACTGGTTGATTCAGGAGTCATGGCCGAAGCAGCATCATTAATAAGAATTACCAGATCATCTTTAGCATTACGCGTTTGATTCCAGGTGTCTTCACCCATATAGATTTGTTGCGATACGTTATGATTGTATTCGTTTCGAATTTCATCCAATAAAACTTTTTGAAAATCACGCGCAGTAAAACCAGGATTGTTAAGTCTGATTAATAAATTTTGTGGGGCAATACGTTCCAAAAACAAAGTCATACGCTCATAGGCTTGCAAACGAGCCGGAAGGATTGTTTCAATAGCGCGTGTGCGAATCTCCAGTTTCTTTAACTCAATTTCCTTGATCACAAAAGATCGCACCATGAGATAAACCGCATATAAGACCAGTGATGCGGGAATGATTATCTTACCAAATTCTATTAATGCTTCCATAGGAATTAATTCAAAGCCAAAGGTGTTTAAAATTTAGATATTTTTGACGGTCTGAATGACAATATAACGGTGATGTTCGAAAAAATTATACCTGTGGGTTTAACAGCTCGTGCAGCAAGTGAGGTTCGCAAAATCATGGATACCAAAAACATTCCTGCCGATTATGGCCTGCGAATAGGTATTCGTGGGGGTGGTTGCGGAGGAGTGGCCTTAATTATTGGTTTCGATAAGACAGAAACCCTCCGATATGACCTATGTATTAGAAGGTATTACCATACATGTCGATAAAAAACACACCATGTACCTGATTGGTAAGGAAGTTGACTTTTATGAAGGTGCTGATACTCGCGGCTTCATGTTTGCCGATCAGCAATCCATGATAAAAGAAGATTAATTCCTTCTTTGATTAACGGTTACAACTGCTCTTTTGCATACACCACCAATGGGTGGATTGAATTTTGAGATTCGTACTTCTACCTGTATTGCTTCATGAAAAGTAGCAAGCGTCTGCTTTGCGATGGCATGGCCAACTGTTTCTAACAATTTGGAAGGTTTGGCCATCTCTGTTTTAACAAGAGCGTAGAGATCTTCATAGTTAATCGTGCCCGTTAGATCATCGTGAAAAGCAGAATCTAAAAATTCTGTTTCAACAAGCACATCAACTTCAAACTTATTTCCTGAAGATCGTTCGTGTGGATACACCCCATGATAGGCGTGAAACTCAAGACCTTCTAGCGCAACTTTTCCGATCATTGAATATCGTCAAAGAAAGATCGCTGTGAATGGGGCACTTCTTCCAAAACTTGTTTTACAGGTTCGGGTTGCGGCACCGGATGTGGTAATGATTTTTTTATTTCATTCTCAATCTCTGCATTAGGGAATAGTGCTTTTTTGCTTTCACGCTTAGCCCATGCAACATGTTGGTCAGGATCAAAATCACGAGCGGCTGTCTTTGCTCGCTCTACGCGATCAATCGTTTCGCCCGCCATCCGCTTAAGATCAGAAAGTAAATTATCGCGGTGAAGCTCTAATGTCTTATAATGTTGACCAAGAGTTTTCAATTGCTCCTCCATTTCTTCCAACATCTGCTTCGAAATCATTTCAGCCTCTTCAATCGTATTTTTTGATTTCATTTTGGCTTCATTGAGGATAGAGTCAGCGCGCATCTGATTCTCTCTCAAAATCAACTCCGCAGTTTTATTAGCCTGTCCAATTACATTGGCACCCGTATCTTCAGCCGTTTTTAATGTCTTATATAACGAACTCTCTACTTCACGCAACTTTGAAACTTCGCGTTCAGTAGCCTCTTGCTTAATTCGAATTTCTTTGTTTTCATCCATTAAACGCTCCCATTCTTGAGAAAGGGTTTGTAAAAATGCGTTTACCTCATCTTTGTCGTAGCCACGAAGCACCTTTTCAAATGCCTTTTGACGGATTTCTAACGGTGTAACTTTCATAATGATGTGGTTAATTAGAAGTTTAAAAAATGGTAAAAAAGCTTAAAAAATATCTACCAATACTTTCACTGTCGGTAGTAAAACGTTAATCCACAGTCAAATGTATAATTTTTTGTGAAATATTCCACCTTCGATGAGGCTTCGGTGGACAAATCCGCATAGAAATAATCCCTCTCCCCTGAGAGGGAAGATTAGATTCTGAAATAGATGGTGAGATTATCGCTAGCGCTCACAAATTGGAGGAATGAAGTTTGCTGCTGTAGATCCTAAACCTCACTCGTAATTATCTCTAGAAAACATTTTTCCTTTGCTCCGGAGGAGCAACCTGTTTGTAGAAAAAAATACAACGAAAACCAATTGGCTCCAGAGGAGCCACCTCTTTGTCAATCAAAGTACACTAGTCGATTAGTTAAAGCAATTGTGTATAGAATCATCACACCCGCTCTTCTCCTGTAGCAGTAGGAAGATGAATATCCCAAACCGAAACAGTACGATCATCGCTGGCACTGATCAGTTGGTTATTGAAGGATGTCCAAAGTAATTTATTGACAGATGTTCCATGCCCGGCATGACGGGCTTTATCAATCACCTTAAGCAGTTTAAGTTCATCCGTTTTCCACACCTTGATTGATTTATCCATGCTGCAGGTGGCAAAGTGCTCCCCAGAAGGGCTAAAGGAAATGTTATTGATAGCAAAAAGATGTGCTGCTACTTCTCCTGCCTGCTTATAACCAGAAGAAACATCCCAGGCTTTTAGTCGGGCATCGCGTGAGCCACTAATTAAGTATTTATAATCAGCCGTATAGCTAAGTGCAAAAACAGAATTTTGATGCGCCTCAATTTCATACTTCAACTGATAATCACCTAGCGAAAAAATCCTGATGAAATGATCGCTAAAGCCAACGGCAACTTCTCCCGCAAGGGGATTAATAGCAACCACTCGCGCACTCTTTTCAGAAATTAATAATTTCTTTTTTACTACGAGATTCTCTAAATCTACTATTGTGAGTATACCATCACCAGAAGCAATCAGTAAATCATTTTCAAAAGACTTAATATCGAAGATGGCGGCACTGGATAGTTTTAGTGAAGATACTTCCGTTTTATTTTTCCAATCGAGTACATGAATACCCTCATAATTATGACCTGCTATCAAAAAACTTGACTTTGGGATAGCATGCACAGCATAAATAGAGTTTGGAAGTTTGGCAATCAGATCGCCTTCTTCAGGTTTGTTCAAATCCCACCGAACCACCATACCATCGCCACCTGCCGAAAAAAACTGATCGGCATTATTAGATGATGCGAGTGTATAAACGCAATCGCGATGACCGGTAAGCGAATGAAGTTTTTCTACTTTGATGGGGTTCATACTTATCTTAGATTCGAACTCATTATTCAGAATCCAATATTTTTAACAAAATTGTGCTAATAAGCCAAACAAACCAATGCCATTGTTGAAAATACAAAAGACGGATAAGCAAAGTGGTTGGGCATTGTGGTTCATTACGGAGCAGGAATTGGAGCTTACTGAAGCAAGTGGTGAACAAGTGGATAGCTCAATAGTCAGTTATACAAAACGGCTTGAGTGGTTGGCGGGCCGAGCATTGATCAAATCACTCGTGGAACAGTGTGGTCTTGAATTTTATGGCCTTGCTAAAGATAAGTTTGGAAAACCCTTTCTAAAAGGATACTCACATCCCATTTCCTTATCGCACTCTTATCCATATGTGGCTGCTCAGATTGATACTAAGATAGAAGTTGGTATTGACCTGGAGCAACCAAAATCAAAATTGTTAACTATTGCGCATCGCGTTTTATCACCATCTGAATTGCAAGACGCAGGAAGCGATATTGTTAAACATTGCATATACTGGTGTGCCAAGGAGGCCATGTATAAATCGTATGGTAAACGTGGCTTGCATTTTGCAGATCACTTATTAATCTCACCTTTTGAGTTAAAACGTTGTGGTGATTTGGAGGGAAAAATCATTGCAAACGGCTATAGCAGAGAGTTAGAGTTAATCTATAGTGTTCAACCAGATTATGTGCTCGTTTATACCAAGGCTAATACATTAAACACATAGGAACATAGAAAAAGAAAAAACTAATTCCCTATGTGAGTTATGTGATTAAATCACGCAAAACAAATTAACTTTATTATCATGAAAAAGCTACTTGTTATCATTTTAGTATCAACATCATTTTTGGTTAATGGCCAAACTGAGATTAAAGACTTTTCGCTTACCAATGTAAAAAGTGGCAAAGCCGTTTCGTTGGCAAACTATAAATCATTAACGGGTATTGCTGTTGTATTTACCAGTCATGAGTGTCCGTTTGATAATTATTATAAAGACCGATTAAAAGGGCTGGTTAATTCCTATTCTGGAAAAATCCAATTTCTATTTATCAATTCAAATCAAGAAGCTGAAGAGAATGTTGCTCAAATGGCCATTCATTATGGTGATCTTGATATTCCTTATCTGGCAGACAAAGATCAAGTAGCGATGGGAATTTTTGGAGCCCGTAAAAGTCCCGAAGTATTTTTACTTTCTCCTGTTAATGGAAAATTTACCGTAGTGTATAGTGGAGCCATTGATGATAGCCCGCAAGCTGCAAGCGATGCCAAGCAGAGTTATTTAAAAGATGCTTTTGAGAAATTAATTGCGGGTCAAAAGATAGAGCCCGCGACTCAGCGGGCTGTTGGGTGTACGATTAGAAGGAAGTAGATTTTTGGTTACGTTTCTTTAACTTCATATCTATTCAGCAGATAACTTCACCAAGGTATTGTAAAGACGCGAATCAGACGGGCGAGGTGCATCTGGTGAAAAAATATTTCCCTTCTTATCAAGAATAATATATTTTGGAATAGCCTGTAAATTGAATAAGGTTTTAAGACCTCGACTCCTTCTTGAATAAAAAATGTTGACTGGGATCAAACTTTAGTTTGTTTGCTGCTCTTAACCAAGAATCTTGATTCCTATCTAAGGATACATATAGAAATGTTACATCCCTAGTCTTTAAGGAATCTCTTAAGCTTGCAGAGTTGGGCATCTCCTGAAGACAAGGCTTACACCAACTAGCCCAAAAGTCAATGTATATCACTTTACCTTTGTTTAGCTCGATAATTTCTTTCCATGTTATATCAGCACCGCTATGAGTTACTAATTTTTCATTTGATAGCGTAATCATATCCCTTGTTAAATCACTAGGGATTAGACGAATCAAGTATTCGCGGTAATCTGACACAGGATATTCATTCAAAAATAATTCTGCGTTTCGCTGAAATTCAGGCAATCCCTTACCCGTATATTTTTTAAGAATGAGAAACATTAAAAATTCTTTTGATTTTCCTGAAAAATGTTGCCTGGCATTGCCAAACATTGTCACAAATTCCTCACTTGTGTTGAGTGAACCCCTAGATAAGTATTTACAGTAGTTCCAAAGCACCAACTGGTACGAATTTAGGTGTATCTGTGAATCATCGAATACACCCTCTATTTCATTGCTAAGTAAAGTAAAATATTCAGCGGGAAGATTTTCAAAGTTATAACCAGCCGAATCCTGAGCAACATAAAATGGAAACAGAAGGCTTATAATATATTTCTGACGAATGAGCTTTTCTGATGTGATTCGATATTCATCGGAAATTGGATGTGCCTTTCCATAGTCTTCAATAAACAGTTTCCTATTTAAGTATGTGGATCTAATTCTATTAACGATATACATTATATCAAGCCGACTTGAAATAGTAAGTCCCAAATTTTCAGGAGTTACGAAGCCAAGTGCCTTTTCCATTTCGTCAAGAATTTTAAGATCGCCATTTTTATGGTTATTACTTCGAAAGTCAAATCCGCCATCTCCATTATTGTAAACCTTGCAAGTATCCCCTGGGTAAAGTAAAACCGGACTTCCTCCCATAAGGCCTCCTTTTGTGAAAATCACTAATACGGGCACATCTGTATGTATCACAAAGCGATTTAAATGGTTAGCTACTGGGTCTCTTCGCTTCAACTTTATTGAATTCTCAAAATCGTTAAACTCGTTTCCATAGAAAAAACCAAAAATTCTAAAGTCGCTATTATTCTCAATCACAATGGACGATGATTTTCCCACTGAAAATGCAGAATAGAACGAACTCAGAAAAATTATAAGACATGTTGATCGCATGACTATTTAGTTATTGATCTTTAAATAAATCTTAAATCATAACACCAAGCTACTCCAGGTATTTTTTGATAACCGGATGCAGTATATCAAACATTTGAGTTTCGGCCCGTTCATCCGTAAAGGCACCTGATGTTATTTTTCTTACAATACCACTTTTGTCAATAACGATACTCGTAGGCCAACCGAATATACCAACACAATATAACTCCACGATATCATTTGCAGATGCAACAATCTTAAAATTAAATGTTCTTTTAGCTAAGAAACTGTTTAATTCACTTTCATTATCTCTGGCAAAGGCAATGAAAGCAACCTCACTTCCTTTAAATTCTTCTACAAGTTTATTGAGCGCAGGCATTTCTGCAATACAAGGTGCACAGGAAGTGAACCAAAAATTAATCACCACAACTTTGTCTTTTAATTTCTCCAGCGAAATTGATTCTCCATCAATTGTCATGCTCGTAAAATCCGGAGCTTTGCAGCCCAATAAGCTCTCCTTAACCATCATGTATCGTTCCGGAAATGCTACTCCTGAATTCTCTAGTTTCGCCAAGCGGATTGGGGCATCACTAAAACATCCCTGGCAAAATGCAGATGTTAGTGGATAAAAAATCAATAGAATTGACAACCAGATATCTATTCATTTTCAATGATTAAGATCTTTGAATTATACTTTCTTCACTACAGTAGCACTGGCTTGTGCGGTGGGCAACACAACTAAATCAGCTATCACCACATGGGCAGGCCGTGTGAGGGCAAACAAAATAAGGTCAGCAATATCATTACCAATCTAATGGGTCAAATCCTTTATACACATTTTTAGAACGCTCTTCATCACCTTTAAAGCGTACCAATGAAAACTCTGTCTCCACTAACCCAGGATGAATGGCCGTTACTTTAATTCCATGAGCATTCAGGTCGATGCGCATTCCTTTGGTAACAGCATCAACCGCAAACTTACTGGCGCAATACACATTGCCATTAGCGTATACTTCCTTACCGGCAATAGAACCAATGTTTATTATATGACCACTGTTTCGTGTGGTCATAACAGGCAACACCGCTTTTGTTACATACAGCAATCCTTTCACATTGATGTCCATCATGGCATCCCAATCTTCAATGCTTCCGGTTTGAATGGGATCAAGTCCATGGGCGTTACCCGCATTATTAATTAGCACGTCAATCTCTTTCCATGCTGCTGGCAAAGATTCAATACTGGAAGCAACTTCTTTTTGATTTCGCACCTCAAAGGAAAGCGTGGTCACTTCGGTGTGTGTTCCCAATTCACTTGCCAATTTTTGCAAGCGATCTTTTCTTCTTCCGCACAGAATGAGTTTAAAATTATTGGTAGCCAATACCCGGGCGGTTGCTTCGCCAATGCCTGAGGTTGCCCCTGTTATAAGAGCAATTCGTTTTATAGTCATTGTAGAATTAAAATAATCAGTCAAACAAAAATAGACCGATGGAAACTATTGAAAAATAAAATACACGGAGATTGTATTTGTATTCAGTCGCTTCAAAGGATCTTTATAAATACTTGGATCAGAACCTAACATATTACTAATTCCTCGCGCAAAGCGAATCTCTTGCGAAAACTTAAACAGGGGAAAATAAAAGTCGAACCCCAGACCACCTTCTAATTGAATATTATTCTTGCGGATATCCAATGAAGCAGCGGACGATTGAATATCATTTTTGCCAGAGAGTTCGAAACCCGGGGTAATGCCACCAATCATATACATGCGCACATTTCCTCTACGCATCGATTTATATTTTAATAGTAAAGGAAATTCAACGTGGGTGGTTTCCACAAATTGAAGTCGCTCTGTTTCATCCGTATATTTATAGCGAAGCTTGTGCGTATAGAATCCTGCCTTAGGCATCAGGCGCAAATCCAAAAATTCATTGATACGGTAGTTCACTAAAAATCCTAACGAAAATCCTGGCGAAAACTCTGCCATTACAGAATGAACGGTGTCATACTGTTGATCAACAAACTTATCGGCATAGGTAACTTGATAGGCCGAAGTGTGAAGTCCAATCATAAATCCATAACTAATCGTTCGCTGATCGTAATTGGGATTATTTTGACGTGCCCATTTAAACACTTGCGCCTGAGAAACTACAGGAGCCAAGCCGAGGCAAAACAGCAGGATTATTTTATTCCTGTGTAAAGCGAACTGATTCCAAAAGTTAAAGGGGTGCATGAAGTTTGGTTAAATCCTAAACGATCAAGAATTTTAGTGAACGCTTCTCCATCTGGAAAAGCCTGAACAGACTCGGGTAAATAGGTATAAGCAGCCGGATCACGTGAAATCAATCGTCCTATTTTAGGCAAAATGAATTTAAAATAAAAATTATAGAACTGCTTGAACGGAAACTTGCGTGGCTTTGAAAACTCCAACACAACCATACGCCCGCCCGGTTTTAACACTCTGTGCATTTCGGCCAATCCTTTTTCCAGATGCTCAAAGTTTCTTACTCCAAATGCAACGATCACTGCATCAAATTTATTTTCCTCAAAAGGAAGATTTTCTGAATCCGCCAACCGCAAATCAATTTTTTGATCGTACCCTCGGTCTTTCATCTTCTTGCGCCCCACCTCAAGCATTCCTTCAGAAATATCTACCCCAATAACTTGTTCAGGATTAAGGGTTAATGTTTCAATAGCAAAATCACCCGTACCGGTGGCCACATCCAAAATTATTTTTGGGCTTCCAGAAGCCAGCAGTTTAATAGCTTTTTTTCGCCAGCGAATATCAATGCCTAAACTTAAAAAATGATTAAGAAAATCATAATTACCACTGATGGAATCAAACATTCGGGCTACCTGCTGTTTTTTTCCGGCACTATCTTCTTTATAGGGAACAACTGTCAAAACAAACGGATTAATTATTTAGCGGTACAAAAGTACGACTAAAAACAAGAAGGGTTAGGAATGGTTTAGGATTACTTGGCCAATACTTTAAACTCAACCCTGCGGTTTATTTCACGTCCGCCTGTTTCATCATCGTTAGATACAAGGGGTTTTTCCTCACCATAACCAATGGATTTTATTCTCCGTCCGCCTATTCCATTCGATGTTAAATAGCTTTTAACCGCATCTGCTCTTTGTTGCGATAACTTTTTATTAAAAGTATCACTCCCTACATCATCAGTATGGCCACCTATTTCTACTTGCATTGATTGATTTTGCTTCATCATCGTCACCATCATATTTAATTCTTCGTATGAAGCTTCTTGCAAGGTGGCTTTCGCAAATTCAAAAAACACATGACGTAATGCAGACACCTCTCCAACAGCTACCTTGCGGAGTAAGACTTTTCGGGTTACAGTTTGTGGTTCTTCCGTTGCGCGGCCTAAATTCACTTTTATATTTTCAAAAATATATCCTTCCAACTCAACAGATACTACATACTCCTTAGGTACAGTGGACATAACACCAAATTCAAAAGAACCTGTTCCTAGACTTGCCGAACCAATAACCGTATTATCTTTACCTCGCATTTTTGCAGTCGCCTCAATTGGCTCTTTAGTTTCTGCATCCACAATCTCCACCATAAACCGAATTGGTTGAATACCCTTTTTCTCAGGGGTTTTGGCAACTTCAGTATCTTTTTTCAAATCTGAGATCAAATAGATATCAGAATATCCATACCCATCGGCACGAGCCGATGAAAAATAAAATCGATTAGCAGTTCCGGTACCTACAATGAATACATCATCGTCAGGGGTGTTGATAGGATAGCCTACATTTTCCGGTTCAGTCCATTCCTTTTTTTCTAAATCCATTAACGTGGTTTTAAAAATATCGTAGCCCCCCATTCCCTTTCTGCCCTTCGAACTAAAGTAAAGAGTCTTACCATCGTAGTCAATAAACGGAGCATCATCATCATACTCCGTATTAATTGTTGGGCCTAGATTCTTCACAACCGTCCAAGCTCCTTTTTTATCTTTTGTGCACGAATAAATGTCTATCCCGCCAAAGCCACCCGGGCGCTCGCTTGCAAAATAAATCGTTGATTCATCTTTTGTAATTGTGATGGATGATTCGTAAAACGAAGAATTTATGGATCCGGGAAATGGAACTGGTTTAGCCCATGTACTATCTCCTTGTTTTGTGCTTGAAAATATATCACCATCCCCCACTCCATCCTTATAAAGAAAAAGTATGTTCCCATTTGGAGACATGGCAATATTAGAATCGTTGAAACGTGTATTTACTGTAGTTCCTATATTTTGAGCAGGTTGCCAAACATCACCTGCTTTCTTACTGAGATATATATCTTCATAGGGTTTATTATCATCCGCAACATTTTCATTCAAATTTCCATCTCTTCTTCGCGAAGTAAAAATTAATTCTGACTCGGCAGCATTTACCACGGGGGCATAATCATCATACTCTGAATTTATCTCAGCACCCAGGTTGGTAATAGAAAATGGTTTAGGATCAGCTACCAGTTCTTTACCAGTTTCACATTCCGCTAACCTTTTCGAAACTTCTTTTGCTTCAACCCTATCCTTTCCTTTATAATTTGGATTTCGATCTAACTTAATTTTATAGCGAGTGTAAAAATCTATTGCCTTATCGAAGTGAAGCCCAAAATGATACCCACTTGCAATTTGAAATTCCAGATCAAATCTAAAATTTGGACTTTGCCTGAACACGCGCATTAAATATTTCACTGCTTGTTCTTTTTGAATTGTTCTGAGATGCATTAATCCAGCGTCCGTATTGGCTTTCAAATTAGTAGTGTCGTAATTGGCAGCAATCACCATTAATTCGCGCGCGTCATCAATCGCTTTGGTACCAGCCATAATTTCGCTGGCCATTTCAAAATATTGTCGCGCTTGTTCTTTACTCTGTTCCTGCGCCCAACTTGATAGGGTTGCAAGAATAAAAGTTAAAAAAATAAGACCGCTTCGAAAGCGCTGCATGTGATTATAAATTAGATTGCCAACATTAAAAAATACAGTATTCCTACAAGATAACGCAAATTACTAAAATCTATGCCTAACCAAATCTACAAATTCACTTAATAAAGTACGTCAAAATTACATTCTGAAATACTTTGCCCATCTTTGCTACCATAAAGTCATGGAAATTCAATCTGCAGAGTTCATTATCAGTAATACGGATATTGAAAAGTGTCCAACCCCTAACAAACCCGAGTTTGCTTTCATTGGCCGATCGAACGTAGGGAAGTCATCTTTAATAAATATGTTAACGGGAAGAAAAGAGTTAGCAAAAATTTCATCCACACCCGGTAAAACACAAACCATCAATCATTTCTTGATAAACAAATCATGGTATCTTGTGGATTTACCTGGCTATGGATATGCGAGCGTTAGCAAAAGCCTTAAAGAGAATTGGATCTACATGATTGATTCCTACTTTAAGAACCGCACAAATCTCTTTTGCACGTTTGTACTGATTGATTCAAGACTAGAACCCCAGGAAAAAGATATGGAGTTTATTAAACGATTAGGATCCCTTGGCATTCCTATCGCATTGGTACTGACGAAAACAGATAAACTAAAACAATCCGAACTGGGGAAATCTAAAAATAAAATTGAAAAACGGCTACTCGAAGATTGGGCAGAATTGCCGCCTCTGTTTATCACTTCATCCGAAAAGAAATCAGGAAGAAATGCACTGCTCGATTTTATCGATACGGCTATCCAGTCCGATAAAGAAATTGATTAGTTTTGCGCGAGAAAAATAATTGATACAATGGAATTGTCAGAAATAGCATCGATCAGTGGAAAGGGTGGACTTTTTAAAGTGTTGAAACCCGGAAAATCAGGAGTGTTGTTGGAATCATTAGATGCTGCCAAAACCCGTGTAGTGGCTAGTGCCACACAGCGCTTGTCTTTGCTTAGCGAAATCTCAATTTATACTACAACCAAAGAAGGGACTGTTGCTTTGGATGAAGTTTTGAAAAAAATACACAAAGATTTCAATAATGATTTAGGTGTAGATGGAAACTCTGATGGTGTTGAATTAAAGGCATTTTTAAAATCGGTGTTGCCTGAGTATGATGAAGATCGTGTTTACGTTTCCGACATCAAGAAATTAGTAAAGTGGTATAGCGTGCTGCTTGAGCAAGCTCCTGAATTGTTTGCAGATAAGAGTGACTCAACTGCTAACTAAAACTCTCTGCTTTTTCAACCATTGCTTTTGAGCCCACATAAAAGGGTGTACGCTCGTGTAAACTTTTAGGTTTAATTTCCAGAATTCTGTTTTTGCCATCAGTCGCTTTGCCACCAGCTTGTTCGGCAAGGAATGCAAGCGCATTACACTCATACATAAGTCGCAGTTTTCCGTTTTTATCTTTGGCTGTAGCCGGATAAATGTAGATTCCACCCTTTAATAAATTTCTATGAAAATCGGCCACAAGTGAACCAATGTATCGTGCCGTGTAATTCTCATCCTTACAAAACTGAACATAACTTTTAACGGCTTGCGAAAAAGAATTTGCTGACCCTTCATTGATCGAATAGGTTCTGCCCTTTTCGGGGATGGTCATATCGGGATGGGATAACACATATTCACCCAACGTGCTTTCATACGTAAATCCATTTACTCCATGCCCTGTTGTGTACACAAGCATCGTGGATGAACCATATAAGATATAGCCTGCTGCCACCTGTTGATCACCGCACTGCAAAATATCTTTATCCTGAATGGGTTTCCCCACCGGACTCACTCTTCTATAAATTGAAAAAATAGTACCAATCGATACGTTCACATCAATATTTGACGAACCATCCAATGGATCAATAGCAATCACATATCTACCTTCATTGTTTAAATCAACATACGATTCTGTTTCTTCCGATATCAGAGCACACGCTTCGCCTCCTTTAGTTAGTGCTCGTGTAAAACGGATATTGGCAAGCACATCTAATTTTTGTTGTTGCTCACCCCCAGAGTTCTGAGAGCCCATAGGCCCCATAATATCAATTAGACCAGCTTTATTTATTTCCCGGTTCACCACCTTAGAGGCAAGCGCGATATCGCGCAGCAATTGCGAAAGTTCACCACTGGCGTATTGAAACTGAAATTGGTTGTTTTTAATAAAACGGTCCAGGGCTGTTCCAATAGGCAATGCAATGCGCGATGATTCCATGAAATTGGTCTTTTAAAGTTAGGTTTGATTGTCTGATTAGTAAATTCGCCCCGATTAATTGAGGGGTCAAATATAGCTCTGCAAACGATTGAAATCAATAAATTTCAAGTTATGAAGGTCTTTAAATTTGGGGGTGCTTCCATAAAGAACGGTAAAGCCATTAAAAACATGGCTGCCATTGTAAAGCAATTTACCAGCGAACCGCTTTTAATTGTGGTCTCGGCCATGGGTAAGACAACTAATGCGCTTGAGCAACTTGTTGATAAAGCACAAAAGAATCTCGATTATAAGTCTTCGCTTGACGAAGTGAAATCTTACCATATAGAAATTATACAGCAACTTGAAATTGTAGATTCGTCATTTATAGAAAAAATCGAGACTCGATTCAATGAGATTGAAACAGCTTCAACTCAAGTCGGTGATTACGATCAGGTTTATGATCAGGTGGTTTCGCAAGGTGAGATCTTGTCTTCGATGATCGTTAGCGCTTTTTTGGGTAAAAATGGATTACCCTGCGAGTGGCTTGATGCACGAAACTACATCCATACCAATGAAACCTACCGCGAAGGAAAAGTGGACTGGGTTAAAACCAAGCAGTCCATAGAAACCCTCAACAAAACACTCAGTCAAAAAATTATTGTTACTCAAGGGTTCATTGGTGGCACGCAAATCAAACAACCACCACACTTGGCCGCGAAGGTTCTGATTACAGTGCTGCAATTTTCGCAACCTGCTTACCAGCAAAGTCTGTTACTATCTGGAAAGATGTACCCGGAGTGATGAGCGCTGACCCCAAACGAATTTCAAATGCCATTGTATTTGAAGAGCTACCGTATCAGGAAGCATCGGAGATGACTTATTATGGTGCTTCTGTAATTCATCCTAAGACGATAAAGCCATTAGCCAATGCCAACATTCCTTTGCTGGTAAAAAACTTTGACGATCCTTCGTTACCCGGCACCATTATTCACGATTGTAAAGTGAATAATCTTCCGCCCCTTATTGTGTTTAAAGAAAATCAGTGTCTTATCTCCTGCAAGGTGACTGACTTTTCCTTTACCAATGAACAACAACTGAGCTCCATCTTTGCTGCACTTTCAGAAACCAACACCCGAATTAATGTGATGCAAAATTCAGCCATCTCTTTTTCCTTTTGTGTTGACTATCGCGATTCGAAAATTTTGAAATTGGTTTCTGTGCTCAGTAAAGATTTTGAAGTGTATTACAATACAGGCCTCACACTAATCACGGTAAAGAATTATGATGTAAAAACCTTTAATGAGTACCGCGCAAAACCAAACGTAATTTTAGAGCAATCGTCTCGATCTACACTGCAAGTGCTGATGAGAAGTTAAATTTTTCGATTTGTTAGATCGGCAATAAACACGTCCAACGAACGATCCAGAATATCATAAACCTCTCTAAAATCTTTCTCGGTTCCGTAGTATGGATCGGGCACATCACCTGGGCCTTGTGGATCATACTCGCGCATCAATTTAACTTTGTCGTAGTTCTCGTTGGCAGATGGCAATCGTTTAATGTTTGCCAGATTGTTTTTATCCATTGCAATAATGTGATCAAACTCCACCAAATCATCGACTGTCAATTGTCGAACCACGTGAATAATCTCAACCCCATTTTTACGTGCAATCGCAATACTTCTGTCATCAGCCGCACCGCCAATGTGATAGTTTCCCGTTCCACAGGAGTCTGAAACTACGAGATGATCCAACTTCAATTCCTTCACTTTATGATTGAAAATAGCAGCCGCCAATGGCGATCGGCAAATATTCCCCAGACAAACAAATAAAATCTTCATACACCAAAAGTAAAGATGTCGGGTCACTCAACCGAATTCCTAAAAATAAATCTGAGCCCATTTTTTATTCACGTTTAATTAAAAAGACCTCCTTAAACGAGACGAGGTTTTTCTTTTTGTACTTCAGCCCACAAGAAAATCTTTAGCTTTGCCAAAAGTCTTTTCACTATGGAATTCATTAAAGTAACAGAGCAGAAAGAACCACAGGTTGCCCTCATCGAATTAAATCGCCCTAAAGAACTCAATGCCTTGAACCGTCAGTTGATGGAAGAAGTGCGCGATGCACTCCAACAACTAGATAAAAATGATAACGTGCGGGTGATTATCATTACCGGCAATGAACAAGCCTTTGCTGCTGGCGCTGACATAAAACAAATGGCCGATAAGACTGCTATCGAGATGTTGATGATTGATCAGATTAGTACGTGGGATCAAATTCGTAAAACAAAGAAACCAATCATTGCAGCGGTTTCTGGTTTTGCATTAGGAGGTGGATGCGAGTTTGTAATGACGTGCGATATGGTAATTGCATCCGAAACTGCCAAGTTTGGTCAGCCTGAAATAAAACTAGGAACAATACCCGGAGCCGGTGGTACACAACGATTAACCAAAGCTATCGGTAAAGCAAAAGCGATGGAGCTTATCCTTACGGGAAGGTTTCTATCAGCTGAAGAAGCACACTTTTATGGTTTGGTGAATAAAGTAGTACCTAAAGAGATGTACTTATATGAAGCCTTTCAGTTGGCCAAAGAAATAGCTCAGCTTTCTCCAGTCGCAGTTCAACTGGCCAAAGAATCCATTAATCGTTCTTTTGAAACACATTTAGACGAAGGACTTACTCTTGAGCGAAAAAATTTCTATCTAACGTTTTCATCGGAAGACCAAAAAGAAGGAATGAAAGCTTTTATGGAAAAAAGAAAACCTGAATTTAAAGGGAAATGATTTATACGAACGAATTAGTCCTGATAGTTATCGGAATTTGAAGTACGATTTTGGTTTTTCTTTGCGAGCTTAGCGACTTTGCGTGAAAAAAGATTTAATGCACAAACTAACGTTCTGAACATATTCAACTTGAATTTACTCTATACCATATCTATTTTCCTCCTTCGCTCACTCTATTCTTTAGCCGCGCTGTTTCATCCAAAAGCTAAGCTCTTTGTAAACGGGCGAAAAAAGATTTTTAAAAAGCTGGAAGCAGCTTTCTCTGGAAATACTCAACCGGTTGTTTGGGTTCATTGCGCTTCGCTAGGCGAGTTTGAACAAGGGCGCCCCATCATGGAGGCATTTAGAAAGCAGTATCCTTCTTATAAAATATTGCTCACCTTTTTTTCTCCTTCAGGGTATGAAGTAAGAAAGAATTATAATGGCGCAGATTACATCTTCTATTTACCGTGGGACACATCAAGCAATGCAAAACGTTTTGTTGAAATTACCAAACCTGCACTGGCCATTTTTGTCAAATATGAGTTCTGGTATTTTTATTCTGCTGCCTTGAAAAGCAAATCAATTCCCTTGATTTCTGCTTCCTGCATTTTCAGACCCGAGCAAATTTTTTTCAAATGGCATGGCTTCTTCTTTCGAAGAATACTTAAAAACTTCAATCATTTCTTTGTACAAACTACTCAGTCCATTGAGTTACTGAAGCAGATAGGGATTAACAACAGCTCTCTGGTTGGTGATACTCGCTTTGATCGCGTGCATGATATTACTACAAACGCTGTTGATATTGAACTTGCTCAGCAATTTAAAGGCGATGATAAAGTTTTTGTAGTGGGTAGCTTGTGGCCCGAAGACCTCGAAGTGCTCGCCCCTTTCATCAACGAGAATAAAAATCTATTGAAGTTTATTATTGCTCCGCACGAAATCAGTGAGAAATTTTTAACCGAGATTGAAGTTTCCATTAGCGTAAAGAGTGTTCGATATTCAAAGTCTGGGCAACATTTAAATTCGTATGATGTTCTGATTATCGATAATGTAGGCATGCTTTCAAGTTTATATCGCTATGGCGAGTTTGCCTATGTTGGAGGTGCATTTGGAAAAGGACTACACAATATTCTTGAGGCAGCTTGTTATGGTGTTCCTATCTTTTTTGGAAATAAGAATTATGAAAAATTTCAAGAAGCCAATGAACTCATTATGCGAGGGGGAGCTTTTTCATTAGCCGATTACTCAGAACTCAAAACTACTTATGAAATGATGATGAGCCGTCCTGAAAATTTTCTGCTAGCGTGTGAAGTAACTAAATCTTATGTGACAGAAAATCTGGGGGCTACTGATAAAATAATGAAGTACTGTAACAAACTCCTTTCTACATGATTGGCCGAGTATTAAAATCTACTGGCTCATGGTATGAAGTTGCTGGTGAGGATCAAAAAAAATATGCGTGTCGCGTACGCGGAAAATTACGACTTGAAGAATATAAAGAAAGCAATCCCATAGCCGTGGGTGATCGTGTTGAGTTTGATCTTGAGAATAAGGAAGGAATTATTTTCAAAATTCTTCCCCGAGATAATCACATGCTACGCCAATCTGTAAAAAGGACTGGTCATTCGAGTGTACTCGCTGCCAATATTGATCAGATGCTAATTGTGGCTACGGTAAAACAACCACGCACATCACTAGGTTTTATCGATCGAGTATTAGTTTCCGCTGAGTCCTTTAGAATTCCGCAAATTATTCTCTTCAATAAAAGAGATCTTTTGAGTGCTGAAGAAATTGAAGAGCAGGAATCAATCATTGATTTATATCAATCCATTGGCGTAAACGCTCTGGCGATCTCAGCAGAGCATGACGAGAGCCTTACACTCGTTGAAAATATTTTAGCGAACAAAGTAACATTGATTGCGGGCCATTCAGGTGTTGGTAAATCAACTCTTCTTAATAGATTGTCCCCTGACTTCAAGCAAAGTACGGGAGCCATTTCTGGCTATTCCGAAAAAGGAACTCACACCACAACGTTTGCTGAAATGCTGCAAGTAAACCCAACTACCTTTATCATCGATACCCCGGGAATTAAAGAATGGGGATTAGTAGATATGGAGCAGCAAGAAATTTCCGATTACTTTCCTGAGATGCGCGAGTTACGGCTCGACTGTAAATTTGGTGCGCGCTGCATACACATCAACGAGCCAAAGTGTGCTGTGAAAGATGCATTCGAACAAAATCTCATCGCGCCAAGCCGGTATGATAGTTATTTGAGTATGGTGTTGGGTGAAGATAATAGGAAGTAAATGAGTGGTCGATGCAATACAAAATAGATAATCAAACTCTTGGATACCATAGTGAAGGCGAAACTACAATTGGTGAAGATCACGTATTGCTGCACAATGCCATTGATCTTACCGACAAAATGGACTGGCACAACAAAGGGTTTTCAATTGAAGAACTTTTCACAACGCAATCGAGAATTCTTTTTGAAGAAAAGACCAGACAACTCTTATTGAAGTTCTGGAAAGAGGTTAACCCCTCTATCAACGACCAATTTACTTTAGACCAATACCATCACGTATTTAGCAATCAGGAGGCTCATTTAAAGGTAATTGATAGAACAAAACTTATTTCAGTAGATCACTTTCCAATTAATATTCTGGAATTAGAAAAAAGAATTTCATTCCTGCTAAAAAGAGAACTTAAAGTCCACAATCCTTTCGATGACCAAAACGTATTTCACTTTCGAATTGTGAGACCACAAAGTGGAGACAATAATCCGCTTCATCGCGATGTATGGCTCCCTGACTATAAAGATTGCATTAATTTATATATACCGATAGCGGGTAGCAATTCAAACTCTTCTTTGGTATTAGTAGCGGGCAGCCACCTTTGGCCCGAATCTAAACTTGAAAAAACCAAACAAGGAGCCATCATAAATGGACAAAGATTTAATGTGCCTGCTGTTACAAATATTTTTGAAGAACCTGAGTTTGTTAGACCAAATCCAAAGCTAGGGGAAGTTTTACTTTTTTCACCCTACCTGATTCACGGTGGATCCATAAATCTAAATAAAGATTTAACCAGGATTTCTATTGAGATTAGACTGTGGAGTAAATAAGTCCCCACTGAATTTATTCAAACCGTACTCTGTGGTAAATTTCTCTAATTCGTCCTAGCGGAAACTTGAAAAAGTTTAAGAACTGCATAAACTTATCTCTTAGAGTAACTCTTCCCAAGGTCTTAAGGAGCTCAAAAAAGAGTCTTGCTTCTTCATTGTTTTGAGAAAAAACTGATTGCCTTATCTCATACCGTATTCGAACTAAAAGTGCGGCAAGGTCCTGTTCATCTCTATTTAATTCAATTGCCTTTTTACAAACCAAATACGTTGAATATAATTGTCTATCACCGGACTTATACCAGCCGGATGACATTGAAGTACCTGTTCTTCGAATCTTAGTCAATGATTCCTTGATAAACCCATAGGTAAACAAGCGTGACGATCGCACCCAGAAATCGAAATCTTCATACACGAGCGATTCGTCATACCCATCTAGTGTATCAAGCACTTGCCTTCGTATCATCATAGTCGGGCTTGGGATAAAGTAGGTTGTTAATACATCTCTATAAACATCTCCCTGCGGAATTCTGGAAATAAGTCCTTTCCGAAAAAGGTATTCGAAATGATCACGCATAAACTTACCCTCCGCATTGATATACATTGCATTAGAAAACACAACACCTAACTCTGAGTCGTTACTTTCGAAAAACGAAACTTGTTTTTCAACTCTTTCAGGCATCATCACATCATCCGCAGCTAAATCAACACAGTATGAGCCCGTGGAAATGCCAAATGCCTTATTAAACGTTTTACAATACCCCAGATTAGTTGCATTGATGAGCAACGTAGTTTCAGGATGTTTCGAAATCCAATTCTTAATTACTTTCACACTGCCATCCGTACTGCCATCATCAATTACAATTAACTCAATGGATTTATAGGTTTGACTAACCACAGAGTCCAGGGCTTCCTCAACAAACTTTGCCTGGTTATAGCAAACACAAATGACAGAGACAACAGGAGCGTTCATGATAACACTTTTGTGAACGTGATCTTCTTATTAGTGACTCCCCCTATACTCTTTTTAAAATGCAATAATGGTTTATTCACTTCACCATCAATCATGGAAGTCCCCAAATCAATCATTTTGTATTTATGCTGAATAGCAAAATCATAAATACCAGAAATTAAAAAAACTACCGGACTGATGCGGTTGTGATCTTTTGAATGTGCATAATAAAATGTGTAGAGAACATCCTTGCTCACGCGGATAGCAATAGCTGCAGAAGCAATTTCCGTCTCCGTTCCAGCCTTAAAAAATAAAAGTCTATTTGGGAAGGTTGCAACTAATTTCTTTAGATCAACCAACGACATTGAAAGGGATTGTTGTCTTTCTTCCCGACAGGAAGCAATGAATTTATATAATTTATTTAATGCAGATTTACTCACTTTTGAAAACTGAAACACATTTGCCGCTTTCTTCAATTTTTGTCGTTCCGAAATTTTTATTTTCTGGCTGAACGATTTTCCATCCAACAAAATAATACTTGAAACTTCTTCGGAAACCTCAAATCCCGATTTTAAGAGTACATGTTTTAGCAGTTTGGATTGTTCTTCATTGTATAAATCAGGCGCATTTCGAATCACAATCCTTTTCGCGCCAAGCTTACCAAGCTGTTTTTCAACTTGAATCATAAAATGATCAAGATCATCTTCATTCAATTTTCTATACAACTCAATGCCCCCGAAAGGCGCACGCAAGGGGCTGCTTGCTTCATCTGCTTTGAGATGAAATGAAATTCGAGCACATACTTTATCCGTCTTCACCTCCCGATATTCAAATGCATGCCAACCCGTAACAGATTGAAGGTGTAAATGATTAGGGTGATTAAATAAAAAAGTTGTCGCGCGATTTCCGATCGAACCTAAATCAGTAGTATGATGGAGAGAAAATTTCAAGAACAGCTAATCTTACAACTACGCCTTTGTTTTCACTTTAGCCCAATCCTTAAATTGCCAATACACAAGTCCTGTGGTGAGGTGATTGCCCTTCACATCGTGAATCTTAACTTCGCAAGGCACAACAACCGTTTCTTGAGTTTGCAAGGGCTGAATTATTTTTTCTTCGAGCCATTCTTTCGAAATAGCAAACTCAGCCACTGCATCCATTTTTCCTTGATAATGATAATTCATTTCGAGCCGTTGCATAATCATACGGTACTTCTTCATATCTAAACTGCTCAACAAAAGAAAGCCGGTAGTAAATTCTGAAATGGTTGCCAAACCGCAGGCGTGCAAGCCCTTAATATGATTAAAATTTCTCCTTTTGTACGGCATAAGTGCCGATAATTTGAAATCTTCGATTTTAAGAATGCGAAATCCGTGCGGCTTATTAAACGGAACCATTCGATTTAGCGACCAATTCAACACTTTCAAATAAAAGGCTGAATGTTTTGCTTTTTCAAGTATTTTGGAGGGATCAAACATGAAGTTAAATTACGATTTACAACTTTATGAAGTACGATTTACGAATTTTTAAAGCATATCCTATATGAAAAAAATTATTGTGTTGGGTGCAGGATTAGTAGGTAAATCGATGGCCATCGACTTAGCTAAAAAGTATGATGTGACTTCCGTAGATATTAATGAAAAGGCACTATCAGAACTTAAAAGTCTGGGCATCCAAACTCAAAAAGCAGACATCGGCAACAAAACAATCCTTTCATCCTTGCTGCGCCCGTTCGATTTAGTAATTGGGGCAGTGCCGGGTTTTATGGGTTTTGAAACATGCCAGACAGTAATTGAAGCCGGCAAAAATATGGTGGATATTTCTTTCTTTCCGGAAGATCCGTTTTTGTTGGATGAGTTAGCAATCAAAAAAAATGTAACCGTGGTGATGGATTGCGGTGTAGCCCCGGGCATGGGAAACATTATCCTGGGTTATCACAACAAAAAAATGAAAATTAATTCATACGAGTGTCTGGTAGGTGGGCTGCCGCTTGTGCGCGAATGGCCGTATGAATACAAAGCTGTCTTCTCGCCTATTGATGTCATTCAGGAATATATCCGGCCGGCCCGGTATGTGCAACATGGCGAGATTGTAACACGCGAAGCCTTGTCGGATGCCGAGTTGGTTCACTTCCCTGAAGTGGGAACCCTTGAGTCCTGGAATTCGGATGGGTTGCGTTCATTAATAAAAACCATGGCTAACATTCCTGATATGATCGAAAAAACTTTGCGCTATCCGGGCTGCGCAGAGTATTTGCGTGTGCTGCGCGAATCCGGATTCTTTTCTTACGAAGAGATTGATGTAAATGGCGTAAAAGTGAAACCCGTTGATCTCACCGCTAAACTTCTTTTCCCCAAATGGAAACTTAAGCCAGGTGAAGAAGAATTTACCATTATGCGAATTCGCATTGCCGGAGAAGAAAATGGTCAGGAGAAAAAACTGCAATACGATTTATTGGATCGTACCGACCGAACTACCGGTAATTTATCAATGGCGCGCACTACAGGTTATACATGCACCGCTGCCGCCAACCTAGTACTTGATGGAAAATATTCCCGAAAAGGAATTAGTCCACCGGAATATATTGGTGAGGAGAAAGAGAATTTCAAATTTATGATTGATTATCTAAAAGAACGGGGAGTTATTTATAAAACTTCTTCTTTCTAACCATCTGGGTTCTTACCTTGAATTTTTAATTATGACTTAATGGATCTTACCAAGAAGCAACCCACTCTTTTACTCGCTCTTATTCCAATTTGTGT
>CAWBCB010000170.1:0-12689 GCA_963787095.1 uncultured Cytophagales bacterium | reverse complement strand
ATGAGTTACGTGGGTCGCATTAAGGTGAATAAAAATATGACCGTGCTCTTTCTGCAACCGATGATTATTAGTAAACCTGCAAGCAATCAAACTAACAGCACCAATCCTGTTCAGATCACGATTAACAATCAAGTAAATGGTAATACGGTATCCAAATCAAAAGAAGAACTATGCAAAGAGCGTATTGCTGAATTTCGGCCACGTCTTAATGATCTTACAACACCAGAAAAAATAAATACGGTTGTGAACGAAGCCCTTAAAACTCCGTTCGACAATCTATGTGGAAAGCTGCATTACGATGTGATGTATTACTTCACACGCTTTAAGATTGATTCGAAAGATTATAAAAATTTTCTGCTGCATACACTTGATACCATTACCTACCCGGCCGGTGACGATCGTGCGTATGAGATTGTTCGTTACTTAAGCAACGATGGAATAGTGGACGACACCGAATGGAAATCAAGTTTTACTGCGCTTGCTCGGGTGGGTAATTACTCGCTCTCCAATTATCTAAACTACCTGGTGGCAAAAACAACCAATACTGATGCAGAACAAAAAGCCCGCATTGCTTCTTATTTCAAATTAGCATCAGAAAATAAACTTGGCTTGCCGCGACCCATCACGTTCGAAATGGCATTTGTTGAAATGATGGAAGGCTTAAAAAGTAATCAGCCGTTGCGCCAACATGTGTATGAAACCTATTCATCGCGGCTAACGCCTGACGAGAAACTAAAGAGCACCTTGTTTAGTGAACTCACAGGCATGTATAAAGATGAAACCAATCCACGCACGAAAAACAGAATTGATTGGCTGGCTAAGTACGTTTGTCAATGCGAATGAATATTCCAAAGCACATGAGCAACTATATGATTTTGCCTGGAGTTTTAAACTAACCTATTCTGAATCCAGAAACGAAGAGATTCGGAAAGAATATCCGGAAGCTGATCTTATTGTGTTCACCAAAAAATGCCGCGATAAGTTTTCTGCCTATGCCATGCTAACTCCTTATAACAGCCAGAAAGAAGATCGCATTAATTTTTGTGTGAAGTACAACATTCCCGTTCGAGGAGTGATTCCTACGCTGGAAGAAGCGGATGCAATTCTAAAAGGAAATGATCTGCAAGAACAATTGCGGGTGATGAAGCTACTGGTTTTGATGGACACCAAACCCAAAAAGATTGAATCCACGCTGGTGAATTTATTTAGCAAGCGCAGTCTGGAAGATCGATCTACTATGACAGCTATTCAAACACTGGCTATTCAGGTTTTGGGTACATGCCAAACATCAAACCCAAAAGCAATTGATTACATGATTTCAGTGCTGCCTCATTACGGAAATGATACGGAAGCAGCCAAAGAAGCATTGGTAAAAATTGGAAAGCCGGCTGTCAAACCCTTAACTACAGCACTTGATAATACAACTGAACAACATGGAGGACTTCAATTTCAATTGATCACGTTGTTGGGTAAGATTGGAAAAGATGCCGCTGCCGCGGAGAAGTCTATTCAACGCGTGTTAAACGCTTCGCGCAATAGCGATGTTAAGTATGCGGCCGAAGCTGCATTGCAATCTATAAAAGGGTTGTAAATAAAAAGGAGTGGCTTTCACCACTCCTCTTCTTAGTTGAGTTAAAAGAAATATTATAATGTCTTAGACTTGGCGTAGTCCACAGAGGTTTCAACTTCACGCGCCACGTTTTCTTTTTGCTGATGCGTTTTCAACGAAATGCTTTCAACAAACTGATCGAATGAATTGTTGATCTGGTTCATTTCTGCTTCTGTCAGGTTAGCATACTTCGACTTCAATTCACTCTTTAAAAGAGCGTTTTTAGAGATATCCATTGTCTTTACCATACCGTTTTCTTTTTTAATGATTTATTAAATGTAACGGTTAAACCAATAGGTTGTTTATAACACACTGGCCATGAGTGTCTTGCCTTAAAAGCGGCTTTCCAAAGACAGGGTCTGCTGTTACCCTTTGCATTACAAAATCATTTCATATTTAGAAGGCAAAGGGTATTAGAAAAAAAGATGAGTGTAAAAAAATCCATTCAATAGGTTACGAATGGGTGAATTTCAAACGAGTGCGGTAATTGAAAAAAATTCAAAATATTTTTTCTCCACCTATTCTAAAAACATAAAAGTGAGCCAAATCACTACCCAATTCAATAAAAAAGGAGAAGCTTGCGCTTCCCCTTTCCGTTCTAACTCAACTAACGAGAGAGTCTACCTCCCTCTCCCGTTTACCGTTACAGCTTCCTGTTCGTACACCGGAGCTGTTTTTACTGTTTGAATAATTCGTGCGGCTACTTTATAAGGATCGGCAGCAGAATTAGGTCTGCGATCTTCCAACCAACCTTTCCATCCATTCTCTACCGTGGCAATCGGAATGCGGATGGAGGCACCACGATCGGATACTCCGTAAGAAAATTTATCAATGGATTGAGTTTCATGTTTTCCCGTAAGGCGCAAATGATTATCGGCACCATATACAGCAATGTGTTCTTTCACATAAGGAGCAAAGGCTTCACAGATCTGCGAGTAAATTTCTTTTGAACCACACTCGCGCAAAATTGAATTGGAAAAGTTTGCATGCATGCCCGAACCATTCCAATCAGAATCACCCAACGGTTTGCAATGCCAGTTGATGGCCACTCCATATTTTTCGGCCGTGCGCTCCATTAAATACCGTGCAATCCAAACCTGATCACCTGCTTGCTTTGCTCCTTTGGCAAAAATCTGAAACTCCCATTGGCCTGGAGCTACTTCAGCATTGATGCCTTCCACATTAATACCGGCTTCAATGCAATAATCCAAATGCTCTTCAACAATGTTGCGACCATATGCATTGTTAGCGCCTACTGAGCAATAGTATTGACCTTGCGGAGAAGGATCACCTAACTCAGGGAACCCAAGGGGTTTGTTAAAGGCCGGGTTCCAAAGAAAATATTCTTGTTCAAAACCAAACCAAAAGTCATCGTCATCATCTTCAATAGTTGCGCGTCCATTGCTGGGATGCGGAGTGCCATCAGGACTAAGCACTTCTGTCATTACCAAAAAAGCATCCTTCCTTGCGGGATCAGAAAAAATTGCAACGGGTTTTAACAAGCAATCAGAGGAACCACCTGGAGCTTGTTCGGTGGAACTTCCATCGAAACACCAGATAGGACAACTCTCTAACGAGCCATCAAAATTTTTAACAATTTTAGTTTTACTTCTCAGGCTTTGGGTGGGCTTGTACCCGTCCAGCCAGATGTACTCAAGTTTGACTTTTGACATGGTAGATTTGGTTTTAGTGAATTATGATTTTTAAAATTTATATACTGCTGCTAAGTTGAGCGTTGGCATAAGACTTTTGGCTTCAGCTACTCCATCCTTTACTTTATAAAAAGAATCTTCAGAGGTTTTATCAATGCGGAATTCAGGAATGAATGTAAGGCCACCCACTTTGTAGTTTCCTGACAAAGTGAATTCCATTACACTACCATCTCCTTCGGTGTTCAATCCAATAATGTCTAAGTGATTATTTTTGATCGAGAAATATTCTGCACGTAATCCAAGTGAAAAATTATCTGATAAAGTAAGTTTTGGATAAACCGCAAAGCCCAGGAATGAACTTGGGTCTCCGGTTGAATCAGATAATGTTTCCATTGATGTCTGATACTTCTCCTACAGCGGTACTTTGCATGGAAGCATTAAACCCCAGATAAAATGTTTCACTTAGATTATATCCTAAGGTAACATCCGCTTGAAAAAGTTTTCCGGCAGATGTCTCTGAATACGTAAGACCCTTTTCCAATGTTCCGTCCTGATCGCCATACAAGAAGTTAAGCCAGATACCACCTGCATCAGTAGTTTTTCCAATTTGTGCACCGAATGTATACGTATTAACAGGGTTGAATTCAACAATATCAGTTGGGTTCATTACAGCAAACTTGGCTACCATTCCATTGTCAAATGCAAAATCTAACCGGGCACCTGAATGACTGAATGGACCGTAAGAAAATAGGTATGAAGTAGAGTAATGGAAGTTTACAGTAGGAGAAATTACTTCATACCCTAAGAAGGTATTGAACTGACCAAGGTTTAAAGTAACCTTATCCGAAAATTTATAGTAAGCAAATGCTTGATTGATGATTCGCCTGTCCGGAAGGCTGTACCAAACACCGCAGCTTGACCGCGCGGACCAACTACGATATCACCAACAAAACCTACTTTTTCACCAGAGTAAGATGCAATTAAATTAACCATACCCAGTGAAAATCCTTTTAGATCGGCAAACGATGATAGAGGGCGCATAAGCACCTCCATACTGAGAATTTTGTGTTTTGAAAGAAGAATGAAAGTAGGTATCAATGGATCCTGAAAAAGTGAAAGCGGGTTCTTCCTCTTCTTTTTTAGAAGTTGGTTCTTCTACAACTGCCTCTGTTTTTTCAGATGGCTTTTTTCTTTTTATCTTTTTCTGTTTCTGCGGAAGCAAGCACAGTAGGTTGTTGAGCAAACGAGCTAAAGCTTAGTGATGTAAGCAGTAGTATGGGTAGAATGATTTTAGGGTTTTTCATATTTATGGAAGTTATTTTTAACGATGGAACGCTTGTTGATTTTACTGGAGGGCAAGCAATTCAGAGACTGAATTGCTTGCCTCACTGGTTATTTATTCTTAGTCTTCAAAAGTGATTGTGTATCCACGCATACCATGCTCATGACTATCAAGTCCTTCTTGCTCATGCTTAGCAGATACTCTGACACCCATTACTTTGTTAAGAATGAAGAAGAGCAGGATTGATGGGATAAAAGCACCAAGTGCAAAAGCTCCTACACCCACTAATTGCTTTAGGAATTGATCCATACCAGCCAGGTTGCCCAATGCACCAACGGCAAGTGTTCCAATGATACCGCAGACTCAAGTGAACTGAAATTGCACCTACCGGATCATCAATTTTGATTTTATCAAAAAAGATTACTGAGTAAACAACTACCAGTCCGCATACAAGACCAATCAACATGGCTTCGTTAGGCGACATCTGATCAGCACCTGCAGTAATTCCTACTAAGCCAGCTAAGATTCCGTTTAGTACCATACCAAGATCAAGGCGCTTGAATGCAAAAATGCCAGCGAGTAACGCACCGAGTCCACCAGTACAAGCCGCTAAAGCTGTGGTAACACATACTAATGAAATCAATTCAGGATCGGCAGAAAGAACTGATCCACCGTTAAATCCAAACCATCCTAACCAAAGCAAGAAAACACCGATCACCGCTAATGGCACTGAAGAGTTAGGAAATGTTACTGACTTTCCATCTACATACTTACCTAAGCGTGGACCTACTATTAAAACACCTGCTAATGCAGCCCAGCCGCCAACAGAATGCACAACAGTAGAACCTGCAAAGTCATAGAAGCCATAGTCATTCAACCAGCCACCACCCCACTTCCAACTACCTAACACAGGATAGATTAATCCCGTAAGGAAAATTGTGAAGATGAAATAGGCACTGATTTTTATGCGTTCAGCTACGGCACCTGAAACAATGGTGCCAGCGGTTGCGCAGAATACTGCCTGAAACAAATAGTCTGTCCAATACGTGTAACCGCCACTTGCATATCCAACAGGATCATACCCGTCAGGAAGACTTAATCCAAACCCTGCAAAACCAAACCAACCATTAAAGGTGCCTGGATACATGAGTGCAAATCCAAATAAGGCAAAGGTTGTAATGCCGATTGTTGTGTCTACTGTATTTTTAAATAGAATATTAACAGTGTTTTTGGCTTGAGTAAACCCTGCTTCCACGCAGGCAAAACCAAGTGACATGATAAAAACCAACATAGCAGATAATAACATCCAAATGTTGTTCGCAGTAAACACTGCATTGTCGGAAGCAGCCGTTAATTTGGCAGACATTACTGCGAGGGAATCAGTGAGCGCTGCCGTGCTTCCTGGGTCGAGAAAAGTTGTGTCGGATAGAGCTTCAATCATAGAGGTAGGGTTAAAGGGTTAGTGTTAAATAATTACTCATACTTAATTTCAAGTTCTTGCAAATACTGATTAAAAATCACCCACTTTTAAATATTTATTACTGAATTCGATTGTAGTAGGGTATAAAATGATCCTATTTTCAAAAAAAGATATGTTTTTTTATAAAGCATGGTTAGTTTTTAACCTATTGGTAACAAAAACTGAATATTTTGGTAACAAGAGGCTCTTTCTGAAACTCAGAAGGGGTTTCAATCGATTGCTGAAAAAAAATTAAAACAGATGTTTTTACACCCAATGAAAAAATCTCAGTTAGCCAGAACTAACTAATAGAACATAGCACGAAGCCGGATTAACGAAAGATTGTTTTGATTAATGAACAAGTGACAGAATTAATTCACTTTAGCTTTTTGCGAGAAATGAGCTTAAAAAGGAGAGGATTTAGGGTGGGTTATTATCCTCGAAGTTTATCTAAAATACGATTCAATTCTTTCGCATCGGCCTTTGAAATTTTTTCCATGGTGCGTGTCCACTCAGATTGATCGGCATCAATCTTTTTTAGTACCAGCAGACCTTTGTCTGTGATGGAGATATCAACTTGTCTGCGATTGTTCTTGCAGGTTTTGCGAGTTACAAATTCCTTTTGTCGTAACTTTTCAACCAAGCGCGTGCAATTACTATTCTTGTCGATCATCCGAGCCGTAATTTCAGAAAGCATCATAGGTGTGGGATGATTACCGCGCAGAATTCGAAGTACATTGAATTGCTCAGGCGTAATCGTGAATTTTTTTAGATAGGATGCATTCACATTATACAACCAACTACCGGTGTACAAAATATTGATAGAAGCTTTTTGATGCTCGCTTTGAAACTTCTCCTGATGAATATCTTTTTCAAGGGGCATGACTTACAGACTCAATAATTGTAGATACAAGATAAAGAACAAAATAATTCCTTTATTTCAAATTTTAAGGGATTTTGAGTTTGAGGTGAGTAATATTGTAAGTCTTAGCCAGCAACGACAAGGTTCTTACACATTAAAGCATGATAAAAGTTATTGGTCGGTTTTTGAAAGTCGCTATCTTCTACTCAAAGAAGAAGCTTTCGCCCCGGCAGTTCTTCATTCTTTCCAGCATAGTAGTAGGAATATTATCCTCTTTGGCAGCCATCATATTAAAACTTGCCGTCCATTCTATCGGTAAATGGGTTGCTTTTTATTCCGACAGCTACGAGCATTTCTTTTTATTTACCCTCTTTCCAATAGTAGGGATTGCACTCACTGTACTTTATGTACAATTTGTGTTGAAAGGAAAGTTTAAAAAAGGAAGTGCCGAAATAAGTTATTCCATTGCGCGCGAGTCAAGTAAGTTGCCTCCCAATCAAATGTACTCGCACATTGTTACCAGTGCACTCACTGTTGGGTTCGGGGGTTCATTAGGACTGGAGTCACCGATGGTAAGTACGGGCTCGGCCGTTGGCGCTAACTATGGAAATTTCTTTCATCTATCGTATAAAGACAGAACCGTGTTGTTGGCATGCGGTGCAGCCGCTGGAATTGCCGCAGCCTTTAACTCACCCGTCGCAGGCGTGTTGTTTGCTATTGAAGTTTTACTTGGCTGATGTTACCGTAGCTGCCTTTATTCCAATTATTATTGCAGCCGCAGCCGGTGCCTTGCTGTCAAAAATAATTTTGGCTGAAGGAATTACTCTTTCATTCTCTTTGCAACAACCCTTCGACTATCACAATGTTCCCTTTTATATTCTACTGGGAATTTTAGCTGGATTTGTCTCACTCTACTATTCCCACATGATGGAACGAATGGAAGGCTATTTTGCTTCCATTCAGAGTCATGTAAAAAAAGTTATTATCGGTGGCGTTTTACTTTCTATTCTCTTAATCATTTTTCCACCACTCTTTGGTGAGGGGTATGAGAGTATTAAACTGCTTGCTAATCTAAATACTTCTGAAATTACAAAGACCAGTATCCTGAGTCAGTTCATACACAACGATTACACACTACTCTTATTTTTAGGGGCACTCGCTTTGATAAAAGTAGTAGCCGTTGCAATCACCTTAGGCAGTGGTGGTAATGGAGGAAATTTCGGTCCGTCACTTTTTGTAGGTGCTTACCTTGGATTTGCTTTTGCACGACTGATTAACCTAACGGGGTTAGCTCACATACCCGAAACCAATTTTACGTTGGTTGCTATGGCTGGTATTTTAAGTGGAATCTTTTATGCTCCGCTTTGCGCAATATTTTTGATTGCTGAGATTACAGGTGGCTACGCGCTCATCATTCCACTTATGATTGTGGCTGCATTAAGCGTAACAGTAACCCGATACTTTCAACCTCTCTCGATGGAGGCACGGAAGTTATCCAAGTTGTTGAATATCAATGTGGACGATCGTGATAAATATTTATTAAGCAAGCTAAATCTGCAGGAGCTTCTTGAAACCAACTTCTCCGTGGTAAAGCCAGAAGACAGTCTCCGGTTACTGGTGCGGGTAATCTCTATATCAAATAGAAATACATTTCCGGTGGTAACCAAAGAAGGAGAGCTTGTAGGAGTTGTTCATCTCGATCATATTCGCGAATTGATTTTTAACACAAAACTTTATGACACTACGCTTGTAAAGGAATTAATGCGCGAGCCTCATGCCGTTGATTTCAATGACAACCTACACGACATCCTGCAAAAATTTGATGAAACCCGTCAGTGGAATTTGCCGGTAGTAAAGAATAAAATCTACAAGGGCTTTGTTTCCAAAGCACGCATCTTAAGCGGCTATCGTAGCGAATTGATGAAAACAGTTTAACTTTATAACAAAAAAATTAAATCAACTCAGAACAATCAATCATAACATTTGATTGTTCACTTATCTCACCTCATAATATGAAGAACAAACTCCGCAGTCAGGGCTGGTTCGGCAAGACAGGAAAAGATGGATTCATCTACCGTGCCTGGATGAAAAATCAAGGCATCCCCGATTATGAATTTCGCGATAAGCCTGTGATTGGAATCTGTAACACGTGGAGCGAACTCACACCTTGTAATGCACACTTTCGCGAATTGGCTGAATCGATTAAACGTGGAATTTCAGAAGCGGGTGGTTTTCCGGTTGAGTTTCCCGTAATGTCGTTAGGTGAAACATTAATAAAACCTACCGCCATGCTTTACCGCAATTTGGCAAGTATGGATGTAGAGGAATCGATTCGTGCTAATCCAATAGACGGTGTTGTTTTGATGTGTGGTTGTGATAAAACAACCCCCTCGTTAGTGATGGGTGCATGCAGTGTAAACATTCCAACGCTTGTAGTTTCCGGTGGGCCGATGCTGACGGGTAAATATAAAGGAAAGGATATTGGCACAAGTGATGTATGGCGCTTCGATCATGCCGTTCGTTCTGGTGAAATGTCTGATGAGGAAATCAGGGAAGCCGAAGCCTGCATGGGTCGCAGTAGTGGGCATTGTGCTGTGATGGGCACCGCCTCCACGATGGCAAGCATGGTAGAGTCACTCGGTCTTTCTCTTCCTGGCAATGCAGCAATTCCTGCGGTGGATGCACGCAGAAAAGTATTGGCACAGATGTCGGGCATTCGCATTGTTGAAATGGTGAAAGAGGACATGAAGTTGTCTGATGTGCTTACGCGGAAGGCGTTTGAAAATGCTATTATTACTAACGCGGCTATTGGTGGTTCAACCAATTTTATCATTCATCTTCTGGCTATTGCCGGAAGAATGGGTGTTGACTTAAAGCTTGAAGATTTTGATAAACTTTCAGCCAACGTTCCCTTTATTGCTAACCTGCAACCTTCCGGGAAATATTTTATGGAAGATCTTTATTATGCCGGAGGTTTGCCTGCAGTGATGAAAGAGCTTCATCAGTTTCTCCACAAGGATATCATTACCGTAAACGGAAAAACGGTAGCGGAAAATTATGCTAACGCGGAATGTTATAATCGCGACATCATTGCAACAACGGATAAGCCATTCAACCCACTATCAGGCGCAGCCATTCTAAAAGGAAATCTTTGCGAGAATGGGGCTGTCATGAAACCATCAGCCGCTAGCCCACATTTATTAAAACATACTGGCAAAGCTGTCGTATTTGAAGACATTGACGATTACAAAAATCGAATCGACCTTCCTGATCTTGATGTAGATGAAAACAGTGTACTCGTTCTTAAGAATGTTGGACCGATCGGTTATCCGGGAATGCCTGAAGTTGGAAATATGGGGCTACCTAAAAAGTTGTTATCGAAAGGAATTACGGACATGGTACGCATCTCTGACGGACGCATGAGCGGAACAGGCTTTGGCACGGTGATTCTGCATGCCTCTCCCGAAGCAGCACTAGGTGGAAACTTTGCCATAATTAAAACAGGTGACACCATTCATCTGGATGTTGCTAATCGATCATTGACCTTAGAAGTTTCTGATGAAGAGATTCAAAAACGCAAAAAGAACTGGAAGCCCATACATAAAAAGTATGATCGTGGGTATGTAAAGTTATATCAAGAACATGTGCAACAAGCTAGCTTAGGTGCTGATATGGATTTTCTGATAGGAGGATCAGGAAGCGAAGTATCGAGAGATTCGCATTGAGGGATTCGAAAATGTACTAAATATCAGAGGTAGGAAGCCTAATTTTTTTTTCGCAATTTTGAATATGCACGAAGTACTCAAAAAAAAACTTCCTGAAGTACAAACTTTGTTCAAGAAATACAAAGTAAAGCGCGCTTATGCTTTTGGATCGGTCTGCACTCCTTCCTTTACTGATGAAAGTGATATTGATTTCTTAATCACTTTTGAAGACGGTTTGGATCCGCTCGTGCAGGGAGAAAATTGGTGGAGCCTTTACTATGCCCTTCAGAAACTTATGAATCGGGATATTGATCTCGTTTCGGAGAGCACGCTCCAAAATCCATATTTTTCTAAAGTCCTAAACAAGACTAAGACCACTATCTATGAGTGATGAGATAAAGAAATCATTAATTGATATTCTTAACTCTATAAACATTATCGAAGAGTATCTTGGCTCCAAACGTAATTTCAAAGAGTATGAAGCCAATCGTCAACTTCGTGATGCTATCGAACGAAGACTTGAAATCATTGGTGAAGCAACTAACCGAATTCTAAAAATTGACTCAACAATAAAGATCGTACACGCCAGAAGAATTGTTGATTTGCGAAATAAAGTAATTCACGCTTATGACACAGTTAATCATTTTACCATCTGGGCAGTAATCATAAACGATCTTCCAACACTCAAAGCAGAAGTGAATGAACTTCTAAAGTTCTGAATCGTCATGAAAAAATTTCTAAACAAAACCGCAATTGTAACCGGAGCCGGACAGGGCATTGGTCTTGAAATTTGCCGGCAGCTTGCAGCGCAAGGCGCTAATGTTGTTCTGAATGATATAGAAGTTGCATTGGCTGAAGAAGCTGCTAACTCTATTAATAAAGAGAAAGGTATTTGCATCGCTTATCCTGGTGATTGCTCAGAATTTTCATTTATCCAAACCATGATACGTGATACTGTTAGAAAGTTTGGAACCGTTGATATTATAATTGCCAACGCTGGTATCACGCTCTTTGGTGATTTCCTGGAATACAAACCCGAAGACTTTAATAAAGTAATGCAGGTTAATCTGGGTGGAAGTTTCTTTTTAACTCAACAAGCTGCACAGCAAATGAAAGAACAAGGAACGGGCGGAAGAATTTTGTTGATGTCATCTGTAACGGGGCATCAGGCTCATAAAAATCTTGCAGCGTATGGAATGAGTAAAGCAGCGTTAGAGATGCTTGCAAAAAATCTGGTGCTTGAACTATCTCCCTACAACATTACTATAAACGCCATCGCGCCAGGCGCCACTATTACAGAACGCACCAAAAGTGATCCCAATTACGAAAAAACATGGTCGGGTATTACCCCGATCGGAAAGCCCGCAACCACTAAAGACATCGCAAATGCTGCACTCTTTTTAGTATCGCAAGAAGCTGGACACATTACAGGTCAGTCATTAGTAATTGATGGTGGCTGGACCAGTGTGAGTCCTTCACCGTATTGATATTGATTACTTCTTTCGGCCAACAAATCGGATTACAGAACCCGTTCCGTTGTGGAACTGGCCTTCGCTCAACTCAATTTCTTTTTCGGCTAACTCTATAATCTCAAAATTCGCAAAGTCCGATTTCAACTCGTCTATCGAGAATAACATCTCAATGTCCTTTGGACCACCCACTTTTTCGTTTTTGGCAATGTAGTCAAGGTGCTTTTTACTAAACGCCTCGAAAATGACTACACCACCCTTCCTCACATATCGGCTAAGCATTTTATGATAGGATGATTTTATAGCTGCCGGAAAGTGAGCATAAATTAAAGCTAGCGCATCAAACTGTTCTGGTTTATAATTCATTGTTTGCAATTCACCTACCTGGTAATCAATACTAACATTGCTGGCATTTGCTAATTGAAGTGCCTTCTTTTTTCCCTCTACACTGATATCAAAAGCGGAGACAGTCCATCCAAGTTTGGCAGCATACACTGCATTTCGCCCTTCCCCTTCCGCAGGAAAAAGAATTGTTCCCGGGTTTAATTTTTCTAATTCTTCCTTCAAAAAATTATTAGGATGCTCACCATACGCAAACTCTGATTTACTATATCTATTATTCCATCGCTCTGTCCACTCATCTTTCATATGA
>CAWBCB010000169.1:0-24731 GCA_963787095.1 uncultured Cytophagales bacterium | reverse complement strand
TCAGCCGCTGATCATGATGGCGATCTTTACCTTTTTTATTGGAAAAACAATGAATGTTCCATCGGATGGTATAGAATATCCCGTTTTTGCGTTTTCCGGATTGATTCTATGGACTGTTTTTTCTTCTGGAATTACCAATGCCGGCAATAGCATGGTAAGCAATGCTCAAATCATTAAGAAGATTTATTTCCCTCGACTTGTTATTCCGATTTCATCCATATTGGTTTCGGTATTTGATTTTTTAATTGCATTCCTGGTGTTCATCGTTTTGATTGTGGTTTATAAGCAACCGGTTGATGTATTAAGAGCGTTTATCCTTTGGCCGTCTACTTTGTATGTTGCTATTATTGCCACGTTTGGTCCTGGGTGTTTACTTGCCGCACTGAATGTGAAATACCGTGACTTTCGATATGTAATACCATTTCTAGCTCAAGCACTTTTGTTTTTAACACCGGTCATATACCCAATCTCAATTGTCTCGAATGTTTGGTTAAAGTACCTGCTTGCAATAAATCCAATGTATGCCGCCATTACACTATTTAGAATGCCAATGATGAGCAGTTTCCCTGACATTACCCTGCTTAGTATTAGCTTATTTTCAGGCATTATTTTCTTTGTAATTGGACTCGCCTACTTTCGGAAAACCGAAATGTATTTTGCTGATTTAGCGTAGTGAATGAAACCTATTTTAGAAATTCAGTCTGTTTCCAAAAAGTTTAATATTCATCATGCAGGTGGATCATACCTTAGCTTGCGCGATAAATTAACAGACTTAGCGAAATTCAAATCATCTAAAAGAAGCAACGAAGAATTTTGGGCTCTAAAAGATGTGAGCTTTGATGTGATGCTAGGCGAGTCCATTGGGATCATTGGCAAGAATGGTGCAGGTAAATCAACACTTCTTAAAATTCTTTCTAAAATCACACCGCCTACCCAAGGTAAAATTATTAGCCGGGGAAGAATTGCAAGTTTATTAGAAGTAGGTACTGGTTTTCATCCGGAATTGTCAGGTCGCGAAAATATTTATTTGAACGGTTCGATACTTGGAATGAAAAGGAAAGAGATCGATATCAAATTTGATGAGATTGTTGATTTCGCAGGAACAGAAAAATTTCTGGACACACCATTAAAGCATTATTCCAGTGGCATGCAATTACGGCTTGCTTTTGCTGTTGCAGCTTTTTTGGAGCCCGAGATACTTGTTATTGATGAAGTATTGGCTGTTGGCGATGCAGAGTTTCAGAAGAAGTGCATAGGTAAGATGGAAGATGTAGGCAAGAGTGGACGAACGATTTTATTTGTGAGTCATAATATGTCAGCAGTTGAGAGTCTATGTAATAAATCAATATTTCTAAAGGATGGCCAGGTGAATTTTTCTGGATCATCAAGTCAGGTCATTCAACAATACATGAATCTGATGGAGAGCAGCACGGTAGGGCATTCAGGCGAATTTCATTTTAATTCAGATAAGCCCAAGAACCCCATTCGCAAAGTTGAAGTGCTGTGTGATGGAAAAAAATCAAGTACTGCTTATATGGGTTGCAGATTGGAGATCAAGGTTTATTTTAAAGCTAATCAAGCGCTGGAGTCTCCTATGTTGGGATTGATTTTAAAAGATAATCAGAACATACCAATGATTGGTGTGAACAATAAACATTATATGGGCAATCTTGCTACTCAACCGGTTTCTGAAGGTTATGTCTCGATGACGATACCTTATCTTACTCTATTCACAGGGATTTATCGCGTGGATATTCACTTCAGTAATGCTTTTAGGGATATCGAAGTAATTCGGGATTCTTTCCAACTCATTATTGAACCAATGAAGTTTACAGATTCAGGTGAAATACCAGATAAAAAAATAAATCGCGTATTTATAAAAGATATCACGTGGAGACTTGATGCCAAATAATACAGTCAGATGATAAGCAGGATAATTCAAAAAGTGAAATTTCTTTCGCTTCAATCGAGCATTGATTCTTTTGATCGCGCCAGAAAAACAAAAACTTTTGTTGGGCTCAATTCCAAAACAATTGAACAGAGTAAGGAACTATTACGGCCAATTTATGAACAATACGTGAAAGAAGTTTCACGCGCAGACATGGCTGCGTCCCTTGAGTTAATTGCTTTTATGCATGCTACTTGCAAGGCAAACAAGTATACTAAATTATTAGACTTGGGCTCTGGCTTGAGCTCCTTTGTATTTAGACTCTACGCGAAAGAGAATCCAGATGTCATTGTTTTCTCAGTAGATGACGATGCTGCATGGTTAGAGAAGACAAAGGATTTTTTAATCCAAAACCAGTTAAGTACTGAAAATGTTTTTACGCTTGATCAATTTTTGAAATCAAATGAAACAGGATTTGATTGTATTCTTCATGATCTGAATTTTGTTGAGGTGAGAATAAACTACATTGAACACATTATGAGAATAGCCAAACCAAATGGCTTGGTTATTCTTGATGACATTCACAAACCCGATTACCTCTTCTCTGCATTAATCAGACTACAAAAGATAAAAGTGAAAAAGTATGATTTAAAGCCTCTGACATTTGATAGTTATGGCAGGTTTTCATTGGCTGTGATCAAAGAAGAGCAATAGACCATGCAGGTAAGTATTATCATTCCCACAAAAGACAGAGGGCAGGTTTTTGATGAAGCACTTCGAAGTGTTGTACAAGCACTTGAAGGATTGGATGCAGAGGTTATTGTTGTAAACGATTCCAAAACATCGAGTCCTTCTATTCCTCCGGAATTTCGCAATGTTAAATTGATTGATAACCCAAAGGGTGGTGTGGCTTCGGCTAGAAATCTTGGTGCTTCTAAATCGAGTGCGGAATTTCTTTTGTTTATGGATGATGATTTCATTATTCCTTCAGGGAGTATTACCCGTGCATTGGAAATTGCTCGACAGGATGAAAAAAAAATTCATCTGTTCAATTGGGTGTACCCACCTGACCTTCAACAACGACTTTCTAAATTTCAATTTGGCAGATACCTTCTTGCGCATGGATTTACAAGCGTTCAAGGCTGGTTGGGTAATCAATGGAGGAGCGAAGCAGTTTTTGAATTGAAAGATGGGGCAAGTTATTTTCTGCCAATTTCGAAATCAATTTTTGATAAGATAGGCGGATACAACGAAAATTTTCCGCATGCCGGAGCTGAAGATTATGATTTTGTTCAGCGGGCAAAAGAAAGGGGTGTGCGATTTCACTTGGACAAAAGCTGCACCCTATATCATAACGAGAGCGATCGCATTGAACCGAAAAATTGGTTGATGAGAAAGAAAAGAAATGGAGAAACGCTTCAAATGGCTGTTAGTTTTGGCTATGAAGAACTTGCTTTAAACTATTCGATTTACAAAAAAATAGTCATTGCAACTCTTTCAAAGGCCAAACCCATACTCTTTTGGTCTCTGAAACTCATTCCAAATGCAAAAATGTTTGATAGGCTTTATTTTAGCATCACAAGTTTGCTTTTGTCTGCGTATCTTTTTGATGGGTACTCAAAAAAGATTTCTCGTCAATGAAATATATTCTAAAAAAGATCTATTCAGCATTACCTTTTAAGAGACAAGTTTTCCTTGTGCTTCGGTTATTTTCGTTGCCTGAAGGAATTTTTAAACATTTACATTTTGAAGGATTAATCTCTGTTTCGATTGAAAAAAGTACCTTTAAAATTTATCATTACGGCTACCAGTTGGAAAATGAACTTTTCTGGAAAGGTATTGATGGAGGGTGGGAGAAAGTCTCCATGCAAATTTGGATTGCATTGTCTAGAAGATCAAAGTTCATACTGGATATAGGGGCAAACACAGGAATATTTGCTTTAGTATCTAAAACAGTAAATCCGAGATCGAGAGTCTTCGCTTTCGAACCAGTCAAACGAGTCTTCGAAAAATTACAACGAAATGTAGAAGTAAATCATTTCGATGTAATTGCAGTTTGCAATGGTATTTCTGATTTTAAAGGTTATGCAACTATTTATGATTTACCAACCGATCATGTTTATAGCGTTACTATTAATGAGAACACAAACCCACCAGATCAAACCGTTATACCTACACAGGTTGAAGTAACAACACTGGATGATTATTGTGAACACACTAAATTGGAACAAATTGATTTGTTAAAAATTGATGTAGAAACGCACGAACCTGCCGTATTGAGGGGAGCTCTGAGAGTGCTGCGAAAAAACAGACCAGCCATGATTATTGAAATTCTGAATGAAGATGTGGCGAGTCAAGTCAATGAAATATTAAAAGAATTTGACTATCTGTACTTTTCGCTAAATGAAAAAATAGGACCCTCCAGTGTTAAAAAATTAGGAGCTCATCACCTTGGTAATTATCTGGTGTGCAAAAAAGGTGATGCCGAATTCTTAAAGCTCTTAGTGTGATGATTAGACGACTAATCGATTTACCAAAAGAAATTTTCAAGTTGCCTCTGCTTGAAAGGATTTTAGCATCTCTAACCAACAACAAGAATCCCAATCAATTCATAGCCCGGCTTCCTCCACTTTATAGGGCATATCCAAAAAATTCGTTTCGTAAAGTAACACGCAATGGAGTAAAGTATGAACTTGATATTAGTGATTATATGGAATGGCTGATTTTCTATGGTATCCAGGCTGAACCGCGTAGTGCATTATATCAATTACTAAAAGAAGGTGATGTGGTGTTTGATGTTGGTGCTAACATTGGAGAGGTTACGTTTGGCATGTCAAAGCGTGCTGGCAATTTGGGGATGATTTATTCCTTTGAGCCGGAGCCCTTTATCTTTTCAAAGATATCTAGGAATCTTAGTTTAAATTCGTTCACCAACATTTGCCTCAATAATGTTGCACTGGGAGATAAAGAGCAGGAATTATTTCTCAAAGCTCAAGTTGAAAATAATAGGGGAGGAACCCGCATTAACACGAATAGCAATGAAGGAAAAAAAGTGAAAGTTTCTACTATAGATCTCTATGTTCAACAAAAGGAATTGAAAAAACTGGACTTGATAAAGATTGATGTGGAAGGTTTTGAAATGAGGGTACTACAAGGAGCTCAAGAAGTACTTCAAAAATTTAGGCCACTACTTTTTATTGAAGTGAATGACGATAATTTAAAAGAGCAGGCAGATTCAGCACTATCTTTAATCGAATTCCTTTTTGAAATGGGGTACACCAAAATTGAACATTCCGAAAACAAAACAATAATAAATACTAGCACTAATTTTAGTAATTGCCATTTCGATATTATAGCACGATAAAATATGAAGCAGAAACATATTGTATATATCGTTTCACAGGTTCACAAGTCTCTTGCCTTTGAATGGATTGCTTCCGGATTAAAAAGTAATTATAAGCTTACCTTTATCTTACTCAACGCCACGTCCTCCTCACTCGAAGATTTTTTGATAGGTCAGTCAATAGAGGTTAAACGATTCTCCTATCGCGGCAAGCAGGATTTTCTATTCACATTTCTTAAAACATTCTTCTATCTCCTTTTCAAAAGGCCTCAGATTGTTCATACTCATTTGCTTGATGCCCAGCTAATCGGATTAACAGCAGCATGGCTTACAGGCATCAATAGAAGAATTTACACACGACATAACAGTAATTATCATCACGTATATCATCCACGTGGTGTTCGTTTTGATGTGTGGAGCAATCGAATGGCAACGAAAATTATTTCAATCAGTCAGGCAACTGACCAGACACTTTTGGAATTGGAGCATGTTCCATTATCGAAAGTGGTGAAAATTTCGCACGGTTTTGATTTGAATGTTTTTACCGAAGTATTTCTTGAACGAACTGAGCAAATTCGGAAAAAATGGCAGATTCAGAAGCACCATCCTGTCGTAGGTATTATTGCCAGACACATTGAATGGAAAGGAATTCAATTTATAATTCCGGCATTCCAAAAGTTTCTGAATGAGAACCCGAATGCGTTCTTGGTTATTGCTAATGCTTCGGGGCCTTACCATAATGCTATTAAAGAACTGTTAAAATCAATTCCAACAGATAGAGTGATCCTTATTCCTTTTGAAGAAGATGTCGCTGCGCTTTATTCTGTCTTTGATTTTTACGTACACACACCAGTCGATCCGATTTGTGAGGCATTCGGACAAACCTATGTTGAAGCGCTTGCTGCAGGCATTCCTTCCGTATTCACGTTATCTGGAATTGCTGCTGAATTTATTCAACATGACCGAAATGCACTGGTTGGGATTTCAAAGATTCAGAAGGTATCTATCAGGCACTGAAGCGCCTATGGAAGGACAAGGAATTAACAATGCATCTTGTAGAGAATGGCAGACAAGATGTATTTTCGCAATTCGGAATGGAGCGTATGCTTGCTTCGCTGAAAAGACTCTATGATAAATAATCCTTTCTTTAGTGTTGTAATTCCCACCTACAACCGAGCTGGCTTTATCCGAAAAACAATAGAATCAGTGTTGGCTCAAACGTTTCAGGATTTCGAAATTATCGTGGTAGACGATGGCAGTACTGATAATACAGAAGGCATTGTAAAAAGTATTGCTAGTGATAAAATCCACTATCATAAAAGGGGGAATGCCGAGCGCGCAGCAGCCCGAAATTTCGGTGCAAAAATGTCAAATGGACAGTACGTCAATTTTCTGGATTCCGATGATGTGGTTTACTCTAATCATTTGCAGGTTGCCAAGGATTTCTATGATTCTCATAAAGAAGTGGAAATTTTCAATTTAGGATATGATATTAAAGATGAGCACAATAAGCTAATACTCTCAGTAAAGAATATTCAATCCATTAACCGGCAGATTCTTTCTGGTAATATTTTGAGTTGCAATTGTGTTTTTATAAGAAAAGATATAATCATTGCAAATGCATTCAATGAAGACCGTTCGTTATCATCCCTCGAAGATTGGGAGTTGTGGATTCGGATGAGTGCGCGATATTTTTTTTTAAGCGACAACACCATTACTTCATCTGTCATTCAACATGATCAACGAAGTGTGATGAGTGTGGATACATCTAAAATAAAACTTAAAATAGACCGGTTTATTCACCACGTCTTACTGGATGAGATGAATAAAAAACACTTTGGTTCAAACTTAAATAAGACTGTGGCAAGCGCTTGGACTTATGCATCACTTCATCTTGCCATTGCAAATGAAAATAAAAAAGATGTCCTTTATTATCTGATGAAGGGCATTATCAGCTACCCAGGTGAAGTATTAAAAAAGCGTTTTCTGGTTATCATCAAAAAACTAATTGGGTTTTAAACTGAGGAGATGAAGAACATTTTGATCTTAACCTATTGGAGTTACCCCGATGCGCTTATCCAAACCTACACGTTGCCCTATATAAACATAATTAAAAAGCAACTGTCTCTCAACAGTTCAATCTATTTACTCACACTTGAAAAGGATCAAAGTGTATTTGAGAAGTCAAATCGTGAAAAGATTGCAGAAAAATTGGAGCAGGAGGGCATCCACTGGTTGCCGTTCACTTACAAGCCCTTTGGCATTACTGCATTTAAACTATGGATTGGAATTTCTTTAAGACTGTTCTTGCTTATCATTCTAAGAAAAATTTCTGTGATTCATTGCTGGTGTACGCCACCAGGAGCTATAGGCTATTTCTTATCTGTATTGCTAAATCGGAAATTGATATTGGACAGTTATGAGCCCCATGCCGAGGCTATGGTGGAGAATGGCACATGGAACAGAGGAAGCCTGGCTTTCAAATTACTTTTTTGGCTAGAGCGAAAACAAACCGAACGTGCATCCTGTATCATTTCGGCCACTGAAGGTATGCGCGAATATGCAAAGCGCAAATACCATGTTGATATAAAAGACTTCTTTGTGAAACCGGCATGTGTCGATTTGAAATTGTTCAATGAAGATGTTATGAATGATCAAACGCTTCGGCATCAACTTGCACTTGAAGATAAAATTGTTTGTGTCTATGCCGGGAAGTTTGGTGGTATTTATTTAGAGGATGAAATTTTCGACTTCATTAAGGTTGCTTCAAATCATTGGGGCACTGCATTTCGATTTCTTATTCTCACCAGTCATTCCAATGAAGAAATAAAGAGCTACTGTAATCGTGCTGGTGTTGATATGAATTGCGTTGTGATGAAGTTTGTTCCCCACAATGAGATTCCTCTATATATTGGACTAGCTGATTTTGCCTTAACCCCAGTAAAGCCAATACCGACAAAAAGATATTGCACTCCGATAAAAGATGGAGAGTATTGGGCACTCGGGTTGCCGGTAGTAATATCTGCAAATATTTCTGATGATTCCGATATTATTGAAACCAATGATATTGGTGTGGTTCTGAAAAAATTCAATCACGAAGCTTACCAACTGGCTGTTCTTAAAATTGAAACCCTTCTATCGCAAACCAGCTTGCGCGATAAAATTAGGAAGATTGCAAAGCAATATAGAGGTTATGATATCGCGGAAAATGTTTATCAGGCTATTTACAAATCAAAGGATTCATAAATATTTTGAGGGGATTGGGTTTAAGGCTGAAACTAATTTTTGTCTTTGTACCTTTGCTCTTTAATCGTATAGAATGATAAAGGTTTTGATAACTGGAGGAGCAGGTTTTGTTGGTAGTTCATTGGCTGACAAGCTCCTTGAGCAAGGAAAGTATTTCGTGGTAATGGTTGATAATTTATTGACAGGCGACCTCCGTAAATTATCTCATCATCCAAACAGTAAGTTTATTAAGTGTGATGTAAACAATTATAACGACATCGCGGCTATAATGACGAGCTATAAGTTCGACTACGTTTTTCATTATGCTGCTGTTGTGGGTGTTAGTAGAACGATTGAAAATCCAATTATGGTTCTCAATGATTTAGACGGAATCAGAAATGTTCTTAATCTGAGTAAAAATACAGGGGTTAAAAGAATTTTCTTTTCAAGCTCATCTGAAGTATATGGCGAACCGGTGGAGTTGCCTCAAAATGAGGAAACTACTCCTCTTAATTCAAGGTTACCCTATGCAGTAGTGAAAAATGTGGGCGAATCATATTGCCGATCATTCCAGAAGGAGTACGGACTTGATTATACTATTTTCCGCTTCTTTAATACTTATGGACCAAAGCAAAGTACGGATTTTGTTATTTCTAAGTTTATTAAAAGGGCGCTTAAAAATGAACCTATCCCTATTTTTGGAAAAGGTAAACAAACACGAACCTTTTGTTATGTAGATGATAACACCAATTGTATTTCAAAAATATTGGATGAAAATCTGATAGTTAATGATGTTATAAATATTGGAAGTGAGGTTGATGTTACCATTGTTCAACTGGCCGAATTAATTATAAAATTAACTGGTTCAAAATCTGAACTTGAATTTTTACCACCCTTAAAAGAAGGTGACATGACACGAAGACAACCGGATGCCTCAAAAATGAAGAAAATACTTAACAGAGAATTAATTTCATTAGAAGCTGGAATAAAATCTGTTCTTGAATCCCCAATGCTTTTCCTTAAATAGTGTTTACACAACAGCCGTGAAGTTTTTAATTTCAATATGGATAGGGCTGTTAGTCCCTTATACTACTTTATATGGTCAATGCCTTGTAGGAGATTTTAGTTTGCCTACCAGTGCTTGTAATCATGAGCTGTTGATGATAGAGAATTTATCGACATCAGCAGTTTCTCAAACGTGGGATTTCTGTTCAGGAGATCTATCTGATCCACCTATGGCCAAAGCATCATTTTTACTGCCGGGAGCCAACGGCCGACCAGGAGTTGAATTTGCAAAGGATGGGAATACTTGGTTTGGATTTGTTACAGGTACTTATACAAACACACTCTATCGACTCGAATTCGCCAATGGCACAAACAGTCCCCCCACATTTACAGAGAATTTGGGTAACCTATCTGGTAAGTTGAATAATCCTGGGCAAGTGCGAATTATTCGTGAGAGCAATCAGTGGTATGGGTTTGTTCATAACACTGCGTCTGGTGAATTATTGAAATTGAATTTTGGAAGCAGCCTTTCCAACTCCTTTACGGTGTCAACAATTTTTTCGAATATGGGATATGGTAATTCAGGAATTGCGTTAGGCAAAGACCCTGTTAATGGATGGATTTGCATTCTTTCAACTGGATCAAATCAATTTGCTATAATTCGTTTGGGCATAACGTTTGCTACACCAGGCCCATCAGATATACTTACCTCATCAACTGTTCCTAACCAAAATAACCTCGGTGATATTGATCTGATTAATGTCTGCGGTTCTTGGTTTGGGTTTGCAGATAATTTAGGAAATGGAAACATTTACCGACTTGATTTCGGAACTAATCTTTTTTCAACTCCAACCATAACTCAGATTGCGACACTAACGGTTGCTAATCCTGGAAGACTACGTTTAGCAAAAGAAGGCGAGGAGTATTTTGTGTTTGTAATTGCTTTAGACGGCACGTTAACAAAATTAGAATTTGGAGCGGACATTAGTTCAGCCCCTAGCATTGTTATGGAGGGTAATGTTGGAAACGTTTTGCAAGCAAACACATATGGACTTGCATTGGCTAAAGAGAATTCGGAATGGACAATTTTGGCGTTGAGTCAATCCAATGGTCAGGTATATCATATTAATTATCCAAACATCTGTGCCGCAACCCCAAGTGTTTCAACGCAAAAAAATCCCCAAATAAAATTTACTCAAGCAGGGGTTTATCATATCTCACTGGAATCTTTCTATGATTTGGGGACTTCTACAAAAACAAAAAATGTTACAGTTTCTTCCAGCCTTGCGCCCGACATCGATTTTGCTTCCGTCAATGTATGTGCCAATAGCAATGTAAACTTCACCTCACAAAATAGCTCTAATAATATAATAAGCTACGACTGGGATTTTGGAGATGCGAGTACTTCATCACAACCAAATCCATCTCATATTTATAGCATAGCTGGAACATATAAAGTGGGATTGGAAGTAACCGCATCCAACGGCTGCACTAACATTGCAACATCAAAAGATCTTGATATCTATAACCAACCTGCTGCTGATTTTAATCTTCCTATTGTAAGCACGATTTGTACCAATCAGGAATATACATTTATCAATTCATCAACGTTTGATGTACCATCCAACCCCATTTGGGAGTGGCGACTTAACGGAACACTGGTTTCTAATGATCAAAATTTGTCGCAACAGTTTAGTTCTACCAGTGCCCAGGAAATTAGATTGAAAGCGTTAATACCTGGCTGTGATAATGAAACTGTAAAAAACATTACCTCTGTTGAGACAGGACCCCTAACTGATTTTACTTTTTCAAATAGTTGTCAGCTAACTCAGGTTAGTTTTACAAATACCACTACAGGATCAGTCGTTGATTATTCCTGGAATTTTGGTGATGGAAATAATTCTGACCAAACCAACCCAACTAACACTTTTCAAAATTCAGGTATCTTTCTAGTAACATTACTTACAACCAATGCGGCAGGGTGTCAGAATTCTGCTGAAAAATCGATCACCATCTATTCCAAACCACAAACCAATTTCTCCATTGATCTCCCACCATTTTCATGTGCAGGTTCTCCTTCTCAATTCAATGACCTAACACCACCTCTGACTGATAGCAACATAACAACTTGGTCGTGGGGATTTGGAGATTCAAACAATGGATCATCAACGCAAAAAAATCCAACTTTTACATATTCGCTGGCTGGTAGATTATCAGGTTTCCCTTTCTACTACAACAAATTTTGGATGCACTTCATCGATTCAAAAACAAGTCACCATCTCAACGGCACCATCAGTCAACTTTAGCAGTGGCACTGCGTGCTTGAATCAAGGAACACAATTTACCGATGCATCAGACCCAACTGCCAAAGCGTGGTTGTGGTCAATGCAAAATAGCACCTACACAACAAAAAATCCGACACACGTATTTTCGACAACGGGTTCGCTTCCTGTTGTGCTAACCGTTACCGGGAACAACAATTGTGTTAGTCGAATCTCCAAAACAGTAAACGTTCCAGTTCCCGTTGTGCCCGACTTTACAGCCATTAGCACCTGTGCAGGTAAACCCGCAACATTTCAAGAAAATAATACAGGCGGGAATGATCCTGCTGTTTCGTGGAGTTGGGATTTTGGTGGACAAGGTACTGGTAGTGGCTCACCCACTGAACATATTTTTCCGACTACAGGAAGTTATGCTGTAAGGATGAATACCACCCGCCAATCAGGATGTGTTTATTCAGCAATCAAATCGGTTGCAATCAGTCAAGCACCACGCGCTCAATTTACTCCTTCTGTTGAATCAGGAGGTTCTCCACTAACAGTCGGATTCACCAATACATCATCGCTGGCAACATCTTACTTATGGAAATTTAAGGATATAAATAACACTACCAGCAATGAGTTTTCTCCTTCTTTTATTTTCAATCAACTCGGTGAATATCCGGTTGAGTTGATTGCGAGTAATGTATTTGGATGCGCAGATAGTTTTACAAAAGTTATTAACGTGATAATGCCAAGTATTAATGTGATACTTACTGAGTTTAAGTTAATTCCTTCCGGTGGTAGCATGAAAGCGCAGGTAACAATCAAGAATGCAGGTAATATTTCAATCAACAATCCGGAAGTGATTATCGATTTATCCGGCAATGCCTCTGTTAAGGAAAAACTAGTTGGAGCTATTCTGCCCAACCAATCGATCTCTCGTACACTATCTATCGATATTCTAACTAAGAATTTACACTACGCTTGCGCTGAATTGAGTGCAGTAGGAGATAATAACTTGTTTGACAATCGCCAGTGCATAAATCTGGAAACAGAAACAATTGCCATTCAGCCTTATCCGAATCCAGCTCAGGATGAGTTATTCATTGATTGGATTAATCCAGGAACTGAATCGATGCATGTGATTATTTATAATGCATCGGGTCAAATTGTATTGGATAAAAAATATGAGCCCGTTTTGTTGGGGCTAAATCAGATAAAAGTGAATGTAAGCAGCCTGGGTGCAGGAATTTACTTTGTCTCCTACTTTGATGGAAGCGTATCCCGAACCACACGCTTTTCGATTGTTCGATAGGGATCACGCTAGGTTTATTTAGTTGAATTCTTTCTTTAGTCAATAGCGGCTTTGCGCGAAAAAAAATTAATTTTACAAGAGTGATAAGTAATACCCCTCATATTTAATGATGAATATAAAATTAGACGCTACGGATCGCAAGATTTTGGAAATCCTGCAAACAGACTCGAACATAACAAACGCGCAACTGGCTATTGAAATAGGATTGTCACCAGCACCTACCTTGGAGCGGGTAAAAAAACTTGAGAATGCAGGTGTGATAAAAAGCTATCATGCAGTGATTAACCTGGCCAGCGTGGGGCTTGGTGTTTCTACTTTTGTGATGGTTTCACTAAAAGGACATAACAAGGATAACATCGCCAAATTCATGAGCGCCATTGAGCAGATTGATGAAGTAATAGAGTGTCATCATGTTACCGGACAAGCGGACTTTATTTTAAAGATTGTAGCCCCTGATATTCCAGCGTATCAAAACCTGATGTTGGAGAAGGTCACCAACATCGAGGTAGTAGATAGTATGCAAACAACCGTTATCCTTTCAACATTCAAAGATAGTAAAGTAGTGCCCTTGCCATGAGTGAATCTGTTTCTGAAAAAACATTAGTACTTGATTCTCCTAAGGTCAATCAAAAGATCAGAAGGATTGCTTACGAAATTTTTGAGAACAACTTTAAAGAAAAATCTTTTGTGCTGGCGGGTATCGATGGTCAGGGTTATTCGCTCACAAAACTAATTGCTGTTGAACTCGAAAAGATTTCAAAGGTACCAGTTGCCATAGTGAAAGTGTCGCTTGATAAATTAGCTCCTCAGCAATCCGAGGTTGTGTTGGATGTGGAAGTAAAAGATTTTAAAAAGAAGTGTATCATCTTGGTGGATGATGTGTTGAATACTGGTCGCACCCTGGCCTATGGTATGAAGCCCTTCCTGGTTACCGAAGTAAAAAAAATTGAAGTAGCTGTGTTAGTAAATAGAAGCCACACGTTATTCCCCATCACACCCACGTATACAGGTTACGAATTAACCACTATGCTCAACGATCATGTGGAAGTGATTCTTGGAAAAAAATCGGCCGTGTATTTACGGTAGTATTGTTTATGCAAGTCCCACAATTACTGTAGGATTTTAAAATTTCGCTCCCAAGGTTATCAGGATTTCGGGCTTGTTTTTTCGTTGCGTCATAACGTCCTTGCAGTTAAAATTTTACTAAAATGTCTGTTCATAAATCGGATGTAAAAAAAATAACTACACACCAGCTTCAGGAAATGAAGAATAGAGGTGAGAAGATAGCGATGCTCACAGCGTATGACTATAGCATGGCACGCATTATTGATGGTGCGGGTATTGATGTTATTCTGGTAGGCGATTCTGCCTCCAACGTAATGGCGGGTAATGAAACTACCTTGCCTATCACACTCGATCAAATGATTTATCATGCTTCTTCTGTAGTGAAAGCAGTAAAACGAGCCTTAGTGGTGGTGGACATTCCGTTTGGATATTATCAGGGAAGTTCAGGCGAAGCCTTGCGATCATCCATTCGTATTATGAAAGAATCCGGTGGGCATGCCGTGAAGATGGAAGGAGGAAGTGAGATAAAGGATTCTGTTCTACGGATTTTAAGTGCGGGTGTGCCCGTGATGGGACATTTGGGTTTAACTCCCCAATCCATTTATAAGTTTGGAACCTATACGGTGCGAGCCAAAGAAGAGGAGGAAGCCAATAAACTATTGGAAGATGCGCTCTTACTTCAGGAATGTGGATGCTTTGGTATTGTGTTAGAAAAAATTCCTGCTGAGCTGGCCAAAAAAGTAGCAACGAGCGTAAGTATTCCAGTTATTGGTATTGGTGCGGGGCCCGATGTGGATGGACAAGTGCTGGTGATGCAGGATATGCTAGGGATTACAAAAGATTTTAAACCTCGCTTTTTGCGCAGGTATGCCGATCTCAACACAATTATGACCAAAGCCATTGGCAATTATGTGTCTGATGTGAAAGCTCGCGAATTCCCTAATCAAGAAGAGAAGTATTAGGTGCAGGCCAAAAGAACCGCTGGAGGCGACCTCTACTGTAAAAATATCTTCATTTGTGACCTTAATTTCCTAATTTTCCCGCCCCAAAACAGGGAGCGCCCAGCGTTTTAACTTTACATTAACCTAAGCACATAGCAACATGAGTGACCAGAAAATTACAATCAGCAGCGGAAAACTAACAGTTCCTGAAAATCCAACGATTCCTTTTATTGAAGGAGATGGAACAGGCCCAGATATTTGGTCTGCTTCTCAAAAAGTGTTTGATGCAGCCGTAGCCAAAGCCTATGGTGGCAAGCGCAAAATAAATTGGAAGGAAGTATTGGCAGGCGAAAAATCTTTCAATAAAACTGGTAACTGGCTTCCTGATGAAACATTGGATGCTTTCCGCGAATATTTGGTAGGGATTAAAGGCCCGCTTACCACTCCTGTGGGCGGAGGAATTCGTTCGTTAAACGTTGCGCTTCGTCAGATTTTAGATTTATATGTATGTCTTCGTCCGGTAAGATGGTATGAAGGAGTTCCCTCACCGGTAAAAAATCCAGGCGCTGTTGATATGGTTATCTTCCGTGAAAACACAGAAGATATTTATGCCGGTATTGAGTTTGCCGCAGGTACACCCGAATCTCAAAAAGTATTGGACTTCTTAGCAAAAGAATTCCCGAAAGAATACAATAAGATCCGCTTCAACACGAAAGATAAATCAGAGTCTTTCTGGAAAATGGTCGGTGCCCCTAACATGAATAATGATGTGCAGGTGGGTATAGGTATTAAGCCGGTAAGTTATAGTGGCAGCGTGCGGTTGATTCACAGTGCGATTGCGTATGCGATTAAACACAAGAGAGAATCAGTTACCCTAGTGCATAAAGGTAACATCATGAAATATACCGAAGGTGCTTTCCGCGATTGGGGCTATGCAGTTGCTAAGGAATACTTTGCAGACAAAGTGTATACATGGAACCAGTGGGAAAAAACTAAAAAAGAAAAAGGCGAAGACGCAGCAAACGCAGAACAAAAAGCTGAACTGGCTGCCGGCAAAATCTTAATTAAAGATTCAATTGCCGATATCACATTACAACAAGTATTAACACGTCCTAATGACTTTGAAGTAATTGCTACGTTGAATCTAAACGGTGATTATTTGAGTGATGCATTAGCTGCTCAGGTAGGAGGTATTGGTATCGCTCCTGGTGCAAACATCAACTACATTACAGGTCATGCAATATTTGAAGCTACACATGGCACAGCTCCAAAGTATGCTGGTCAGGATAAAGTGAATCCGGGCTCAGTAATTCTTTCGGGTGTAATGATGCTTGAATACATGGGCTGGCAAGAAGCTGCTGATTTAATTAATAAAGGACTTGAAAAAGCAATTGCCACCAAACGGGTAACCTACGATTTCCACCGTCAGATGGAAGGAGCAACGTTGTTGAAATGCTCAGAGTTTGGAGACGAGATTGTGAAGAATATGTAACAGCCATTATTTGGCGATATAAAAAAAGGAGATCAATTTTGATCTCCTTTTTTTTGTGATAGTCGTGGATTAAAACTCCAACATCTTTACCGCAGTAACTGCTGCTTCCTCGCCTTTGTTTCCCAGTTTACCACCAGCACGCTCGAGGGCTTGTTTTTTATTGAGTGTAGTAAGCACACCAAAGATTACTGGCTTTTTGGTTCTGATATTCACTTCGGTAATGCCATACGTTACACCTTGGCAAATGTAATCGAAGTGTGGAGTGTCACCTTGTATAACACAGCCGAGGCAAATCACAGCATCAATTTCTTTTTTTTCAGCCATCCAAAGCGCACCAAGAGTAAGTTCAAACGTACCGGGTACATTCTTTCTATTAATGTTAGATTTTTTTGCGCCCATCTCAATCAGCGCATCAAATGCACCTTGATAAAGAGGTTCAGTAATTTCTTCGTTCCACTCTGCCACAACTATGGCAAATTTTTTCTTGGCGAGATTGATTTTGCTTTTTCCTGAAACGGATTTAAGTATGCCTGCCATAATTTTTTATTTTCTTTTTCTAATAAGTTGGGGGTTACGACTTGTATGTAAAACACTAAGTATGCTGATAGAAGAGTTGCTCTTCAATTTTATAATAAATCAGATAGGGATACTTGTTAACCTTCGCTGTTCTAACATTCTTAAATCGCTTTGGTGAGTATCTCATCTCATTTTCTCAATTCTTGATTTAAATTCTTCCAGGCTAATTGAGTCTTGAGGATTCTTTTCATATTCTTCCAGCCGCTCTTCTATAATTTTGGCATGCCACTCCGGTATTTCGTAATCCTTTTTGTCGGCAACTATCATCCCGTAGAGCAGATTTAACAATCGATCATCGGCAACTTCAATATATTCATGGAGCTGCTTCTTAATTTCTACCGTTTCCATGTCTGAAATATTTCTATAAAAATAGGAAATAAAAAAAGGATCGCTTACCGCGATCCTTTTTCATAAAAGAGGATATTCTTTAAGAGTTGCTCTCCAACCGAGCCTTAAACTTTCTTGCGTTTTGTAGTTCACTGCTATCCCAAAACTTTTCAATAATGGTTTGATACGCAGCTTTTGCCTTATCGTTATTATTTAGCTTCTCGTAAGCCAAAGCAGCTTTCATTAAGTAGGTAGGCGTAAATTCTTTATTGGGTTTGTAATTGGCTGCTTTGTCATAATACTTGGCTGCACTTTCATAGTCTTTTTGTTCCATGTATGCATCGCCCATTAAGCTGTAGGCACGAGCCTGAACCAACAAATCACTTGAACTGAAATCTTCAAAATGGAATATGGCCAGTGGAAACTTGGCTTGTTTTAGGTAAATGAATCCTGCATAATAGTTTGCAAGATTGCCCGCATCAGTCATTCCGTAATCGTCAATGATTTGAAGGAAGCCAAGGTTGTTCCCATCACCATTTAAAGCAAGGTTCAAACTGTCTGCTTCAAAATAACGTACGGCCTGAAACATCTCTTTTTGAGCTTGCGCATCCTGACCACTCATGTAGTAGCGGTATCCGAAGAATCCACCCACCACAATTAATAATGCGGCTGCAACGCCAATTACTAGTTTAGGATTTTGCTCAAACCAATGTTCAACGCCTTCCAGTTTTTCTTGGATAACCTCTGGGTTCTCTAATAAATCTTTGTTTTCTTCCTTCTTTGCCATGTTCGGTAAAATAAAAAGTCCCGCCTCCCGATAACTATCGGGATAACGGGACGCAAAACTAAGAATTCAGGCTTATTAAACAAAAACTGATCAATCCAGAATAAATGGATAATCAGGTTCGGCATAAATATCTTTTAAGGCTTCTGATGGATCGGGATAATTGGATTCCTCAGCAAACTTTACGCTTTCATCCACCTGAGCCAACACCTTCTGCTCTATCTTCTCTAAATCTTTTTCGGTGGCAATCTTTTTCTTGAGAATAGTATCACGTACCTGTTCAATCGGATCGCGTTGTTTATATTCTTCAACCTCTTCTTTCGAGCGGTATTTTTGCGGGTCGGACATTGAATGACCTTTGTAACGGTAGGTTCTGAACTCCAATAAAGTGGGTCCTTCACCAGCTCTAGCTCGCTCAGCTGCTCGTTCTACTGCATCATGAACGTCTTCTACATTCATGGCATCAACTGCTTCTGATGGCATATCATACGATTCGCCCAATGTGTATAGATCCACCACATTGGAAGTTCTCTTCACAGATGTACCCATCGCATAGCCATTGTTTTCAATAGCAAAAATTACGGGAATCTTCCATAGCATTGCCAGGTTAAGGGCCTCGTGAAAAGCTCCCTGACGCACAGCACCATCACCCATGTAACAAATGCATAAGTTGCCGGTTTTGTTATACATCTCCGTAAAAGCAATTCCTGCTCCTAGTGGCACTTGCGCCCCCACAATTCCATGGCCCCCAAAGAAACCATGTTCTTTATCAAAAATATGCATCGAGCCTCCCTTGCCTTTCGACACTCCAGTTTCTTTACCATATAACTCGGCCATAATAGCATTGGGACTTGTACCCAATGCAAGTGGATGAGCATGATCGCGATAAGCGGTAATATATTTATCACCTTTTCGCAAGGCACTTACTGCTCCTGCAGCACATGCCTCCTGGCCAATGTATAAATGACAAAATCCTCGAATTTTCTGCATGCCATAAAGTTGGCCTGCTTTCTCCTCGAATTTTCTCATCAGTAGCATGCTCTCGAACCAAAACATATAGGTTTCATTCGAGTATGCCTTTTTATCTTTTTTGGGCTTAGCGCCTTTAGCTTGGGCTGTAGTGGCCATAATTGCTAATTTTGATTCAAAATGTGAGTTGCGAAAATACATCACACAGGGGCAATCGCCAAATAACGGTGCCTTATCTCTCCCGATAATTATCGGGAAGCTATCAGGAAGAATTTTTAAAAGATTGTTGTGTTCCTTCAGAAACTGAGACTTTATAATTTTAAAAATCATGAAGAAGCTACGCTAATCTTTGAGAGTAAAATCAATTGTTTTCTTGGCCGGAATGGAAGTGGAAAAACAAATCTGCTGGATGCCATCTATTATTTGTCTTTTACAAAAAGTGCTGTCAACCCATATGACCTCCAGAATATTAATTATGGTCAAACTGGTTTTTTAATTAAAGGAGATTTTAAAGTGGAGGACAAACAGAAGGAAGTAGTTTGTTCCTTTCAGCAAGGAGAAAAGAAAGTTATCCGCGAAGACGAACAGGAAGGCTCTCGGTTTTCGGAGCATGTGGGTAAATACCCGGTGGTGTTAATTGCTCCGCAAGATATTGAGCTGATTTGGGATGGATCTGAATTAAGAAGAAGATTTTTTGATTCGCTTATTAGTCAACTCGATCGCTTCTACCTTGAAAATCTAATTACCTATAATCACCAACTTAAGCAACGCAATAGTTTACTGCGTGCTTTCGCGGAACAGGGTAAAGTTGATTCAGATTTGTTAGAAACCTATGATGCTAAGCTGGCGGAGACTGGCGAGTACATTCATAAAGTGAGAAGGGAATTGCTGATTGAGTTTGTTCCCAGATTTAACCGGCATTATGATTTTTTGGTGCAGGGGGCAAAAGAGAACGTTGATATTCAATACAAATCCGATTTGCTTGGCGCGGATTTCATTGCCCTGTTAAGAAAAAACCGACCCCGTGATTTGATGTTGCAGCGAACTACCGTGGGTATTCACCGCGATGATTTCTTGTTTACACTTAATAATCAAGAACTAAAACGGATGGGCTCTCAAGGGCAACAAAAGTCTTTTTTAATAAGCTTAAAGTTGGCCGAATTCCAAACCATAGCAGAAAAGAAGAACCTGAAACCCATTCTCTTGTTGGATGATATTTTCGACAAATTGGATGATTTTAGAATTCTCCAACTGATGAAATTGGTAAGTCAAGGTATGTTTGGCCAAATGTTTATAACGGATGCCCGGCAGGGTAGAAGTGAGCAGATTTTGAAAGAGGCTGGAATGAAAGCCCAGCTATTTGTGTTAGAAAACCGTACCTTCAAGCAAGAATGGCTAAAAATATAAATGACGATGGTAATGCGATGCACATTGGGCAGGCAATTCAACAGCTACTCGGTCGGTACAATATTAAATCTAAGTTTGACGAAGCCAATCTGGTTAGTTCGTGGGAAAGACTAGTAGGCAGACCCATTGCCAAGCGCACTAAAAAACTTTATATCCGAAACAAAGTTCTTTTTGTTGAGCTGGAGAGTCCATCCTTAAAAAATGACCTTGCTATCCATAAAAGTCAGGTTATTGAGGTTCTTCAAAAAGAGTTTGGAACTGAAGTGGTCAAAGATTTGGTGATTATGTAACGGGTTTCCCCAACTTTCAAATTTCCTCCTTTAAAATAGCTGTTTGGGTTTGTCTAAACCGAAAAACCGTATAATTTTGCACTCCTATTTTTTTGGCGAAAGTTGAAAGTAAATAGGAAAGGGCTCTTAGGAGCCTTTTTAAACGTTCTCATTTTAGATGAAAATCGTTGGGGGAGATACTCAAGCGGCCAACGAGGACAGACTGTAAATCTGTTGACTTATGTCTTCACAGGTTCGAATCCTGTTCTCCCCACAATCCATTTGGTGATTGGTTAGCCCACTCATTAATTACAAGCGGGAGTAGCTCAGTTGGTAGAGCGATAGCCTTCCAAGCTATAGGTCGCGAGTTCGAATCTCGTCTCCCGCTCAGGTAGGTTGTTTGTTATCGTTGTTCGTTATTCGACTGATTACGAATAGCAGATAGCCAGAAACAGGCAACGGTGTTAAAAGCTGTTGTAGCTCAGGGGTAGAGCACTTCCTTGGTAAGGAAGAGGTCGAGGGTTCAATTCCCTTCAACAGCTCTGAACTTGAAAATGATTATTCTAACAACGGTTGGAATAATACGAGATTTGAAATTTTGTTTTGATTTGAATTTTATGATTGCTGATGGGTAGCGCCAGTTAATAAGTAATCTCGAATTTCAACATAACCCCAATCGACAGGCTTATTATGTTTAGGGTGTAAGGCTTTCTAGCGAAAGCCATTGAATAGTAACTTATTTAATTAATTATACACTTTTAAACTTTAAACCGGGATTTTCAAATATGGCAAAAGAAAATTTTGATCGCTCGAAACCACACGTAAACATTGGTACAATCGGTCACGTAGATCATGGAAAAACTACTCTAACTGCGGCAATCACGCAGGTTCTTGTCTAAGAAAGGCCTAGCTGCTGTGACGCGATTTCTCTTCAATCGACAATGCTCCTGAAGAAAAAGAAAGAGGTATTACAATCAACACTTCACACGTTGAGTATGCAACAGACAAAAGACACTATGCACACGTAGATTGTCCAGGTCACGCTGACTATGTTAAGAACATGGTTACAGGTGCTGCTCAAATGGACGGTGCTATTCTTGTAGTTGCTGCAACTGACGGACCAATGCCACAAACTCGTGAGCATATCCTTCTTGGCTCGTCAGGTAGGTGTACCTGCACTTGTTGTGTTTATGAACAAGGTTGACTTGGTTGACGATGCAGAATTGTTGGAACTTGTTGAAATGGAAGTTCGTGAATTGATGACTTACTACAGTTTCCCTGGCGATACAATGCCAGTTATCCAAGGATCTGCTTTGGGTGCATTAAATGGCGAACCAAAATGGGTTGAGAAAGTTGAAGAACTAATGGATGCGGTGGATAATTTCATTCCAATTCCTGTTCGTTTGATTGACAAAGATTTCTTGATGCCTGTTGAAGACGTATTCTCTATCACTGGTCGTGGAACAGTTGCTACTGGTCGTATTGAGCGTGGTGTTATCAAAACTGGTGATCCAGTTCAAATCCTTGGAATGGGTGCTGAAAACTTGACTTCTACTATTACAGGTGTTGAGATGTTCCGCAAAATCCTTGACAGAGGAGAAGCTGGTGACAACGTAGGTTTGTTGTTACGTGGTATTGAAAAGGAGCAAATCTGCCGTGGTATGGTTATTTGTAAGCCAAACTCAGTAACTCCACACGCTAAATTCAAGGCTGAGGTTTACGTTCTTTCAAAAGAAGAAGGTGGTCGTCATACTCCATTCTTTAACAAATACCGTCCTCAGTTCTATTTCCGTACTACAGACGTAACAGGTGAGTGTAAGCTTCCTGCAGGTGTAGAAATGGTTATGCCTGGTGATAACGTATCTATCGAAGTTGAGCTGATCAACAAGATTGCTATGGAAAAAGGTCTTCGTTTCGCTATCCGTGAGGGTGGTCGTACAGTAGGATCTGGTCAGGTTACAGAAATTCTTGACTAATTACTGGTTTTACCCTTTAGCTACTGTTAAATAGGGTAAATATCTGATAATCAATAAAAAGCGTTTCTAAGATTTTTCTTGGAAACGCTTTTGTTTTCTTTGGCTCTTATTCTACCTTTGCAGTCCTTTTAAAAGTGAGGGTGTACGGGTGCGATTGGAGAAAGGTGAACTGCTTATACGGGAATAGTTCAATGGTAGAATAGAGGTCTCCAAAACCTTTGATCAGGGTTCGAATCCTTGTTCCCGTGCAAAAAATGGAAATGTTGCTTTTAAACACGATTGAAAGTAGCATACGCATCTAAATACAAGGTGTGTTTCAAGAATCGTGAAAGATATAGAAAGATGGAAAACGTTAAGAACTATATTTTAGAATCCATTGACGAAATCCGCAACAAGGTTTCGTGGCCTAAATTCAATGAATTGCAAAGCAGTGCCATTTTGGTGCTGGTAGCTTCTTTGATCTTCGCCATTTTAATTGGATTTGTTGATCTAGGGTTTAAGAATGCTTTGGCTTGGTTTTATAAAGAATTATAAGAGAAATTCTGATGGGTGAGCTAAAGTGGTATGTTTTACGCGTAATCAGCGGCCAGGAAAAGAAAGTTAAATCTTATCTGGAATCTGAGATCGAACGGTCTAAACTAGTAGAGTTTATCCCGCAAATCATGATCCCGTCAGAGAAGGTGTATGAGATGAGAAATGGTAAAAAACGGGTGAGAGAGAGAAATTTCTTCCCAGGCTATGTTCTTGTTTCAGCAGATCTTAGTAATGGAGAGGCTTATCATACCGTGAATAACATTCCTGGCGTGATTGGTTTTTTAGGAAGTAATGGATCAAGTGCTACGTCAAAAGAGCCTGTTTCTTTAAGACAATCTGAAGTAAACAGAATCTTGGGTAAGGTTGATGAGGTTGATCAGTTTGAGGAGAAGTTAGAGACTCCTTTTATTAAAGGCGAATCAGTAAAGGTAATGGATGGTCCATTCAGTGGCTTTACAGGTTCGGTGGAAGAGATTTTTGAAGATAAAAAGAAGCTCAATGTAATGGTGAAAATATTCGGAAGGAATACGCCAGTTGAATTGAGTTATATGCAAGTAGAAAAGTTAGACTAGTAATATAATGGCTAAGTTAGTAACAGGTTATTTGAAATTGCAGGTAAAGGGAGGTGCGGCAAATCCGGCACCACCAATCGGTCCTGCCTTAGGTTCAAAAGGATTGAACATCATGGATTTTTGCAAGCAATTCAATGCAAGAACTCAAGAGAAACAAGGGCAAGTACTGCCGGTGCTTATCACAATCTATAACGACAAGTCTTTTGACTTCGTAATAAAAACTCCTCCAGCAGCAGTATTAATTATGGAGGCCGTTAAGATTCAAAATGGATCGAAAGAACCCAACCGTATTAAGGTAGGATCAATTTCTTGGGATCAAATCAAGAAAATAGCAGAACTTAAAATGCCCGATTTGAATGCATTTAAAGTTGAATCAGCTATGAAAATGGTTGCTGGAACTGCGCGCAGCATGGGTGTTACAGTTAGTGGAAATGCCCCTTGGGAATAAATAATTAGAGCAATGGGAAAGTTGACAAAAAATAGAAAGGCTGTAATGGCCAAATACGATCAGGATAAGATTTATACTCTTACTGAAGCATCAAGCGTAGTTAAAGAAATTACATTTGCGAAGTTTGACTCTTCGGTAGATGTCGATATCCGTTTGGGTGTTGACCCTAAGAAATCAGATCAAATGGTGCGCGGTGTAGTAAGCTTGCCACATGGTTTAGGTAAGGTGGTTCGTGTATTGGTTTTATGCTCTCCTGACAAGGAACAAGAAGCAAAAGATGCTGGTGCAGAACACGTTGGGTTGGATGATTATATCAAAAAGATTGAGGCAGGTT
>CAWBCB010000168.1:0-13895 GCA_963787095.1 uncultured Cytophagales bacterium | reverse complement strand
CAGATTTGAAAGATGTCGCTGCAAATCTTCTCAATAAAAAAAATCATTATTGTATTGCCTTTACAGCTGTAAAAAAGAATTCCCCAGATTGGGGAATTCTTTTTGTAATGTTTTAGCTAATTAATAGCCACTATTTTGCGGGTAATTTGGGCCTAATAAATTAATAACACTGGTGGGAATAGGCCAATTGACCATCCACGGCTTCATGTTCCTCCGAGCATCATTTCTATATGTAAATTCATCTCCCCGAACATTGGCATGGGTGCCTTGATTTTCAAGATCAAGGCTTCCAAATTTTCCATAGCCTGCATGATCTACAATGTAATTGTAAAGGTTACCTGTTCTTTTTAACATATACCAACGCCTTCCTTCAAAAGCAAGCTCTCTTGCTTGTTCATCCAAAATATCCTGCATTGTAATGGCTCCAAGTGCAGCGGTTTTCGCCCTTTTTCGAACAGCATTTAATTGTCCCAGGGCTGTTCGTGATGTTGGTGCATCGGCCGATGTTCCTATGTTTCCTAACATCAAATTGGCTTCGGCCGCGAATAAGAAGGTTTCAGCAAGTCGATAAATAAAGACATTTTTTGTTTGCGTGTCTACAGTTGGGTTACCATCATCGGGGAAATATTTCTTGCATCCTGCGTTGAGGCGAATAAACCAAGCATTCCGATTAGCTGATGAAGCTGCAAATTCTCGCCAATCAGAACGTACTATAACTTCGCCCAGAACTTTTCCTGCAGGTAATGTGGCGGGATCGTTGTACACATAATCCTTAACGTAATAACTTCCTTTAATGCGAGTATCATTTGGATCAGCTGCAAGAAGCCCGTTCAAATAATTGTTAATAGTAAGCCAACCAAAACCTCTTCCTCCTTGTTCCACAGTATACTTTGAACCAGGATTTAATTCAGCATAGTTGGGCATCAAGTTAAAGTTGATCTTGTGAGGTGTTCCATCAACAGCAACCTTCCATTGAATAGTCCAAAGCGCTTCTTTATGGTTTAGATCTTTTGCGAAAACCAGCCCAGTTGATGATTGAAGTTCGTGAACAGCAGCCGGACCACCAACTAATGTTGGGTCAATTACCGCTTCTGCTTGAAGTTTAGCCTCAGGCCAATCATTTTGCCATAAGGCAACCTCTGCTTTTAAATGCCTTGCTGTACCTTGAGTTATTCGGCCTACCTGTGTTGTAGTCCATGGTAAATTGGCAATCGAAAAGGTAAGGTCATTCTTTACAAGGGAGTAAATTTCTGCTGGAGGTGTAACGTCATTAATCAGATTAAATGCGTTCTCAAAATTAGTCGGTTCCGTTGTAACATAAATGTTATTGAAAAGCTTGTATAAAATGAAAACTGAATTGGCACGAAAAAACTTGGCTTCTCCCAAGACCTGATTTCGCTTATCTTCATCCATTCCTTGAATTGCTTCCGCTGCGCTTATTAGTGCGTTCGCTCGTTCTAGAATTTTGTAATAAGTATTCCAGTATGATACGAATACACCAGAATTGGCAGGAGTTGTCCCTTGAAGCATCCTCCCTGGATTGGATATTTCGCCACCTCTTGGAACGGTGAGGTCATCTCGAGAATCAATTATTATCGGAGTCGAACCATTACTGGATAGGTTTTCATAAAAGGCTCGCTGTAAATTATAAAGTGAGACAACACCGGCTTGAAGACCCTCTGGTGTTTTATACACAAAATCCGCAGTAAATTGTGATGTTGGCTTTTCAACCAGGTAGTCCTCACATGCCAACAGGATGATGATCATGAAGACAAGCATGCATGTTTTCTTGATTGGGTGTAAAACTCTTTGTAAGTAATTCATATCTGTATTTTTTTATGATTAAAAACCAAGATTTAGTCCAAGGGTGAACCCTTTAGTATCCGGGAAATCATTTGGATTATTTTCTGGACTGTATGATTTATAGTCGGTAATAGTAAATAGATTAGTTGCAGTTGCATACGCTCTAACATTAGATAATCTTACTTTAGAAGCTAAAGAGCTAGGCAAGGTGTATCCAAATGAAAGCGTTCTTAACCTGACGTAGGAGGCATCATCATAGCCCAAAGTTTCAATATTGGTTGCTTTTGCACTAAAGTCAGCTCTTGGATAAGTATTCGATGGATTCTCGGGAGTCCAATAATCACGAACAATGCCGTTTCTTACAGCAGTATTATATCCACCTTCATTGAAGCTGCTTATGTAGGGGTTGTATCGTATTGCCCCTTGCACAATATATAAGTCAGCCACTAAGTCAAATGCCTTATATGTTAAATTGGTTGAAAATGAGCCAAACCATTTTGGGTCGCGTTTAATTATTATTCGGTCATCCACATTTAAAACACCATCACCGTTAACATCCTTTAATTTAACGGCTCCAGCAAAAAGAGTGCTTAAAGGTTGAAAAGGTGAAATAGTGCCACCCAATGTGTTGGCTTGGGGAGAGGCAAGAGCTTCTTCATTTGTTTGGAAAATTCCATCAAACTGATAATTGAAATAAACATTAATTGGAGACCCTATAAACCGATTATTATTGAAATCGTCTCTGGCATTTCCATCTGCATCAATTAACCCTGATTTGACAATCTGATTTTTGTTTTTTGTGAATATGGCAGTTGCTGATAATGATAAATTATTAGTTCTAATTATTTCGCCTGTTAGCAATAATTCAATGCCACTATTTTTTGACTCTCCTCCATTTGTAACAGATTGTGTGTATCCGGTTTGTTGTGAAACTGGTAATGTTAGTAGCAGGTCAGTAGTGTTTGTGCTGTAATAGTCAAATGACCCCCTCACCCTATTCTTGAATAAACCAAAATCAAGCCCCACGTCAAATGTGGTTGATGTTTCCCAGCTTAAATTTGGATTCGGTAGCGTATTTCCAGGAATACTTCCTCCATACAGGGTTCCGCCAAAGGTATAATTATTTGTACCTACAATGCCTAATGTTTGATAGGGGGAAATACCTTGGTTTCCAACTGAGCCGTAACTTGTTCTTAGTTTCAATTCGTTAATAACTGAAATTTGGTTTAAGAAGGACTCATTATGCAATTTCCAAGCGACCGCGACAGCAGGGAAGAATGCCTTCTTATTATTCTCAGCAAATACTGATGAACCATCCTGTCGTGCCGTCAGGGTAAACAGGTAACGATCTTTAAAATTATATCTCAACCGACCCATAAAAGATAAAAGTCGTCTGCGTTCCTCAGCTCTTGCGGTATTAAAATTAAGAGCTCCTGTTATACCATCATAGCCTAGCAAATCATTTGGTAAATTGGTTCCGATGCTTGTAGTTTTAGAGAAATCTATTTGGTTTGCTGACTGAACGGCCGTTATTTCGAATGCATGATCGTTATTAATACTGAAATTGTAATTCAAAATATTTTCAACCAGATATTCTTTCCTTATGCTGTTGGCAACAGTTGCCTTGCCATTTAGGGCAATTGCCTCAACATGAAGCCGGGAGCGATATGAGCCTTCGTCTGTTAATCTTCTACTGACTAGTGTATTTATTTTATATGTTAAGTTCTTAAGGATGTTGAACGTACCAACTAGGTTTACATTATATAAATCAGTCTTTGCGTTTTCATCTGCTTCACGGATACTCCATAGTGGATTGCGTATATCACTTGATGAATTTATTCCATTGACTAAATATACAAGGTCTCCATTTGCGTCATAAGGTCCAGTAAATGGTGAAATGGTTATAAAGTCTAAAGAGGTTGATTCTTTATCTTGTGAATCAGTGGAAAGATTGAGATTGGCTGAAAGGCTTATTTTGTCACTAACTTTCTGGTCTAGATTTAAACGAAATGCACCTCGTTGATAACCAGAAGTTGGAATAAGCCCATTTTGCTTAAAGTAACTTACACTTGAGAATACTTTTGTATTATCATTTCCACCTGTTAGGCTAAGAGTATGACTTGTTGTGTTGGCATTACTTAAAACCGCCTTCTCCCAATCTGCAAAATTTCCTGCGGCAAAATTGATATACTCGGTAGTTGTTAGCCCTCCAAAATTATCATAATCGTTTATAAAGTAACCACTGGCATCAGTGCTGCCTGCTGCCCCAGGAGTGCCATTATTAGGGGTGTTATTAGTTCTACGAGCTTCCCTACGGTATTGGGCAAAACCTTCAGCATCAAATAAATCAAAGTTCTTAACCAACTTTTGTGATGTAGTGAAGGAGTGCAAGGATACTTTTATAGCATTGGATTTCCCCTTTTTTGTAGTAATTAAAATAACCCCATTAGAAGCGCGGGCACCGTAAATTGCTTGAGCTGAAGCATCTTTCAAAATTTCGACAGAGGCAATGTCTTCTGGATTAACATCATTTATATTTTCGATCGGGAAGCCATCCAAAATAATAAGTGGTGAGTTGCCACCTTGTATAGATCTCACTCCACGAATAATTATGTTAGAAGTTCCTCCTGGTCTTGCTGATCCAAGTGTAACTTGAACTCCTGCAGCGGCTCCTCTTAACATTTCTGAAATATTTGTGGTTGGTATTTTTAATGCATTTTCGACATTTACACTAGCGACAGAACCTACGATATCGCTCCTTTTTTGTTCACCATATCCAACCACCACAACTTCTGAAAGTGATTTCACATCAGGAACCAGCTGGATGTTAATTGTGGTTTGTGCCGAAATGACAACTTCCTGAGAGGCAAATCCGATAAAGCTGAACACGAGTATTGCATTTTCATCCGTAACATTAATGTTGTACTTCCCCTCCTGATCGGAGGTTGTACCATTGGCTGTACCTTTTTCCACAATGTTTACACCAGGCAAGGAACCTCCATTCTCATCAGTTACTCTACCAGTTACATTAAACACAGAACGTGCGGCTTGATTTTCATCTGATTGACCGATAGTTAATTCTGAGGTCGATGCTGGAAAAAGTACGATCTGGTTTTCAATCACCTCATAGTGGATACTCGAATTGAATAGTCCATCCAGAATCTCGCTTATTCTGGCATCGGTTATTGCGAGCGTAACCTTTTTATTCGCTTTAACCAATTTTGGTCTGTAGGTAAATTCAACGTTGGCTTGATGTTCAATATCTAAGAGCACCTCTTTAATAACTTTATTTCTAACATCAAGGGTAACCTTGCGGTCGAGCACCTCTTGTCCTCTTACTTCCGCAGCATAACTCAGCGTGATAAATACGCTGCTAAGTAACACATGCACAAAGGTTATTCTCATAATTAAAAGCAGTTTGCTTTTTTGATAAAATCGGAGTTTATTCATAGCTTTAATTGTTTTTGTTTTTTGAGCAAAAATGTAGTCCTGTATATGGCAGGATAAAGAACCGGTGACACTCGCAATGCCATCGGTTCCTCTAAATCAGATGTATCTTCTTATCATAGGCAAGCATATGTTAGTTGGTTACTAATTCTATTAAGTTTTATTCACATCCATTACCTTTTAGATAAACAGTTGTGCCTTTGGTTTCATATTCAGCCCCAAGTGCCTTGCAAATAATTCCTAGCCTGGTGTAGAGTCCTTCACTGGATATATGTGTTGTGAGGGTACAATTCGCAAAACTTATTTTATCATAAACTAAATCAATACCATATGCCTTTTTGAGGGCTTCAAAAACTTCAACAGCGGGAGCTTCCTCAAACTTCATTTCATTAATTTCCTTTTCAGGAACAATGATTCGAGGATCTTTTTGCAATTGTTGTACGATCTTGTCTGAACTACGATCGTAAACAACCTGTTGATTGGGCGTGAGGTGGTATTCAGCTTCAGTTACCTTTCGCTTTTCCCTGTAGACGGCCACTTTACCAGTTTTCACATCAACCACAATTGTCTTATCTCCTTGTTTAGCTTTAATGTTAAAACTTGTACCCAAGACTTTTGTAACTATGCCCAGGGAGTGGACAAGAAAAGGATGATCAGGATTTTTAGCAATCTCAAAAAAGGCTTCACCAATCAATGTAAGTTCGCGCTTGTCTGAAGCAAATGATTGGTCAAAGTGAATTTCACTGTTTGGTTGCAAAACTACGAGACTACCATCCGCTAACCGCACGGGTTTAATCGCCTTATTGTCTGTGTTCTTTATTGTTACTGTTCCAGATTCATTATTGGGAGAATGGAAAGAAGTAGTTGGGGAATTCTTCTGGATGAGGGTAGCAAACAAGAAAATAAATACTGTGACTACCAGCACGACTGATGCAGCAATACCTACGGTAGTATGGTATTTGACTCTGCCTTTTCCTGACGATCCTGGTAATTCTTTTATTGGAGATTCATGAACATAATGAATTTTCCGTTCGACTGAATTTTTCAGCTGTGCCAATGTAACCGGATTTTGCTCTGTTGCTCGTATGATGTTTCCCCATATCTCAATGAATTTACCTTCTGCTGGATCATTTCCCTTTATTTCTAACATTAAGATGATCTCCCTGGCTTGATGAACTCGATCTTTAAGATGAGGGTACTTGGAGATGAAGGTCTTCCAATACGCGTTGTTATCCTGATTAGGGTTCTTTACCCATCTTATAAAGTCTTCATCTAAAATGAAATCCTCAGTTGTGTAATCTGAATACGACATTGAGCCAATTGTAAATTAAAAATTCCTGAAATCGATTGTGGTTTCCCAACCTCAAGAGAGTGTAATGAGTTGTTTTTCCCGACTTTATGGCAACTATTTTTTTAAAACAACTTAAGGCCATGAAAAAAAACCGCAAACCATTGCATGAGTGCTGATGATTTTAACAATATTTGATATTAATAAATTAATCATGAAATCCTTAAAGGAGTTGAATCTGGACATGGCTGATGCAACTGATGCACGCGAGGATTCATGGATTTGGTGCAAATTAAAATCTGGAGACAAAGCCGCCCTTGGCTGGATTTACAGCCGCTATTTCGATAGGCTATATAATTATGGGTCCAGAATGACATTAGATATTGGATTAACAGAGGATTGCATTCAGGATTTGTTCATTGAATTCTGGAACAATAGAGAAAAATTGAGCGATGTAAGGCACATACAATCTTACCTCTACAAATCCTTACGGAGAAAGATCGTTCACAGGTTACAGGTCAACTTACGCCAACCTCAATATGAGGATCTGTCACATTTTGAAGTAGAACTTTCTGACAAGACTCACTACTTGGGTTTACAGTTAAGTATTGATATCCGGAAAAGATTAATGAATCTTATTGAGGCACTGTCTCCAAAACAAAAAGAAGCTATTTTTCTGATTTACTTTGAAGGGCTTACTTATGAAGATGCCGCCTCTATTATGGAACTTAAAATCAAAACCGTTTACAATTTAATTCATCTGGCTATCTCAAAATTAAGAGAAGAAAAGAATTCGTTGGCTCTGAGTACCAGGATAAATTCTTTTTTGATTATTGCTTTTATTTCGCAATTGTAAAGCCAATGACACCTTAATTTGATCAAAGTTACATTTATCTAATTGTAAGTTGAGTATAACGAAAATGGATATCGAACTCCCAAGTACACCTCATTAGTTGAATACATCAACCTGAAAAACAACCATTTAGAAGAACTAAAATCCGGAATGGTTAACAAACCAATTGAACCTTTCGGTTCAGTAGCCCCGCCCAGAATCGAACTGGGATCAAAAGTTTAGGAAACTTCTATTCTATCCATTGAACTACGGGGCCATAGTTATAGGAGGCGCAAAGTTAAAATAATAATGAGTTTGGCCAATACCTTAAATCACTCCTATTCAGATCTCAAACTCTTAACCGGATTTGCTATTGCAGCCTTTAACGTCTGAAAACCTACTGACATAAAGGCAATGATAAAGGATAGTCCTCCAGCTAGTATAAAGATCCATACACTTATTTCCACGCGATAAGCAAAATCTTCCAGCCACTGATTCATTATCCAGGTTACGATAGGAACTGCAATTATAAAAGCGATCAACACCAGTGTTAAAAACTGTTTCGAAAGCATGAATAATACCTCCTGTGCAGTAGCTCCTAGTACCTTTCGAATGCCAATTTCTCTGGTTCGTTGTTCCGCTGAAAACGTACTGAGACCAAAAAGTCCAAGGCCCGCAATAACCAAAGCTATGATGGCGAACGTAGTGAAGATTTTACCCGTGCGTTCCTCCGAATTATAGAGCGCTCCGAATTGATCATCTAGAAATGTATAAGAGAACGCCACATCAGGACTAAAGGCGCCCCACTTCGTTTCTACATCCGAAAGGAAATCTTTAATATTTGTCGGGTTCAGTTTCACCAGAATTGTTCCGCTGTTACGATACAGCATCATTACCAGAGGCGCAATTTTTTGGCGAACAGAAGTGTAATTAAAATCCTTCACCACACCTACCACATGAAATTCACGTTGGCCTGAAGCAATAATACTTTTACCAATAGACGATTCAGAAGTCCAGCCAAATTCCTTAGCCGCTGTTTCGTTGATCAGGATGCCAGAAGAATCGGAAGGAAAATCAAGCGAAAAATTTCTTCCTTGCACAAGTTCTATTCCTAATGTGGCGAGGTAATCATAGTCGGTGTGATAAATATTGATATGTATCTCAGTCCTATTATCAGTTTCAGTTTTATCCTTGGGATAGGCCTGTGTTCCATCCATTGCATTTTGTCCGGGTACTTGTCTGGAAACAGTAGCGTTGATCACGCGACTGTCTTTTAACAATTGTTCCTTGAAGGTCTTTTCATTATTTCTTAGCATATGAGTATCCTGGATCAGCAGTACTTGATCTTTGTCATATCCAAGTTTTTTGTTCTGCATAAAATTCAATTGCTGATACACAACAAGCGTGGCAACAATCAAAGCAATAGAGACAGCAAATTGAAATACCACCAAGCCACTTCGAAGTCCGTCTTTTCTACCGGTTGATGAGGACGTGTTGCCCTTCAACACTTTAAGTGTGTTAAAGGAGGAAAGAAATAATGAAGGATAAATTCCTGCGAGGATGCCAATCAGTATTACACCAGCCACAATACAAAGTAAAGTTGTGGGTTGAAAGAACAATTCAAGCGTCATTGCCTTTCCAGTAAGTTCGTTGAAGAAAGGTATCCCTGCTAAAACAATGACATACGCTAAAACCAACGCACACCCTGCAAGCAAAATTGACTCGGTAAGAAACTGAGATATCAACTGCGCCCGTATTGAACCCATCACTTTTCGAATACCCACTTCACGTGCGCGCTTCGTAGAAGTAGCGGTAGACAAGTTGATAAAGTTTACGCAGGCCAATAAAAGAATAAAAACCCCGAGTGCCCCAAATATATAGACATACTTTATATCACCATTGGAACCTAGTTCATTTGTAGTGTGTGAATACAAATGAATTCTGGAGAGTGGTTGCAAGGAAAAGATAAAAGTACTTATTGAGTTTTGTGCTTCGGCCAAGGTTACACCCATGTCTTGCTGAATTTCGGGCACTACAAATTTTCTAACCAGGTCTGGAAATTTACTTTGAAGTACTTCAGGATTTGAAGTTTCATGAAGCTGCACATAAGTGAAATCTCCGATATTACTCCACGACTCACGTCTTCCTTTAAACGTTGAACCACTCAGAAAAGCATCAAAATGAAAATGTGATTGATCCGGTACTTTATCGATTAATCCTGTAACCTTAAACTCGCTCTGATCTTGTAATGTTAATACTTTACCAATCGGATCTTCATTTCCAAAATACTTTTCCGCAAAGGCCTTCGTCACAACAATGCTATTAGGTTGTGTTAATGCCGTTTGTTCATTACCAGAAATTAGCGGAATAGAAAAGAATTGTAAAAAATTAGAATCAACCACAGCCAGATTCTTTTCCTTCATGATGATTTCATTATATCGCAAATACGGTTGAAACCATCTGGTAAGTCGTGTATATGAAATCACTTCCGGATACGTGCTGGCTATTCCGGGGCCAACTCCAAAATCAACTGAAGAGTAATTTGCCCACGAGCCATTACCCAACACACTCAATTCAACACGATAAATATCGTTTGCATGTTGGGGATAGGTGTCGTAATTAAGTTCTGAGTACACATATGATCCTATAAGCAGGCAACAGGCTAACCCGACTGAAAGACCAAATATGTTAACAAAATAAAAAGTCTTATTTTTTACGAGACTCCTAAATCCGATCTTAAAGTAACTTTTGAACATACCGTAGTTGTTTAAATTTTTATATCCTTCTGCAGGCCTTATGATGCCTGGCCTAAAAAGTAAAAGCACATCAATAACAAAGCGAACATCAGCTTTCAGCTTTCCACTTTTCACTTTCCTTTCCTGATACACTTCCATCAAATCTCCTTCTATATAATCCTGCATCTTCGGGTGACAGTACCAGCGGAAGAAACGGAGGGCGTACTTAGGAGGATTGTTATTCTTCAAAGTATTTTCTTTTAGTTGATGACTGGTAATCTGTAAGGGGTAATCAGTAATCGGTAGTTACGAGAATATATTCGCAACATGTTTTGACTCCAGCGAGTCCCCGATAACCGAATACTGATCACTGAATACCAATTACAGTTTGCAAAACCGTCTTCGGAATAGCACGCCACAATTCATCACGTGTGGACTTCGCATACTGCATCGCTTTTTTCCCAAGCGCAGTAATTTCAAAATAGCGTTTGGGTCTGCCGGCTCTTTCTTCGGTAGCTTCCCCAGCAAAAGATTTTAAATAGCCTTTATCTTCTAATCTTTTAAGGGCAGTATGAAGGGCACCCATACTTACACTACGCGCTAAGCCGCGATTCGATTTCATCTTTAATGGATACGCTGTAGGCGGAATTGTTCAAGATGCCTACCGTAAGAATAACTATTTCTTCAAACTCCCCTAACTGATAATTTTTCATAACATAATATTATACTCTAAATGTAGGAATAATAATTATGCCAACATATAAATGCGCATTAAATGTATAATTCATGGGGTTGGAATGAAGTTCGGTTTCATTTTCGAACAATTCACGATCAAATGCGGTCAGGCTTGTTTCTTATCTAACCTTTAAAAATCTAACTTAGATTCATAATAATCTTAAAGAATCAAGTCCCAGTCACTCCAATCCAATGTTATGAAAGTAGAAAGTAATTACGGCCATAAGGAAATACCCGGCAATCCTTCCACCGCGAAATCAAGTGTACTCAAACTAAATGACCGAAGTAATGGTGAAGTACTTCGCCAACTCAGTGAAGCCGATTGGAATTTTTGGGTCCACAACGGGTATGTGATTGTTAAAAATGCCGTGCCTACGGAGCAGGCTAAAAAATTGGCTGATTATTTATGGCAGTATGAAGATAAAAACCCGGATGATATGGCCAGTTGGTATAAAAGGCCCAATGCCGAAATGCAAATGAAAGAACTTAATAACACCGGCATGGTTGAAATTTACAACCACCAATACATGTGGGATAACCGACAAGTGCCCAAAGTGCATCAGGCGTTTGCCGATATCTGGGGAACGGAAAAACTTTGGGTAACGATTGATCGGGCTAATTTAAACTTTCCATTGCGACCCGGGTTTGAGTACAAAGGTTTCATTCATTGGGATTATGATCCTGAAACCAAACCTCAAAATGTTCAGGGAGTACTTGCTTTAGCTGATCAAACTGACGAAACCATGGGCGGTTTTCAATGCGTGCCCGAATTGTTTCGCACCTACAATATCTGGAAGCTAACTCAACCTGCAGAGCGGGATCATTATAAACCTGACACCACAGGCTTTGAAATCGTAAAAGTTAAACTAGAAGCAGGAGACTTGTTAATATTTAATAGTCTGCTCCCTCATGGCATACGACCCAATACAAGCAATAAAGTGCGCATTGCCCAATACATTGCTATGATGCCCGCACAAGAAGAAAATGAAGAATTGAGGCAATGGCGAATAAATATCTGGAAGAGCAGAAACGCCATGGAAGGGTATGCGTTTCCGGGTGATCCGTTGCAACGCGAAAAGAAAAACCCCGTGGCTAAGCTTTCACCCTTAGGCGAAAAGCTACTAGGAGTTACTAAGTGGTAGGATTATTCAATCTTTTCCGCTGTCAATTTTTCCTCCACCACTTTTCCCTCTTTCAGCGAAACAAAATAAGAATTGTATTTAGTCGGATCGGTAGACACTACCTTAAACGGTTTGCCATTTTTAAAGATTACCCCTGAATAATCATCCATGGCATAGCCTGCTTTGAAAATTCCATTCAAAATATTTTTGTGATACAAAGGCCTACGATACTCTTCACTGTGGTAATGCGGGGAATGACTGTATGGAAGAAATCCAAGACATTCCACCACACTTAATTCTTTTGGGCGCGAGTCAGTAGTTCCATTGTCAAACCACGCTAGCGAACCAGCGCTTCCTCCCGCTAACACAATTCCTTTTTCCAACGCCTTTTTTAACACCCCATCAATTCCTTGTGCCTTCCAAATAGCCATCATGTTGAGTGTATTACCACCACCCACTACAATGGCATCCATGCTTAACAACACTTCTTCAAATGAAGTCTTTTGATTATACGAACTGATCCACACTTTTTGAACGTACGGTTCCACCGATAAATCGTGCACGAGATCGTACCAGGTAATAATGCGTTGCTCACTATCACCCGATGCGGTGGGCAAAAAACAAATCTTTGGGCGCTCTTTACCTGTGAGTTTTATAATTTGTTTTATGAAGGCTTTGTTTTGACCACCCCCATAAGGGAAAATATATTGATCCTGCGCTTGCATAGAAACTGAACTTACTAGTACCAGACAAATAATTATAAACCGATTTTTCATAACATTTACTATTAGAAATGGAAGGTAAGAATATTCCGCTTATGGCAGCTTGAATTCTGGATTAAAAATAATGCCGATCACATTATCCCATGGATCCTTTACCGCACCTACCACAATATCACCACCCACATTATGTGGAGCTTCGAATTCGATTGCACCCAGTTCAAGCAATCGCTCATATTCTTCCTCCACATGGGTAGAACCCCAATAGGTATGAACACTATCTCCTTTTACTGCGGTGGGTGTTTCATCGGGTATTAATCCCAATTCATAACCGGCTATGTTAAAGCCCACATAAAAAACTTCATTGAAGTAAGGTTCGGTTTGAAACGCTTTTGTGTACCAGGCGGTAGCAGCTTTTAAATCAGATACTTTGTAAATGGTAGTCCGTAGACCAAGAAATGATGTTGCCATATTATTTTACTTACGTGAATTGTGTAATGTTTTTATTTCTTGTTAATGCAAGTAATCCAAGTAACGGACCCATCGCCAACACCATATATATAAACTGTGGTTTAATATAGGGAGTCAACAAGTTAATAAATTGAATACTTATAATCGTGATGGAGAATCCAATACAATTCACAATGGTTAGGGAAGTTCCTTTTGATGCTACCGGAGCACTTTGTGCAACGAGAGTTGAGAACAAGGGTGAGTCGGCAATAACGACTAGTCCCCAAAAGAAAAGAAATGCAAGTAGTAAGTATAAGGAACTCCCTATTAACAGAAGTGGCGAAGCAATACAACATAAACCTGATAGTAATAAGAACATTGTGGCCGTTTTCTTTACACCAAAATATTGCGAGGCATAGCCACTAAATACACATGCTAAACTTCCAAAGCCGATGATCAGAAATGACATCAGCGGAATATTAAGGTCAGTTTGTGGATTTTGATTTTTGAATGAGAGCAAAATAACCGGAACAAAAGCCCAGAACGTATAGAGTTCCCACATGTGTCCAAAATAACCAAAAGCCGCAGCACGAAAATCTGGTTTCTTAAATCCGGTAACGAACGCAGTAAAATTAATTTGCTGACCGTGCTTTCGATTAGGTCCATCGGGCACAAGCAACCACAGGCAAAGTCCGCCTGCTGCCGAAAGAGTTGATGTTGAATAAACCACATACCGCCAAGGCAAATGTGTTGTGAAGGTTTTAA
>CAWBCB010000167.1:0-6125 GCA_963787095.1 uncultured Cytophagales bacterium | reverse complement strand
AACCTTTGGGTAGTTTATGGAATATGGATATTGGTGATTGCATTGCTATACCCAGCCTGCCAGTGGTACGACACCTATAAATTTAATCACAAAGAAAAATGGTGGTTAAGTTATTTATAAAGAGGGAATCCAGAATCTTATTTTTCTTGAATTCTATAAAAATTCGGAGGGAAAAGGTCGGTTCCCACCCGATAAGTTAAAGCCCCCTTTCGTACTATTTTTCCGCTTTTTCGTCCACTTATGGACTGATGTTTCATTGCGAGTATGAACAATTATGATTAAACTTAACCTTTAATCATAAATCATAATTACGATCTAACTATGCCTTCAATTCTGCCAGGTTACGAATACGATATTTTTATCAGTTACCGGCATAATGACAATAAATACGATGGCTGGGTGACAGAGTTTGTAGAAAAACTCAGTCAGGAGTTGAATGCCACAGTAAAAGACAAGCTCACGATTTTTTTTGACAGAAATCCGAAGGAAGGCTTGCAGGAGACGCATCATGTGGATCAGTCTATCAACGACAAAATAAAAACCCTGATTTTTATTCCCATTGTTTCGCAAACGTATTGCGATACAACTTCTTTTGCCTGGAATAATGAATTTAAAGTGTTCAAAAAGGAATCCGAGATCGACCCGATTGGCAGAAACATAAAACTTGGGAATGGAAATTATGCATCACGCATTCTTCCAATTCGAATTCATGATATTGATGTTGAGGATGTAAAGCTCTTGGAGAGTGAATTATCAGGAGCACTTCGCTCTATTGATTTTATTTATCGTGAGGCAGGTGTAAATCGTCCACTTCGGCCTGTGGATGATGACTTAGCCGGCTCGGGTGGTATTTTATATCGTAACCAAATTAACAAATTGGCGAATGCAGTGAAGGAGATTGTGCAAGGCATAAAATTGATTGAGCGTGGTGAAGTGAAAGCCCCACCAGTACACGATTTAACGGCTCGTCAAATTGTTCCAACCACATTTTCAACTTCGCTTACCGTCTTCTATTAAAGTTCAGGTGATTGACCGCCAACGGCCCACAATTTACTTGGCGTGGACATCCTCTGATTTAAAAGAGCAGCGAGAAGAGATGGCTATCATTCTTCAAAAGGCAGGATTTAATGTGCTGCCCTCTATTGATTGCCCAGCTGATGATGAAGCCTTTAAAAGTAAAGTGGTTGAAGAAATGAAACGGTGCACATGCTCGCTTCACATGTTGAGTGGAGAGTTTGGTAGACGTTTCGAATCCGATGAAGAGATGTCTTTCCCACAACATCAGTTTAAAGAAGCACAAGCCCGATTGAATTCAGATCCGGACTTCAACTCTTTTGTTTGGATGTATCCGGATACCAGTCAGAATATTAAGCCGGCTCAACAAAATTTTGTTAAATACATTAGGAATAACATCACGCGAAACATGATGTTTAGTAACAGCGCGGGCCCCATGCAATTGGTAGACGATATTCGGGTGATCATGATGAAGAACGATGTTACGGTGTATGATTCTAAGGATACGGATATCTTCTTCATTTTCAATCAGCAAGATGAGGTAGAAGCTAAAATCATTACCGATAAACTAAGTCTTGAATATCCGGTTGAGATTATGAACATTATGCCGGATAGTGAAGATCAATACCGCGATATTTCTTCGCAACAAATCCCTAAAAGCAAATTGGCCGTAGTGTATTTTAAATATGCAGCCGACTGGGCTCTGCCTTTTATAAAACAAATTTGGAAACAGGTAGGAGGGGCTTCTTCACCTACGCCTTTATTCCTGATTGGGGATGATGATCCTCGCACCAATCTGGCTCGAAATTTCAAAGCACCAAAAGTTGTTTCTGTAATTGTTCCTAAAGAAGTTATTCCTTCCGAAGTAAAAAAAGTGTACACGAGCATTATTGATTTGAAGTAAGATGTTCGAAGACTATCAAATATGTCCGTATACTGGATTACGTTCCTTTAGTGAAGAGGAGTCTCTTTATTTTAAAGGGCGTGAAGAGCATATTGATCAGGCAACAGAGCAACTTCAGCGCAATAAGTTTCTGATGCTTACCGGTGCATCGGGTGATGGTAAATCCTCACTGGTGTATGCAGGTATTGTTCCCAATGCACGGGCTGGTTTTTTAAAATCGCGCTATACACAATGGAGTGTGGCAGACTTTAGACCTGAGCGATCACCCTTCAAAAATTTGTGCAAGTCGCTGGCAAAGCAATTAGAAATTGAAAATGCCAGCACGGTTGAAGCTGAATTAAACCACGGGTTCTCGGCCCTGGTTGATCTTTATAAAAACTCAAAGTGTTTTATCGATGTTGATTCGTTGAGCTGGCAAAAAGCAGATGAGGCCGAGCGAGCTAAGCTTAAACGCAGCGCATCAAACCTGATTATTATTGTTGATCAATTTGAAGAGTTCTTTACGAATCCTGAAAACTACCATCATGGTGCACCTTCGCGCGATTCTAATCTTGTGCTGAATGTACTGTTGGAAACTGCAAGAATTGCATTGGAAGAGAACCTTCCGATTTATATTGTTTTCACCATGCGCTCCGATTATATCGGACAATGTGCAGCGTTTAGATCACTGCCCGAATACATTGGGTTTTCCCAATTCTTTGTTCCCCGGCTTAACCGATCACAGCTACAACAAGTAATAGAAGAACCAGCTTCGTTAAGTGGAAATCAAATTTCAAGACGATTAACAGAACGCCTTATTCATGATGTAGCGGAAGGTGTGGACCAACTTCCTATTTTACAACATGCCTTAAACCAAATCTGGCATGCGGCCGAACTGGGCAAAGCAGAAATGGATTTAATTCATTATGCTATGGTAGGAGGGATGCCAACTTCTGAATTACCGGAAGATCAGGTTGAGATATTTGCCAATTGGTTTAACAGTTTGTCGGCTAACGTAAAACTTTTTTATCAAAAGCCAAATCTTCAAAACGTTTTAGACACCCACGCCAATAAGTTATACGAGTCGGCAGGTGAGCAGTATAGAAAAAACACAGGCAAACAACTTTCTAATGACGATGCGAAAGCCATTGTTAAAACTGCCTTTGTTTGTCTCACCAAGATTGATCAGAGTCGTGCGGTTAGGAATCGGATGACCTTAAAAGAGATTACAGACATTTTTGGTCGTAAAGGGATTGATGAGAAGGTTGTTGCGGGAGTTCTTCAAATATTTAGAGAATCGGGCAATACGTTTATCAGACCTTTTATTACCGAGGATGCTGAAACGATTCCACTAAAAGCGGATCAGGTTCTTGATATTACGCATGAAAGTCTAATCCGAAACTGGCAATACTTAGAAGAGTGGGCAGATGAAGAGTTTGAAAGTTACTCGGTTTCTCTTGATTTCGGACAACAGTTAAGTCGATGGGTGAAGAGTAACAAAGCAAGTTCGCATCTCTTTTCTATTGGACCGCTCACCTATTTCGAAAACTGGTACAACCGCGTTAAACCCAATGCTGCCTGGATAGCTCGTTATCTGCCGGATGATATTGATACCGACAATAAACTTCAACGCGCGAGGAGAATCCTTAGTAATTCGCGTGAGTTTTTGGAACAAAGTGCCAGCAAACATGCCATCACACGTGCGGTAATGCGCTATGGTCCTAAACGAATAGCAGCCGTAGTAGGTCTAATTGTCATTCTCACCCTAAGCTCATTTGGTGTTAAGAAATATTTAGATCGACAAAACTCTGCGGTATTAGAATCCATACATGAACAAACGCTTCAATTAATAAAAAGCCCTAAGGCAGGTTTGCTGGAACGGGCAACATTGCTTGTTGAAGAAGTTAAATCGGGGCAAGCAAAAATTACTGAGTCGATTAATACAATTACGGATCCCGTTCAGAAAGTTAATGTAACGATAGGAGTTGCTACCATCTTAGTTCTTCAAGGTAATACAGAGCCAAGACGTGAAATTATTGAAAGTCTGGCGTTGGCAGATAGCCTATTGGATACTTATGGAATACCAGAAGATCCAAAATTACTCTCATCGTTATTAAAAGAGATGAACGATTTTCGAGTTGTCCTTGAGTTTGCATATGATCATAGTCCGGATGATCAGATTAATCAACTGCGGAAGAGGAATGCAAAACGTTCTGCGACATGGATAAATCACATTGCAACGAAACAACCAAAGAGTTTTTCAAATATTCAGGAGTTTAGTCTAGCATTAGAAAGTGCAATCAATCATCAATCCTTTTCCAGGGAAGAATTAAAAACTTTAACTACTACCTTGTCACCTTTTGAAGGGTCAACTTCGGAATGGGTTCAGAATAATTTTAACAAAGACAAATTATTAATTCGTGGGCACGCAAATTATGGATATAAGTTTAATGGACTTTATCAACTGTTGTCGTATCTCTATGCTGCGCAAGGCAATAGTGGGCGAGTGCTGCAATGCATGGATACACTACTTCGCTACAATGAGAATGCCTTAAGTAATGATTATGCCAATCAGGTAGACAATGCAACTAATATTGCTGCGGTTTACTTCGCCAGCGGACAGGTTCAATTTTTGGATGAATTCGTGAAGGGATATGCAAGCCGGAAAGGTATTACAGAAGAATACTTCTATGAACAATTTTTAGGCAGAACATTACATTCCAATAATATTGTGACTAACCTTGACTTATATCCTTGGATGGGGGTTAAGTCAAACCTTAACGTTCAATTTAGTAGTCGCGATCAGATCTCATTTTTTCACTCTAAATATCGTGAAGTTGTAATTAATAATAATAAAAAAGAGGATGATCGAAATTTCAAATTGGCAGTTTCTTATAAGAATGAAGGAATTGCTAAAACACTAAATAAAGAAGAACCTCAATCTACTGATTTAACAGTATCTCAGTACTTTGATGAAGCCTTTACTTATTATAACAGAGTAAGTACTGATTATCTCGAACAGAATACGAAAGCAGTTGGCAATGCAGGTGCTGACCAGATTTTAATTCCGGCAAAGTACTTCTTTATTTATCCCGATGTAAAAACTGCCTTTCATCCTTTAGAGCCTCGCAGCTTTTTCTTCTTCTATTCAACGGATGTATTTATCGAATATATATTGGATAAAAATCTATTTGATTCGCTTTACCCTACCGGTGCTGAGCTACAATTTTTTAATCAATGGTTGCTCGGCTATAATTCTAAGGTTTGGGTGCCACAAGGTTTTGCCACTGATTTTGTGCGCACCACAATATTTAGAAAATTGGAATCAGCATTTGCAGAGCGGAAAAATGAAAAGGTTGATATAAACTGGCTCTATCTGTACCTGGGCCATGATGAACAAAAGGCAAATAATCTGGATAGTGCACTGTATTACTTCCGCAAACTAAATCATGAAAATATTTTTAATATGCTGCGGTCGAAGGAGTATGGAAATCAGATAAATAATCAGTCTTTCAGACTACTTGGTTATGCTATTAAAGGATTTGCTGAGGCCGGACATTTTGAAGAAGCATATGATTTATTGAATGTGTTTAAGAAACCTGTCAATCGATCAACCCTCTATGGCTTTGCTGCCAGTGAATTGTTGCGTAATAAATTTGATCATGCCGTTGTTCAACAATTGTTAGATTCAGCCAAGGCAGAGTTAAAGAGGGTTGAAGGAATTAGCGAAGGACAACCACATCGCAGCATGCTATCATATGCCTTGATGCTAAAGGATCCTGCTGAGAATTCAGCGGAAGCTTCACAACTTATTAAGAATAATCAATTTAAGTTTTTTGCCATTAGTTTGAATAGTAGAGCGTATGCTATTAATGATCAACTTTTTGGTGCGGTTCAAAACATACCTGTGAATATTTCAGATACTGATCGTGCGTACTTTCTTTATGAAGTGCTCTATGGAGCAAATCTCAGAATAGATCATGATCCATCCTGGAAACATTTTAATGACTACTATTTACAAGGAACAACGAATTGGATAAACTATATAGATGAAGGAATTTGATGTCATAAATATTTGCCCATACACAGGCCTGCGGTCATTTACCGAAGAGGAAAGCCTTTATTTCAAAGGCCGCGATCTTCAGGTAGATCAGGTTACTGCGTTACTTGAGCAAAATAAATTTTTGATGGTAACAGGGGCATCTGGTGAAGGAAAGTCGTCATTGAT
>CAWBCB010000166.1:0-13416 GCA_963787095.1 uncultured Cytophagales bacterium | reverse complement strand
CGAAATTCTTTCAATGCTTCAGAAGCATATGGTTAACCCCAAAGCCTCTACGTATTCGGATACTGAGCTAACCAAATTGCTACGCAAACATGATCCACGTGCTGCCAAAACCACCTTGCTATCCGACATCCCGGAAGGAAGTGTTTTTGATTTAAACGGACGCTGGTTTAAAAAGGGAAAGTTGCAACGAACCCGTGTTCTTTGCCTCGAAGTAAAATCAAAAAGACAATTTTTAGTGCCTGCGGATGTTCCGGTGGGTCATGCTCAACTATCATTTTTTAATAAGAAAAATTTACCGCAGAGACCTGCCTGCGCGCAGCCGCTACGGCAGAGGCAGGCGCAGAGAGCGCAAAGTTTTTTAGAATGAGCAATCTTCATTGCGTCCTTGTGCCTTAGCGGTAATTGCCTTTCGCAAATGATTTATTCACTACTAATTTAATCTTCGCTGAATAAGTTGTTTCACTAACTCATAAAACTTGAGTGGATGAAGGGTACGCCACTGATTAATTTGCAAGGTGCCACCCATATTGATGTAACAATCAATTCTATATTTTCTCATCTCTTCCTGAATGAAATCAGGAAAGCTAACCGCAGCAATCCAGCCCTCTTCTACTTCTTCAAACCATTCTTCATAGTATAAATCATCCGAGCCATGGAAATTGAAAATGTTCTCTCCGATTAAAATGAATTTATTAATTCCTTTAATCATCAGCATTTCTAAAAAATCACGCTTCAACGTCATGATGTCATTGTTGATGGTGTCGTTCCATTCGCCAATAAATTCAAGGATCACAAAGCCTTCGTCATAATCGGTATACAATGTTTTGAGATACAATGTCTCTGATCCAAACGAATCCCAGGCCGGATCAATGTAGTATCCATAAATAGCCTCTGAATATAAATCGTAGTTGTATTCCTTACCAAAGAAAGGTGAGTCTTCATCGTGCGATGAATCGTAATACGTTAGCCAATTAGAAAAGGGTTCTATTTGATGCATGACTGAATTCGATCATTGAAAGTGAACAATTGACAATAAGCCAACGAGAATCAAGCATCAATTGTTCATTGTCAACTTCAATTATTTCAAAGGTCTTTCTTATGATACAAGGTTAACCCAGCAATGGGGCCTTCCAGAATATTTTTTACAGTGATTCCTTTGTCGTTGGCTACCTGGCGCAGCACATCACTAAAGTAAAAGGAAATGGATCCTGTAAAGTGAACTTTAATATTTTGATAATTATCGTACTTCATTACGTTGTTTTCATAGAAATCCGAAAAGCAATCGTAAATCAATTTGTAACAATATGGTTCTTTCAAGTGCTGAAAAATAAACTTCGCGAAAGTTGCTAAAAAAGCACCTGGCTTTTCACCTTGATACACTTTCTCCAATACTTCTTCCCGGCTCCAGGGAAAGCGAGCCTTAAATTGCTTCGCCAATGTCTCTGGCATTTCATTACGGAAGTAATCAAAAATAAATTTCTTGCCGATATATGTTCCCGATCCTTCATCAGCCAGAATCCAACCTAAGTTTGCTACGTTATCAATTATTTTTTCGCCATCGTATAAACAGGAATTTGAACCAGTTCCTAAAATGCATGCAATACCCGGCTCTCTTCCGCACAAGGCACGTGCGGCAGCCAACAAATCCCACCCAATTTCTATGTGTGCTTTCGGCCAATACTTGGCAAAAGCGTCTTGAATGACCAATTGATTTTTTTCTGAAGAAACACCTGTGCCGTAATAAAATATTTTCTCAACGGGCTCTTGCACCTTTTGAACCAAATGTTCTGTCAGGATAGTGTCTAAGTCTTGCAGCGGCTGATAGTATGGATTAAACCCCGGGCTGTTTGCCTGATCAATGGCTCCGTCATTTTTCAAGAGTCGCCAATCAATTTTAGAACCTCCGCTGTCTGCAACAATAATCATCTGGGGTAGTTAGATTTTTTTAACGATGTAATTTACGGAAAGACTCGATTATGCCATCGTCTGCAACGTGCCAATTACTTTAAGTTTTTCAAAAACTTGTTCCGTGTGTGGCGCATCCTTCAATTCGTTCGTTAGGTCCTGTCCTGCCCAATGTTCATAGTGCTTTCCGTTTCGCCAAAGGCGCGAGTGCGTTACGTCATACACCAACCCCTGATAAGCAATCCAGATTTCAGGTTTATCCTGACCATTTCGCAAAGCAAGTTGTGCACGTGTAATTTTTGAAAGGTCGCTCATCGCGATGTAAGATGATTAAAATCCTTGATAAGCGTGTATAACAGTTTTACAGGTGGCATATCCGTTTGAATTCCTAACTGAACTCTAAGTTTTTCAGTAACCGCAAGCATGGGTTTTGAATTTCCTATATCGCGGTTGACTTCCAAGGCACGTTGAATTAAATCAATGTCACTTTCATTGAGTTGAATGGCTTGTGCAAAAACGGGTTGATAGTCAACGTCAGCAACAACAAAAACTTCCTGGGCAGTTATTTCTTTTTGCTCCACTTGTTTAATCACCGAAGTACCCGCTACCATATCGCCCAGGCGTTGCCCTTTGCCTCCGGCTGCAATTAAGATAACGGCAATGGCACCACTTAAAATCCCAAAATCAATAAGGGCAAATATCCATCTTAAAACATAATCGCCAATTGAAGCCGGAGTTCCATTCAATCGAATTACTTTAATGTTTAACACCCGTTTGCCGGGAGTTTGCCCATCCATAAATATTTCAAATACGAGAGAGTATAAAAGCCAGGGTAAGCCGAGGAATAAAATCCAAACCCAATACACTTCTATTTCACCATAGAATAGCAGTAGCCCAACGGCAATGGAAAAAACAATTAAGATCAATTTATCGAGCAAATGAGCCAAAATCCGATCGCCAATACTTCCGATAGGATAATGGATAAATACATTTTGTGTAGTACGAACCTGAATTGTTTGCATGTGCCGCTTTCCTTTAAAATATACCCTTGCTAAAGCAAAAGTAAATGATTCTATTTAATGCGTAACTTTCTATTTCAAAACCTAAATTTTTTTATGATGAGAGTAAAAGTTGTCCTGTCATTTCTTTGTATCATATTAGTTGTTAGCTGCTCAGAGAAAAAACCAGTGGATAGCATGACCGATGAACAGTTGCGTGCTTACGCAGATGAGCTAGCACATAAATTCATTATTGCTGACGGCCATGTGGATTTCCCGGAAAGACTGAAAGAAAATAAAATTGTACTTACGGAAGAAACAAAATCAATCGTCATGTCAGATATCGGTGGTGAATTTGACTATGAACGCTCCATAAAAGGAGGACTCAACTCCCCGTTTATGTCAATTTATATTCCCTCCAGCTACCAGAAACAAAATGATTCGGGAAAAGCGTTTGCCGATTCATTGATTAACAATGTAAAAGCCATGGTCTCTTTATTTCCCGACAAATTTGCATTGGCCAATACTCCCTCCGAAGTAGAAACAAATTTTAAAGCCGGAAAAATTTCCTTGCCTATGGGTATGGAAAATGGCGCTCCGATAGGAAACGACCTAGCTAACGTAAAATATTTTTACGATCGGGGTATTCGCTATATCACGCTCACTCACAGCAAAGACAATCAAATCTGTGATTCGTCAGGTGATACAACGCGCACCTGGAATGGCCTGAGTCCTTTTGGAAAAGAAGTAGTTGCTGAAATGAACCGGGTAGGGATTATGGTAGACATCTCGCATGTAGATGACAGCACATTTTATCAAGTGATGAAGCTTACAAAGGTTCCCTGCATTGCCTCTCATTCATCGTGCCGGGCCTTTGCGCCAACAGTTAGGCGCGACATGACCGATGACATGATTAAAAAACTAGGAGAAAATGGAGGTGTGATGATGATCAACTACTACAATGCGTTTATAGATTCCGCTGTGGTAAATAGAAATAAAATCAATCGCGAAAAATTAATTGCGCTGCTAACAGAAAAAGGAATCTCCTTAATGGACGATCAGGCCAACCCAATTATTGAGCAATTCAAAAAAGATAATCCTTCATTAAAGAGTGATATTAACATGGTAGCCAATCACATTGATCGTGTAGTTCAGCTTGCGGGTATTGATCATGTTGGCATTGGCTCCGACTTTGATGGAGTAGAGGGAGATTTACCTACCGGCCTCGAAGATGTTTCCTCCTATCCAAACCTGATTTATACGCTTCTTAAGCGGGGCTACACGGAGGAAGACATTGCCAAAATCTGTTATAAAAACCTATGGCGGGTATGGAATAAAGTAGAACAGGTGGCCAAGGGAAGTTAAACAGAAAGTTTTTAGAGATATCCGTTTATTTACTAAGTTGAAGTTGGAAGGAAATGGGGCAACCGTTATCTTCCAACTTCTTTTTTATGAGAGAATCTTCATTTGTAAAAATCAATAAACCTCGCTGGGAAGAGTTTGAAAAGGTGGTGAAAAACCAACAACAGGCTCCCCCCGATAAACTGGCGGAGTTGTTTATTCAAATCACTGACGACCTCTCATTTTCGCGCACACAATATCCAACCAGTCGCACTACTCAATACTTAAATTCACTGGCCAGTAAAATACATGGCGAGATTTATAAAAATAAAAAAGAGGAAAAGAATCGATTCATACTCTTTTGGAAACAGGAAGTGCCAGCCGTTCTTTATTCAGCAAGAAAACAATTGGGTTACGCATTCATCATTTTTGTTGTTGCCGGAATTATTGGAGCAGTGTCTGCCGCGTATGACGACACCTTTGTTCGTCTGATTTTGGGCGACCAATATGTAAACATGACGCTGGAAAATATTAAGAACGGAAATCCAACAAAAGTATATTCCTCAAGTGGTGAGATGGATATGTTCTTTCAAATCACGCTCAACAACATTATGGTTTCGTTCCGGGTCTTCATTTTTGGCGTATTTGCATCTTTAGGAACCGGTCTATTCCTCTTTTACAATGCATTGATGGTAGGAGCGTTCATGATGTTCTTCTATAACGAAAACCAACTTTCGCAAGGCTTGCCGGTAATTATGCTGCATGGAACGATAGAATTAACTTCAATAGTAATAGCGGCCGCAGCCGGCTTCGTAATGGGTAATAGTCTTTTGTTTCCCGGCACATATTCGAGGTTGACTTCTTTTAAAATGGGATCAATTAAGGGATTAAAAATTGTAGTAGGACTCGTTCCCTTTTTTATCATGGCTGGATTCATCGAATCATTTATCACCCGCTATGCCTTTATGCATTGGAGTATCAAAATGCTGATCATCACACTCTCAGCATTTCTTATGATTTACTATTTTGTGCTTTACCCTATTCAACTAAAACGAAATGGAAGAATTTAAAGTAATTGAATTTCAACAAACGCGTGACTTTAGCCGAAAGCTTAATGCTACTTTTGAATTTCTAAGGCAGAACTTCAAATCGCTTGGCAAGAGTATATTATATATTTCAGGGCCATCTGTGCTTGTAGCCAGTTTATTGATTGGCTCCTTCATGGGCGAGTTTCTATCATTAACTCAATCCTTGCAGTCGCAAACCGGTGACGCAGAAACGTTGGGCAAATATTTTCTCACTGTTAGTTTTTGGGCGCAAATTTTGGCCATGCTGATCTTCTTCTTTATCAGCTTTGTGGTTACCATCGCAACGATCAACTGCTACATTAATTTATATGTAGAAAAAAGAACCAATAAAATTGAAGTACAAGAAGTTTGGGATCGCGTTCGCATCACTTTCTGGGATTATGCAGGTACAACAATTTTATTCTTCATTACCTACGTTATTGTAGTTATTCTGCTGGTCATCCCAATGTTTATATTGGGCGCAATCTCTCCACTTCTCATTTTCTTTGGCGCAATTTTTCTCTTTGTTGGACTATTCTTTCTTGTCATTAGTGTAGCGCTCACATTTTTCATACAATCCCACGAAAAAAAATCATTCATTGCCGCTATGGCTCGTTCATATCGCCTCGTAAACAATGGAAAGTGGTGGAGCACATTCGGATTACTTTTTATTTTACAGATGATCACGGGCATTTCGTCCTATATTTTTCTGATGCCCTATTATATAATAGTGTTCACTTCTTCCTTACACTCAGTTTCAACAGGCAACCCCTTAGAAATGTCATCAACTATGATCACCATTACTATGGTGTGCTTTACACTGTATTATATGGCGCAAATGCTTCTTTATTCGCTGCCTCACGTGGGTATCGCCTTTCAATATTTTAATTTGGTAGAGTTAAAAGAAGCGCGGGGCTTAATGAGTCAGATCGAAACCATCGGGCAACCTACTACTGATCCAAACAGACCCGAAGAAACGTATTAACTATTCAACGCACTTGCTTAAATATTTATTTTCAATTCTCTTCCTGCTAACAGTAAGTTTTGGTGTAGCTCAAAAAGTAACTCCAGTAATTACTGACACAAGCGCCTACAAATTATTTACCGATAGCACTGCTTTTGATTCCGAGTTCTATAGCAACGAAAAAGAATTTTCTGGCGCTTCGGATAGCGCAGATATCGAAATCAGAAAATTTTCGTCTGCGGATGTTGAAAAACTTAAAGCCGATCCGGAGTTGAATTATACACAACCCCCCACCGTGGCCGAGTCATTATGGGATCGGTTTAAGCGTTTTATCAATTGGCTTTTCTCAACTCTTTTTGAAAAAGCAACTACTACAGACTTAGGTCGATTCTATAGTGTATCTGTAGCCATCATTCTAAGCATCGTAGTAATCATGATGTTGCTGAAAGTAAATGCGTTCAAAGTATTTTACTCGGGAGCTGATTCGGGAAAGCAAAACTACCAGGTGTTTCATGAAAACATTCATGAAATGGATTTTGATGCATTGATTAAAGAAGCAACAGAAAAGAAAGAATACCGATTGGCTACCCGTTTGATTTTTCTGCATGCATTGAAAATTCTATCGGATAAGCAATTGATTGATTTTAGGCCGGGTAAAACCAATCACGATTATGTAGAAGAACTTACTACCGGTGAACTTAAAACCGGATTAAATGAATTGAGTTTCTATTTCGATTATGCCTGGTATGGAAACTTCGCCATCCATGAAACTCAATTTCAAAAAGTGAAAGAAATCTTTAGTTTCTGGAAAGAAAAAGTATAAATGAAGAAGGACTGGAAATATCTAACCTATCTTGGAATACTGGCAGCCTTGCTGGTGATTCTTATGCTCTCCAAATCCAAGCAATATGATTGGTCTGTAACTTTTTCGCACCAAGATAAAAACCCATACGGCACCTATGCCCTCAATGAGTTGCTGCCAACTGTGGTTAAAAACAGTGTGCATAATTCGTATCAAACCCTTTACGAACTAAAAGACTCGCTTCAATCCCTGGAAAACATTGTCATTTTAAGCAGTACTTTTTCTCCCGGCAAAGAAGATACAGAAATGTTATTGAGCTATGCAGAACAAGGGGGTACACTATTTATCTCGGCTAATAATTATTACGGCTCTTTTGCCGACACGTTAGGACTTGTTACAAGTGATTCCTTTTTTCAAGGCGAAAATACTTTCAATCAAAACGATTCAGCCGCATTGCATTTCGTTTCGCTTGCCATGGATTCAACCCAACAATATTGGTATAAGGCATCCAACATCCACAACTACTTTAGTGACATTGATTCTGTAGAGGCTACTGTGATTTCCAAAAATGATTTTCATCAACCTGTTTCAATACGCATTAAAAAAGGATTGGGCACCATCCTATTAAATTGTACCCCCATGGTTTTTACCAACATTCACCTGCTGGATGATGATAATCACGAGTTTGCCTCCACCTCGCTTTCCTACCTTCCACAAAAAGATACGTACTGGACAGAATTCTATCACCTGGGCCGCATGGAAGTTGCCACTCCGTTACGATTTATTCTTACCACCGAACCTTTGAGTTGGGCGTATTATCTAACCCTTATCAGCATTCTATTGTTTATAGTTTTTGAAGCCAAGCGCAAACAACGGATTATCCCTGTTATCAACCCGTTGGCAAACACCACCCTTGAATTTGTTGGCACGATTGGCAACTTATACTATCAGCGGGGAGATCATAAAAATATTGCCGAGAAAAAAATTCAATTCTTTCTCGATCAAATTCATTCAACTTACTTTATCAGCTCAAAAAACAAAGACGAAGCGTATCTGACTTTACTATCAAAAAAATCGGGTGTGCCTGCGCAAACCGTTCGTGATCTTTTTAAAGCAATGAATCGCATCTCAGAACAAGAAAAAATATCACCCTCTGAATTAACCCGTTTAAATGAACTCATCGAAAAATTTCATCAAAAGAAATAACTAATTATGGAAGAAAATATATTTCAAAACCGTGTTGACTTAACCGCCCTAACGGAGCAGGTTAAAAAAATTAAAGATGAAATAGGAAAAGTAATTGTTGGCCAGCAAGCCATGCTTGATCTTCTGATTACCTCTATCCTTGCGGATGGACATGTGCTGATTGAAGGTGTGCCTGGCGTTGCCAAAACCTTAACAGCAAAACTACTCGCAAAGATAATCTCTGTCGATTTTTCAAGAATCCAGTTTACACCCGATCTTATGCCTTCGGATGTGTTGGGCACATCTGTTTATAATTTAAAAACATCTGAGTTTGAATTTAAAGCCGGCCCTATTTTTTCAAACATCGTGCTGATCGATGAAATCAATCGTGCCCCAGCAAAAACACAAGCTGCATTGTTTGAAGTAATGGAAGAGCGACAAGTTACAGTGGATGGGTACACACACAAGATGAAAAGTCCATATATGGTGTTGGCTACTCAAAACCCAATAGAACAGGAAGGAACGTATCGTTTGCCGGAAGCGCAGCTAGATCGCTTTCTTTTTAAAATCGTTGTCAACTATCCAACTCATGAGGAAGAGATAGATATTATAACGCGTCATCATGAGCGAAAGGGGTTGCAAGCAGTCTCAGAAGTTAACCCGTTACTTTCCGCTGAACAAATTCATGGATTCAGACAATTTGCTCAACAGGTACACATTGAAAAAAATCTTCTTCAATACATAGCTCAAATAATTCAGGAAACGCGCAACAACCCGATGTTATTTCTAGGGGCATCACCCCGCGCTTCCATTTCTATTCTAATGGGAGCAAAAGCATATGCGATGATTAATGGCCGCGACTTTGTAAGTCCGGAAGACATTAAATTTATCGCGCTGCCTGTGTTGCGTCACCGGATTATCCTAAGTCCTGAAAAAGAGATGGAAGGAATTTCGGCAGACGAAGTAGTGAAACAACTTATTGATAAAATAGAAGTTCCGCGTTAGTGAAAATTATTCGCCAACTATATTTAGGTAATCGGCTTTTTCTATGCGTGGGATTAGTGGTGGCACTATTTATTATCACGTTTGTGATAGGTGGTGGATACTTTATTCCCAAAATTCTGGTCTTTCTTTTATTCTGTGCCTTGGCAACGGATTTGGTTTTGTTGTTCAGAACAACGCGCGGTATGCGTGGCGAACGAATGGTTGCCGATAAACTTTCGAATGGGGATGAAAATGAAATTTCTATTTACCTGGAAAATTTTTACTCGTTTACAATTTCCTTGCGTGTGTTTGATGAAATCCCACATCAGTTTCAGCGAAGAGATCTGGAGTTCAATCTTCTATTGAATGCAGGCGATCAAAAAATAATTAAGTATACTCTCAGGCCTGTTAAGCGTGGCGAATACTCTTTTGGAGCCGTTAACATTCTGGCAAGTTCGCCTTTGCAATTGATTGCACGCAGATTTCGATTCTCGTATGATAAGATTGTGCCTGTCTATCCCTCGTACATGCAAATGCGCAAATATGAATTGCTGGCCATTAGTCATCGGCTTACCGAAACCGGCATTAAAAAAATCAGGCGCATAGGTCAGAATCAGGAATTTGAACTCATCAAAGAGTATGTATCGGGTGATGATTTCAGAACTGTAAACTGGAAAGCCACTGCACGCAAATCGCGATTGATGGTAAATCAATTTCAGGATGAGCGCTCACAACAAGTTTACTCACTCATTGATAAAGGCAGGGTAATGCAAATGCCTTTTGCAGGAATGAGTTTGCTCGATTATGCCATAAATGCAACGCTGGTAATCTCTAACATTGCAATAAAAAAATCGGATAAAGCCGGATTGATTACGTTTCAAGATAAGATCGGGAACATGCTCCCAGCTGCACGACTCAACAATCAAATGAGTGTTATTCAGGAAGTGTTGTACAACCAAAAAACCGCTTACTTAGAAACCGACTTTTCAGTATTATATTCAACCATACGCAAAAAAATTTCGCAACGCAGTTTACTATTATTATTTACAAACTTCGAAAGCATTCATAGTTTACACCGGCAACTTCCGTACCTGCTTAATCTAAACAAAGCCCATTTATTGGTGGTTATATTTTTTGAAAACACAGAGCTTCGTCAACTGACTGATAGTCCAGCCAATGGCTTAAAAGAAATTTATTACAAAGCCATTGCTGAACGCTTTAGTTACGAAAAGAAATTGATTACAAAAGAACTTCAGAAGTATGGCATCCAATCCATCCTCACCAGCCCTGAAAAACTTACCATCAATACAATTAATAAGTACCTGGAGTTAAAAGCACGGAATTTAATCTAGTTACCTTTTTGATTTTTCAGCCATAAAAAAAGACAACACTTTATTCCTACTTTTATAAAAATTGACACAAATTTTATGGGTAAGATTTTCTTGGGTTTAAGTTTCTGTTTATTTCTTTCTTTCTCCCTTAAAGCGCAGTTGGTAGATCAACTACCCAAGCAGGCAAGCATGAAACCACCCTTGGATATTGTTTGCTACAGTAGGCCTGAAAATGTGGGAACCGTTGTTCCGCCACCCCAGGCTTATGAAAAATGGAAATTGAATAAGAGCGCAAAAACGAATTCAACAACTTTTGAAGTAACCTATGTTGGGTTCTCTCCAGAGGCTCAACTCGCTTTTCAAAAAGCATTGGATATTTGGTCATTGTTAATTGAGACAGATATTCCCATTCGGGTTCGTGCCGTTTGGCAACCCATTACAGATTCTAACGGATCGACCAATACTGTTTTAGGGAGTGCAAGTCCGGGTACGTATATCCGCGATTTTGATGGTGCGCAACGAACTTCAACCTGGTATCCGGTGGCATTGGCAGAAAAAATAGCCAAACGAGATTTTAACGAGGTTACAGACCCCGATATTTTTGCTCAATTCAATAGCTCTCTTTCCAATTGGTATCTTGGAACAGATGGAGTACCTCAAGCTGGAAAGACCGATTTAACTACAGTTGTTTTACATGAAATTGGTCATGGTCTTGGCATTACAAAAAGCTATAATGTAAATACCACTAACGGTGAAATCTCAAGTTTCTTTTCACCCTTTCATGTTATCTACGATCATTTTATTGAAAATAATAGTAACAATAACTTAGTGCAAAATTTTATACCTCCTTCCACTGCGCTAAAAACACAACTAACAACCCCTCCTTTATGGTACAAAACACCACAACTAGATAAAATTTCAGGTGGTCCGGATAATCGTTCGCGACTGTATTCTCCCACCACATTTCAAAGCGGTTCTAGTATTGCACATTTAGATGAAGATACTTACAATGGAACCAGCAATGCCTTGATGACTCCACAAATTGGCAACGCAGAAGTTCATCACAACCCAGGAAATCTTGTTATGAAGATGCTGGCAGATATGGGTTGGGTAAACACTCAAATCATACACAATCGAATAAAGAACACAGAGAATGTATCAACCAATTTCGAAGTAAAAGCTCAATTGATTGCAGATAATCTCAATGGCTACAATTACAATGCAGCCGATGTTAAACTAACGTATACTATTGATGGCACCTCATTAACAACTGTTGCTATGATTGCAACTGGTGTTACCAACGAATTTTCGGCCACCATTCCGGCTACTGGTTCAGCTACCAATTATGGTTATTTTATTTCCGTTATTGATAATCTAAATCGAACGATTAGAAGACCTGGTTTATATACAGAAGATGGAAAAGCACCTGTCGATAGATTTTTTGTTTTTGAATCCGGGCCTGACACCAAGGGACCTTTCTTTTCTCACTCACCCATAGCATTTGTTAAAGCTTCAGACGCTGAGTTTGAGGTGAGCGCAATTGTATCCGACAATATTAGTGTTGCTAATGTTTTTGTTGACTACAAAATAACAAAAGGAGGGGTGACCGGCTCGCTTCAAACCCTACCCATGAATTTAGTTTCGGGAACCGATTCTACCTATTCCCAAAAGATATCCTATGTTGGTTTGGGGTTAAACAATGGTGACAAAATTGAATACCGAATTCGTGCAACTGATCAAGCCAATAGCCCAAATACAGCATCCATACCAAAAGCAACACCCGGATTTTACCCGGTTAATATTGTGAGCCTGGCCACCACGCAAGAATCATATCGCAACGACTTTAACAATACAACCGCTTCATTACAAGATTTCTTTGGCAGTCAGGAATTTTCCATTCGTGTAGAAACAGGTTTTGCTAATGGGGCTATTCACACCAACCACCCATATCCTGAAGGGAATGGATCTCCAAACAACCGGTTTGAATGGGTGTATCAACTACGCATTCCAATTCGGGTAAAGGAAACTGATGCCACAATTAAGTTTGATGAAGTTGTTCTGATTGAGCCTGGGGAAACCGGTTCTACCTTTCCAAGCGAAGGATTTTTCGATTACGTTGTGGTAGATGGCAGCAAAGATGGTGGTGTAACCTGGACTACCATTGCCAACGGATACGATTCAAGAGATTTTGCTCCGTGGCTAACCCGATATAATAGTGCTACTTCGGGTGATAATTCAACCGCAATAGGTGATCCTGGTTTATTTAGAACCCGAATCATGAATCTACAAGACAAATTTGATACGAATGATGAAGTAGTCATTCGGTTTAGGTTATTCAGTGACCCGGGCGCTGCCGGTTGGGGTTGGGCAATTGATAATCTCAAAATCCAGATCGATGATACGCCACCAACTGTTTTGCATGATCATTCAGACTATGTGGTGCTAGGAACTAAAAATTTACCTATTACCATAAAACCGAGTGATGCATCAGGCTTGGATAAGCTTTTTGTTGATTTTAAATTCAATGGGGGTGCAATAACCACCGAAGAGATACCCCTAACAGAAGGCACTACTCAATACACACTCATTCAACCACTGGCTGGATTGATAGCTAATGACCTTATCGAATATCAAATCAGGTGTACTGATGTGTTGGGTAACCAAACTACGTTACCTGTAGAATCATTTTTTAAAGTGCCAATTATTGAATTTGGTTCACCTCTTACTCAATATATCTCCGACTTCAATTCGCCCAATTCAGATTTTGTAGGAAATTTTTTCAGCGTGTCACAGCCAGCCGGATTTAGCAATGGCGCTATTCAAAGCACACATCCTTATC
>CAWBCB010000165.1:0-10967 GCA_963787095.1 uncultured Cytophagales bacterium | reverse complement strand
AGCGATCAAACATTTGCAAGTATTTGGATATTCCACTTCAACATGGATCAACCAACATGTTGAAGATTATGCGAAGAGGAACCACGCGCGAAAAGACCGAAGAACTTTTACAAACCATTCGCGAAAAAGTTCCAGGTATTGCGATCCGGACAACATTGATTGCGGGTCACCCGGGTGAGACTGAAGCAGAGTTTGAAGAGATGATGAAATTTGTAGAAACATCGCGCTTCGACAGATTAGGCGTGTTTGCTTATTCGCACGAAGAAAACACACATGCTTATTCATTTACTGATGATGTGCCTGAAGGAACGAAACAGGAACGCGTGGAAGCTGTGATGGGATTGCAACAAGGTATTTCCTTAGAACTTAATCAGGAGAAAGTTGGGAAGATTTACAAAGTGCTAATCGACAGAAAAGAAGGTGGAAGTTTCTATGGTCGTACTGAATTTGATTCACCCGATGTAGACAACGAAGTAATTTTAAATGCCACTAAAAATTATCTTCGTATTGGCGATTTTGTAAATGCTAAAGTGATTTCAGCTACTGAGTTCGATTTAATGGCCGAGCCAGTTTAATCGTAATATGCTCGAAATGCCTCTCATATAAATCAATAAACTTTATCATAAATTAGTCGTTATTCGGATCATGCTTTTCTCTAATCACACTTGTTGTTAGTTATGCGCCTCCAGAAACTTGAATTTTCCGAAACTCATTCCTTTTCAACTTTCTTTCTTGACTATATTCAAAAAAAGAATTCGTTAGCACCCTTCTATTCCCAATTTCCCGAAATCCAAAATTTCAAACTTCAACTTGAAGAAAAAGGAAAGTCATTTCCAAATTCAAATCGAAAAATTTTAAGTGAAGTTTTACAAAAGCAATACGAAGGATTTACCATTACAGAGCACGTAAAGGAAAACGTAACATCTCTTCAGCATAAAAAAACCTTTACGGTAACCACAGGTCATCAACAAAATATATTCACCGGTCCACTTTACTTTATATATAAGATTGTTACGGTTATTAATTCTTGTGTTGAATTAAAGAAACAATACCCCGAATACAATTTCGTGCCCGTATATTGGATGGCATCGGAAGATCATGATTACGATGAGATAAAATATTTTCGCCTTTACGGGAAGAAGCATACCTGGGTAACTGAACAGACCGGTGCTGTTGGCAGGTTTGATCCTAAATCAATCGAAAAACTATTTTCTGAAATACCCGGTGATGTTGCTCTCTTTAAAGAAGCATATTTAAAACACCCAACACTGAGTGCTGCGGTGCGATACTATGTTAATGAACTCTTTGGAAAGCAAGGCTTGGTGGTCATTGATGCGGATGATCGTCAATTTAAGAATTTGTTCACTAAAGTGATGGAAGCCGATCTTTTTGATCACACTCCAAAAAAATTAGTAGAAGAACAAAATAAGCAATTAGAATCGTTAGGTTATCATCCCCAAGTTTTCGCTCGTGATATAAACTTCTTTTATCTGGACAAAAATCTTCGCAGCAGAATTGAATCGACTGGAGATGCATTTCATGTAGTTGACACGAATATAAAATTCACTAAAGCTGATATTCAGAAACTTCTTTTAGATGAACCCGAGAAGTTTAGTCCGAATGTAATTTTAAGACCTCTTTATCAGGAATTTATTTTACCCAATCTAGGGTATGCAGGAGGTCCCGCAGAAGTAGTGTACTGGTTACAGCTAAAGAAGGTCTTTGATTATTTTAGCATGCCTTTCCCCATATTGATGCCACGGAACTTTGCGCTCATTATTGACAAACCTGTTTCCAGAAAATTTGAGAAGACCGGTCTTGCCTATCAACATTTGTTCGAAGAGAAAAATTATTTATTCAACCAATGGATTGTTAAACACTCCGTTCACGATCTTTCATTAGGAAAAGAAATGAAATCCGTTCGCGCTGATTTTGATTCTATAAAAGAACGGGCAGCTCAAATTGATTCAACGCTCATTAAATTTATTGATGCCCAAGCCAAGAAAACAATTAATGGGCTAGAAAAAGCAGAACATAAATTGCTTCGGGCTGAGAAACGACTTCATACCGATAAACTGAGTCAATTAGAATCTGTGAAGGATGAACTTTTTCCAAATGGAAGTCCGCAGGAGCGAGTAGATAATTTTTTAAACTTCTACCAACAAGACCCACAGTTTATTCAGCATTTACTGGATACCTTTGATCCGTTTGATTTTAGATTCAATCTATTATTCTATTAAGGAGCATGAAGAAAGATGAGTTGCGAAAAATTTACCTTGCCAAACGCAAAGCTCTTTCTAAGAATGAATACCATAATTTAAGTCGCTGCCTGTGTGATTTATTTTTTTCATCGGTTGATCTCTCATTCATAAAGGTCATTCATACTTACCTACCCATCGAATCAAAACAAGAACCCGACACCTGGTTAATTATTGATCGCATTCGCAGAGAATTTCCTCACGTTCGATTTTCCATTCCTAAAATTAAGGATGAAAAAATGGAGAATATTTTCTTTGAAGACTTGCATCAACTTGAAAAAAATAACTGGGAAATTTTAGAACCCAAGCAAGGCGTACGCACGCCCATTGAAGAAATTGATTTAGTGATTGTTCCACTTCTTGCCTTTGACAAACTGGGGCATCGGGTTGGATACGGAAAAGGATTTTATGATCGATTATTATCAACCTGCAAGCCTTCTTGTAAGAAAATAGGAATTTCCTTTTTTGAAGATGTCGTTATCGAAGATTTAAATCCATTTGATGTGACCCTAGATCAATGTATTACTCCCTTAACGGTTATAAATTTTAAAACACAGTTCGATTGATTTCTTTTACTCTGAACGAACCGTAACACTAAATCTTTTTGTTGACAAAAACAGTTGACCGTCAACAACTTCTGTTACTTGAATAACATAGTGTCCAATGTCATCGCTTGTATAAAAATAAAATGATTGCAAATCATCCAAATCTGCTTTTGGATTCCAGTATAAAGAAGATCGTAGATCGGGCTCTCTATTTTTTAAATTATCTTGATTGTATACTACAGTCTTAAAGTCCAATGCGGTGCCAATTCCAGTAACAGACAAACTGTTTGCTGAACTGATTATACTTTCCCTGCTACCAGAAAGATTTGTTTCTATATATAAAATCCCATCGTTTCCAAGATCCCCAAACCTGCTTAACGTCTTCAAATTTCGTAGTACCCCTATCTTCTTTACAGCCTTTGGATCAAGGTTCAAAACATATTGTGTATCATCCGTCATAATACCATTAACGATATAAAGCGGATCATTAATTCCATATTTTGATGTGCGCTGCAAGAAAACCTGAATTCGCCTAACATCACCTACTTTCCTAGATCTCACTGATGGAACAATGTTTATAATAACTTCTTCCATGGATGCAAAAGATTCGAACTTTTCAAGAAGAATCACATCATCCGCCTCTAACTCTCCAGAGGATGCGTTCTGAGCAATTGTCTTGTTTTCTTTAAATGCGAAATAATGATACGATCTATCAATCATTTGTTTGCGTTTCGCATATAAACCATATATACTAAGCGTATCACTAAATCTGCTATTTATATCTTCAGTATTGAATTGTGTATCATACAACTTGATTCTACTATCACTTAATAGATTTCCTTTATAACCAATCCTATAAAAGACTTTCTCATTCCCAAAATTCCTGATTAAAGGAAAGGTGAAATTACCTCCGGGCTTTGTGTACACCACAAATGCAAAATCGCTTTCGTTTAAAAAAAAAGTAATCTTAGATGAGTCAGGAACTGCTTCGCCTGACGATTCGATAAAGGCTTTACCCATGAAATAATAAGGAAAATCGATGTCACCCGAGATCTCCTTAACTTTCTCGGAATTTGGCACAATGCTGGCAACTCTTACAGTTGAAATGAATTTTGGATTATCCCCATCTCCGAATAATTCTTCTTTAAACACGGCAACCGAAACAGTCGCAGCACGTAAAGGTTTCATTCCATTTGCTTCTGACGTTATAGAGACATTCACTTTGCTTCTTCTGTCATACTCATCTCGATCTGTTATTATCTTAAGTCTGGAAAGATCATTGATTGTGCGAGCATGTTTAAGATCATCTAAAATATCTCTATTTGAAATTGAAATGTAACTGGCATAAAAATTGGATCCTTATCATGATTGCTAGTTTCCAGATAAGATATAAATTGATAATTACCTGGTTTAGAATTTTGCGGGATAATAATTTGGCTATTGCCTACTCCATTCTTGAACAAAACTCTTCCGTGGAAGATCAATTCTTTATCATATCCAAATAACTTCATACTCACTATTTGCTTGCTGGCAAGTTGGTTTTTTCCTTGATGCAAGTATCCCGTAAAATATGCTGTATCACCCGGTGAATATGCTGGTTGATTAAAAACAAAGTGAAGCCTATCAACCTCGGCTTGCAGCCCTACTGAGGTTGCTCTAGCATGGCAAATTGCCAATAGCGCAATAGAAAGGGAGTAGATTAATTTACTATTTACCACACGCATAGTTACCAGAAAAGTGGTTTCTCAGTCGTTGCATTTGTGAAATATGAAAGGCAAGAGTAATTCACTTGATCAAGCGGAGGTAATTCGTAAGGAACCAAACTCTCCTGAACATATAATGATCTGGTCGCAACACCTGACACCCCGAAAAAACCCAGAACCTCATCATCCGGATTGGTTATGCTCCTTATATTTCCTCTTACCTTAATTGCATTGGGTTGAAATAAGTTGGCGCTTCCTACTTGTTGCTTCCCAATTAAATTCCAGAAAGTATAAGCCTCTTCAGACAAGCCCACTTGTTGCACCTCTATGTGATAGCGATCAAAAAAATGCATCGATGTGACTGGAATCAACCCAAGATATTGTTTATTAAATTTATAATTACTCACAAGCTCACCGCTGGAAACATTGGCTGCACTACTATAGTTATATGACCAGCAAATACAGCATGTGCAATCTCCAATACGAATCACCTGTCGTCCTTGAGCAATATAACCACTGCATATGGGTGGAATAGGGATGTCCCCGGCAGGAGTTGATCTAGTTTGGAGTTCAGGGTTTGATTTTGTCTTGTGAATAGTTGTCCATCTCCAACGGAAGAGATTATCGCCACCGGGCACACCCTTCGAATCAATATACACTTTCAATCCATCGACTAATTTGCCGTTATCAAATACCGATTCTTTTTCGAACTCAAAATATAAATTATCAATAGCACCAGGCTCTGTCATTTGCTGAATAGTTGACTGATACACTTCTTCTTGTTGTGTCCTGATTTCCAAATAATAACTTCTTCCAATCTCACCGGTGAACTCGTTTGCATTCGTCTCATAAACACCTGGCGTTACCTCTGTAAGGTTATACTTATTGTTCATATCATCAAAGACTGTAACCTGAGCCAATACAACAGCCTCGAAAGGCACAAGTGTCGTGGCGCTTAATTTGTTTGAATAAAAGAGTTTTACACGATACGGTCCTGGTAGGTTAGTAATAATACCATCCACTACTAAGCGTCTGTCTGAAGTTAAAAGTTTAACCCCAAGTGGATCAACACAAGCCATCAAAAAAACAAAAAGTATCCAGGTTATTTTTCGCATTGCTAAGTTTAAATATCAAAATTTAAGCCCATAGGTGATTGAAGGAATTGGCACACCAATCAATGAAATCTGATAGGGTTTAACAGCACCACTTACGTTATAAACAAAAAAAGCTGAGTATGGATTTTTTCTTCCATATACGTTATATATTGAAAAGGACCATTCACTTTTTATCCGCTTATTCTTTTTATTATTGCCCTCAATAATAAGAGCCAGATCAAGACGATGATAATCTGGCAAGCGATAATTATTCCTATCTGAAAAATCAATTATTGGAGATTCGTTAACTTCATAAGCTGATATTGGAATGGATACCGGCCGCCCCGTGTGATATGTAAAAATTCCTGAAAAGAAAATTTTTCTTGTCAAGGATAATCTCCAATTAAGATTTATGATATGAGGCTGATCGTAGTTTGAGGGGTAGTTATTGCCGTTATTAATTTTCTCAACATCAAAATTCCCATTTACTTTTCTCAAAGATCTTGAATAGGTATAATTAATTTCTGCTTCTAGTTTACCCTTTGTTTTTCCTATTGAGAGTTCTGCACCATATGATTGTGCGGTTCCACTCAACAATGCTGTCTCTAACTTTGAATTCAAAATAAGATTAGCCCCATCTTTAAAGTCTAGTATGTTCTGAGTCTCCTTGTAAAAAACATCAATAAATGCTTGCCACTTACCTTCCTTAGAATTGGTGAAGTACCCAAGAGACACCTGGTCAGCTATTTGAGGTTTAAAGTACGTGTTGCTCGACTGCCAAATGTCTACGGGTGTTACCGCAGCTGTATTGGAAATAAGATGAAGGTATTGATAGATTCTATTGAACCCCAACTTAATCGATGAATACTGACTTAACGTATATCGTATTGAGAGACGAGGCTCAGGACCAATATACGTTTTTATTATTTCTCCGGATGAATAGTAAGTTGAATCAACCACATTTCTAGGCTCCAGAGGTGCATTTTCAGCATAGTTATACACAAGACTTGATCCAATTCTATTATACATGGAGATTCTTAAACCCGCATCGATATGAAAACGGTTTTGCCATACAAAAGCATCACTGAAGTAAATTGCAGATTCTACGGATCGCTCCACGGGCATAGCAATGCTCTTACTATTTGATTGATTTGCCGTTGGCTTTAGCTCTCCCGGTTTGAAGTTGTAAAAGGTTGAATGAAATCCAAATGATTGCTTATGTTCACGTTCTCTGTTTACATCAAATTTGAATGAAGGGTAAAGCACTTTATAACCAAGATCAAATGCAGTAGCTGGATCATCCTCACTTAAATTGAATGAATACTGTCCCGCATATAATCCAATGCTGTAATAATAATTATTTCGAAACTCGTTGTCATATCGTACACCTAACGCAATATTCTGCCAGTGATTTGTGGTGTCCGTTGCTAACTGAAATCTGTCTTTGCTCGTGTAAGCCGATACGGTAAGTTTGCCTCCCTTTCTAAGCTTCTGCGCATACTTAAGAGAGCCATCATAAAAACCAATTGAACTTTGTTCAATACTATTATATCCACTTTGAAGAAAATTCAATATCCAATCCGAATAGGTTGAACGCATTGAGATAATAAGCGAACTTGTGTCTTTCTTGATCGGACCTCCAATAGTTAAATTACTTGAGACAAATCCAACGCCAAAGTTTCCATTCCACTTTTGATAATCTCCTTCCTTCGAGGTCATGTTTAATACAGAAGATACTCTGCCTCCATATTCTGCAGGTATCCCGCCTTTGTAAAAGGTGGTTTCCTTAATTGCCTCAGCATTAAAAGCTGAGAAAAAACCAAGGGCATGTGATGTATTAAAAATAGGAACCCCATCATATAGTACCAGATTTTGATCCACTCCGCCCCCCCTTACATTAAAACCAGAACTTACTTCACTCACTGTTGAAACACCGGTTTGTAATTGCAATGTCTTGATTACATCCATTTCTCCTAAAAAGGAAGGTGAGCGACTGATGTCAACCATTTTAATTGAAGTTTGCCCAACACGATTCTCAACTATTGAGAGATCCGTTATGATAACCTCCTCCAGTGTGATAGGAGCTTCCTCCAATTCAATATTAACTTCCCCGTTTTGGAAGATGCTTACCACAAGCATTTGCTCTTCATAATTTAAAAACCGAAAGTTCAGGATATATTCGCCCACTGGCAATGTAAACTGATAGTGTCCTTTAGCATCGGTTTGCGTTCCTGCATTAAGTTCATTTACATATACGGTAGCCCCTACAACAGGAGTTTGATCTTCTTTATCCTTCACAACACCCTTTAAAATTACTTCTCCTTGTGAAGCTGTTTTTATCGAACCTATCTCAATTCTATCAACTTTCACTTTCTTACTTAATGCAGATTCAACGATGGCATCGCGCTCCATTTCTCTCTGAGGATTTTTGAAGAAAATCACTGAATAATCATTAAGAAAAATTACATCAATCTCCGTACCTTCAAGAACCGTTAATAGTGCCTGTTTTAAGGTCATGCCATTTAATGTGCTTTTAACAGTGAATGGATCAAGCCACTCTTCTCGGTAGAAAAAGCGAATCTGTGATTGATACTCCATGGAATTTAAGAACTCCACCAAAGGCTGATCTTTATCAATCAATACAGATTTACGTTCAATCCTTTCTTGCGCAAGAACCACACAGGACGAAGCCAGAATAACAAGAATAAAGAGATACCTAGTCAATGGGCAAAAGATAATAATTATCTATAGATGGAAAAATCTAAATTAGATTGCCGGCTCCTGCTGACTTAAGCAATGAAACGAACCAAGACCCCAAATAATATCGGTAGAATCGATACCAATCACCTTTCGATCCACAAAACATTTTTGAAGAATCTCTAAGGCGCGATCATCATTCTTGTCGCGGAAGGTGGGTACCACAACATACTTATTGGCAATGTAGAAATTAGCATACGAAGCCGGTAAACGCTGGTCTTCATAAATGATAGGTGCCGGCATCGGTAACTCAATAATGTTTAGCTGTTTGCCTGTCTCAAGCCGCAGCGTTTTGAGTTCCTTCAAATTATCCTGAAGAATCTCATAATTTTCATCAGCCATGTTTTCTTCAACAATTGTAACTACGGTGTCTTCATTTACAAAACGAGTAAGGTCATCGATGTGGCCATCGGTATCATCCCCAATTATCCCATCGCCTAACCAAAGAATGTTATTTACTCCATAATAATTGGTTAAGAATTCTTCAATCTGCTGCTGATTAAGATGTGGATTGCGATTTGGATTTAGTAGACATGCCCGTGTGGTAAGCAAAGTTCCTTTTCCGTTAAACTCTACCGAACCTCCTTCCATTACAATGCCCGGATGAACAACCGGAATATCATAATGTTTAGCTATTAAGGTTGGGATCACATCATCCAAATCGAACGGAGGATATTTATTGCCCCAGGCATTATAGCCCCAATCCACAATCATTTTTTTCTTTTCCTTTGGATTGATCAAAAATGCAGGGCCATGATCGCGGCACCAAGCATCGTTAGTGGGGTGAATGAAGAATTCCACATTGTTCAAATCTGCGTCTGCCTCCGTAATGTGACCAAGTGCCTTTTGCTTCATCGCATCATTCAACACATTGATCTTTACTTTTTCACCTTCGGCTACACGCTTAATAAATTCGGCATAGCGCGGATAGATCGTCTCAATTTTTCCGGGCCAGGAAGCTTCCTTGTGTGGCCAGCTTAACCAAGTGGCAGTATGTTTTGCAAATTCTGCGGGGAAGTGATACCCTAGTTCTTTTGGAGTCATCTTTCTGAATGTCCACAGACCACTGTCGACTGTCGACCGGTGCGCTGTGGACTTTTTAATCTTCGTCAATAAATCTTTTTGTAATCGGCTGATACGAGTCAATTCTTCGATCGCGCATAAAAGGCCAATGAGTTCGGTAACTGTCCGTTTTGGCAAGATCTACTTCCTGCACATGAACCTCCTCATTTTCATGAGATGCTTCATATAATATAGAGCCAAAAGGGTTCGTGATAAATGAGCCGCCCCAAAACTTCATGGCACCATCCTGCTCAAACCCAACACGATTAACACTTACTACATGAAGTCCATTAGCAACCGAGTGACTACGTTGAATCGTTTGCCAGGCATTGTATTGCTCGGTGTTGGTGGCTTCATCTTGTGAGGTAGCCCAACCAATAGCCGTTGGGTAAAATAATATCTCTGCCCCCATTAGTGCAGTAATACGCGATGCTTCCGGATACCATTGATCCCAACAAATTAAAACACCCAATGTGGCAAACTTGGTTTTGAATACTTTGTAGCCAAGATCACCTGGAGTAAAATAAAATTTTTCGTAGTAAGCAGGATCATCCGGGATATGCATTTTGCGATACTTACCAAGATAGGTTCCATCAGCATCTAGTACAGCGGTTGTGTTATGATAAATGCCTTGGGTTCTCTTTTCGAATAAGGAAGCTATAATTACGACACCCAATTCTTTTGCTAACGCAGATAGAGAATCAGTAGATGGACCGGGAATAGCTTCTGCCAATTTGAAATTTTCGTAATCCTCTACATCACAAAAATAAAGGGAGGTGAATAATTCCTGAAGACAAACAATTTGCGCTCCTCCTGCTGCCGCATCACGGATTTTTGCAATAGCTTTTTGTAAGTTCTCTTTTGGTTCTTTGGTGCAACTCATTTGCACCGTTCCTATTTTTACTTTTTTGCCTGCCACGTTCAATTATTTAAGAGTACAAAAATAGAACTTTTGATGGTGTGTATTAAATTTTAATTGCTCGCACCATCTCTCTTTTTCCCGGTGGGCCGGGAAGCGATTCCACAACAAGTCCTAATGATTTTAAATCGCGTTTCAATTGGCCTTTGGCACAATAGGTAACAAACACAGCCCCCGACTTCATAGACTGTTCAATCTTTTCTAACATGGCATGTTCCCACATTTCCGGTTGTTTATTTGGCGCAAAGGCATCAAAATAGATAAGATCAAATTGTTGAGAGCCTAGATTGGCAGTCTGAATTGATTCTTCCCTCTTAAACAAATTGAATTGAGAGGTTACTGTAACCCATTCATTCCATGCCGAGGTGTGTATTTTCTCAAACAAAAATTTCTCCGTTGAGTAATTTAACGTCCTCCAAATTTCCTCTGGAATCGGAAACGTTTCCAACGTGGTGTACCTAATGTTAATTTTTCCCTTTTGTGAAATGTTAACGGTAAGCAATGCATTAAGTCCGGTGCCAAAACCAATCTCAAGAATTGAAACTGATTTCTTCTCTGCTGATTCAAGAAAGAACTTCAATCCTTTTTCCAGAAATACATATTCCGATTCTTGAACCGCTCCATGGCGA
>CAWBCB010000164.1:0-6165 GCA_963787095.1 uncultured Cytophagales bacterium | reverse complement strand
CGTATGCGGATACTTTTGAAGACGCTAACACACCTGAGAATATGGAAGCTTTTTTTAAAGATTCATACAACCTAACCAAGCTAGAACTAGAATTGAATGAACCGAATTCAAGATTGTTTCTTGCATTCGAAGGCACTACTCAGGTTGGGTTTGCTCGTCTTCGCGAAAGCAATGAAGTAGAAATTCATTTAGGCAATAATACAATCGAACTCCAGCGGTTGTATGTTCTCACTTCGGCTCAGGGAAAATCAGTAGGAAGACTGCTTATGGAAACTGCGATGGCGTATGCTCAGCAAAAGAAGTATGAATGGATTTGGTTGGGCGTATGGGAGAAGAATTTCAGAGCTCAACGGTTCTATGAAAATTGGGGTTTTAAAAAATTTTCTGAACATACTTTTTGGATGGGAGACGATCCTCAGGTCGATTGGCTATTAAAAAGGAAACTATAGTATTCCTTAAATCAGAGTTGATTGAACCAAGGGTTTTATCTTTCCCATTAATTTTCCAATCTTTCCTATCCAAACTAATTAGAGATGTCCAAAGAAAAATTTATTGAGTCGATATCAAAGTCCTATACAATTGCCGGTGGATCAATCTATTTGGGTGCTGGTATTTATCAAGGCGAAATAATAGCGGAAGCAAAAGTAAACCTGCCTCTTCGTATGATGAGCCGGCATGGATTGGTTACAGGAGCAACAGGTTCTGGTAAAACCAGAACACTTCAATTGCTTGCTGAGCAACTCTCCGCAGCGGGAGTTCCTGTATTTATGCCCGACATGAAAGGTGATATCTCAGGAATGGCAAAAGAGGGAATAGCAAATGATCGGATAAAAGAGCGTGCCACAGCTATCGGGTTAGAGTATAAAATTTCTGGTTATCCGATAGAACTCTATTCATTAAGCGGAAAATTGGGTGGACAAATGCGTGCCACTGTTACAGAGTTTGGCCCTGTATTACTAACTAAGATTCTTGAACTGAATGAAGTGCAGAGTGGGGTGTTGATGATTATTTTCAAGTATGCTGATGATAAAAAATTACCAATTGTTGATCTGAACGATTTAAAGAAAGTACTTAACTACCTAACAGAAGGAGCCGGTGCGGCTGAAATTAAGAACGATTATGGAAAAATTTCATCGGCAACTGCCAGCACGATCTTGCGAAAGTTAGTAGCGCTTGAACAGCAAGGTGTTGATCAGTTATTTGGTGAGAAATCTTTTGACATTGATGATTTGTTTGAGAAGATAGATGGCAGGGGGGTAATTAGTTTGTTGAATGTTTCTGATATTCAAAGTCAGCCAGCAATTTTCTCAACGTTTATGCTATCGCTGCTTGCCGAGTTGTATCAAACGTTGCCTGAAGTTGGGGAAGTGGATAAACCTAAACTCGTATTCTTCTTAGATGAGGCGCACTTGTTATTTAAGGATGCACCAAAAGCTTTTCTGGATCAGATCGATCAAATCATTCGTCTCATTCGATCAAAGGGAGTGGGTATTTTCTTTTGTACTCAGGTAACGCAGGATATACCAGCCAATGTGTTGGCGCAATTGGGTAATCGCGTGCATCATGTGATAAGAGCTTTTACGCCTAACGATGTAAAGGCACTGAAGGAAACTATTAAAACATTTCCAAAGTCGGAGTACTATGATATGGAGCAGCAGTTTACTCAAATGGGAACAGGACAAGCATTTATCACCGTGTTAAACGAAAAGGGAATTCCAACAGAAACAGTGGTTACACACCTGGCTCCGCCATCGTCTTTTATGGGACCATTGGAAGCAAATGAATACCAGAAGCAACTTGATGACTCTTCCTTTTATAAGAAGTATCAGGAATCAATTGATCCACGCAGCGCGTTTGAAATGTTGGAGGAAAGAATGGTAGCCACTCGTAAAGAGGAAGAAGTTAAGAAAGAAGAAAAAGAAGTACGATCAACGTCCCGATCTGCACGAAAGGAAAAAAGTGCTTTTGATGAAGTGATGACTTCACCGGTAACTAAACAGATTGGTCGCGAATTAGTACGTGGGGTATTTGGAATGCTATTTGGAAAAACTCCACGAAGAACAACAAGAAGATATTAATGCTTGCTCATTAAATACTTCTTAGGTGTAATACCAAATTTCTTTTTAAAGGCAGCGATAAAATGGCTGGGATTGGTATAACCAATTTGATACGCAACTTCATTTACCTGAAATCGAGCTGAGTCCAACAGTACCCGGGCATGATCTAATTTATGATTGGCCAAATAGCCAAACACGGTGTTTCCATAAATCTCTTTAAAGCCAACCTTTAGTTGATATTCATTAAGTCCTGCAATTTTTGAAAGCTCCTTAAGTCCGGGCGGAGATTCCATATGCTTTAATACATATTCCTTGGCGTGTTTAATTTTCCGCACAGTCTCCTGATCATTCAAAAAGGGGCAACTTTCAGTGTCAGTTTTCTTTTCAGAAAAATAAAGACCCAGTAATTCCAGCACCTTACCGTGGTAATATAGTTTTTCAGCATTCGCGCTAAGCGTTATTGTAAATAGCTGGTTAAGGACAACATAAAGGTGCGATGGAATTTCTCGCTCGTCATAAAATTTTGTTTTAACGTTTTCGGGCTTTAAAAATGGAAGTGCATCATGCGAGAAAAGCTTGTGAAGACTTTCGAGCGTAATAAATAACGAAACCAGTTTCGTGCTTGGCGCCAACTTCAACTCGAAAGGAAGATCTTTTTCTGGATTGTAAAAAAAGTAGTTGTGTTGCCTTTCTATTTGCCGACTATAGTGCGGGCCAAAGGCAAAGGTTGCGCTGCCATCCAGGCAAAAGTAGAAATGAATGATATTCTGGTTAACCATAGCGTCCAGCGTCATCCAGTTCGATTCTCGATTTTCAACAATTTGAAGGGTGAGTTCTTCGTTAACAAGCAAATCTTTGAAACTACCTTTTACGGTATTTTTTTCTAAGGGCAGAGATTCAATGGAAGTAATCATAAATTAAAATGACATAAATCAGGTTTGTTTATACTTCAATTCGACCGAATTGAGACAAAAGTACCAAAAAATAGTCTTTTAATGTAAACATAGTAAAACAGGCATTTATTATACTTTATTAGGTATTTTTTGATTAAGGCACATTTCATCTTTGTGCCCGTGAAAAATCACTCCATTTCAAAATTCTATTGCACTTGTTGTTTGCTTGGGTTAGCCCTAATTGGGTACGCTCAAGAGGGAGCAGATTCTCTGATAGCAAGAGAGTTGGATAATGTAATAGTAACAGCAACAAGAAATGAACGTACAATGGGGCTTTTGCCCATGCCAGTATCATTGATTTCTAAGGCGACCATAAAAAGTATGGGTTCTCTCCGCCTAAATGATGTGCTGGCGGAACAAACAGGGTTAATTGTAGTACCACAGGTAAATGCGCAGGGAAATGGTATTCAATTGCAAGGATTTAATCCCGACTATACTCTAATTTTAATTGATGGCGAACCTATTATTGGCAGGTATACAGGTTCGCTTGAGTTGAGCAGGATTGCCGTAGGAAATATTAAGCAAATTGAAATTGTAAAAGGTCCGTCATCAAGTTTGTATGGTTCGGATGCGTTGGCCGGGGTGATTAATATCATTACTGAGCGACCGACCAGCAATAAATTTAATTTCTATACGCGCTACGGAACAAATAACTCACTTGACCTTAATGGAGACGTAAGCCTTATAAGTGATAAGTGGGGTGTTTACTTGTTTGCAGATCGTTACAGTACAGATGGCTATGATTTGTCGCCTGATAAATTTGGTAAAACAGTTTCTCCTTTTGTAAATCTAACCCTCAATACAAAAATCACGTATAAGTTTTCTTCAAAGACCGACTTCAGTATTTCAGCCCGTCATTTCAAAGAAGACCAGCGTTTTAATTACGAGGTATTATCAAATGGTAATTCCATCCGAACGGCTGGCAATGGAGAAACGGAAGATTGGAATGTTAATCCTGTGCTTACGCATCGATTTTCAGATCGCATGAAAGCGGTTGCTCGTTTTTATCATACCCAGTATAACACACACACAAATCTTCATCTTGAATCTGACGGAAGTCCTTACTATACAGATGACTTTAAACAATCGTTTGATCGTCCTGAGTTGAATGGCGAATATTACTTTAATGATAAAAATGTGCTTACACTTGGTGCTGGATTTATCCGCGAAAGCATACAAACCTCACGCTATGGAGATGAGGTAATGCGCTTTCAAAATACCAACTATGCTTTTTTTCAGCACGAGTGGAATCCAATCCAGAAGCTTAATGTAATAGCGGGTGGTCGTTATGATTATAACACCGTTTATGGGTCCCAGTTTAGTCCTAAGCTTAGTACGCGATATGAAGTGAGCAAGAAGGTGGCATTGAAAGGTTCGTTTGGAGTTGGATTTAAATCCCCTGATTTTAGACAACTTTATTTCAATTTTACCAATTCAGCAGCAGGAGGTTATTCTGTGTTAGGTACTGAGGTAGCTGGTGTTAGATTAAATGAACTTAAAGATCAAGGTCAAATTCAAACATATCTGTTTGATCCAGCTTTGTTAGGAAATCTTCAGGCTGAAAAATCATTTTCGATAAACGTTGGCACCCATGCCGAAGTATTACCTAAGCTAATGGCAGACGTAAATCTCTTTTATAATTCGATCAATAATTTAATTGAGACACAGGCGGTAGCTATTACTAACTCAGGGCAAAGTATCTATAGTTATCGCAATATTTTAAGCGCCTATACAAAAGGCATTGAAACCAATTTTACATATCCGGTATCAAAAAGTCTAAATCTTTCGGCTGGATATCAACTTTTGTATGCAAAGGATAAGGATGTGGCTAAAGCTGTTCGAGATGGAGAAGTTTATTATCGCGATCCAAATACGCTGGTAACTAAACAATTGAAACCCAGTGAATATTTTGGGTTGTATAATCGTTCAAGGCATCAAGGCAATATCAAACTGTTTTATAATAATAGGGAGAAGGGTATTGAGGCAAGTGCACGTGTTATTTACCGAGGTAAATTTGGAATTGGGGATATCCGCGGAAATATTCAAGGCGAAGCCATTCCGCCATCCGACCGCAATAGCAATTCTATTTTGGATGCGTACGATGATTTTGTTCCTGGATATGCATTGGTCAATCTATCAGTAGCCAAATCACTAACAAAATATGGAGTGCGCGTTCAGGTAGGTGTGGATAATCTTTTTGATTACAAAGAACCTATTCTAATACCAAACCTTCCAGGTAGAATTTTCTACACTACATTGAATTATACAATTTCTCAGAAAAATAAAATCAATTAATTAATCTTTCTATCATGATCAAAATAAAAATTCTATTCTCAGTTCTTATACTAGTAGCATGCACAACGTTTATTTCATGTGACAATAGTTCCGATCCCGATCCGATTGTATCAGAAAAAATTTCTGATCTAAATGCAGACTATGCACCTTATGAAAGTCCTCTCCCTACAGATCGCCCACCAATACGAGTAGGGGAGACAAATCAATACACGTTGTTTAGTTTCAAGACTGGAGCCATTGTTGATGCAATAAACATAGATACCGATAAGTGGGATATTGGTTTTCGTTTCGATCTTCATCATTGGTAATGTATGGAAATGGACGTCGACCTAGATTTCGCGGGCATCCCGCGCGAAAATGTCGGCGAGACTTTCAACATCTGGGCGTCGCTGATGGACTCATTTCGGGAGTATGTGTTCGAGAAATAATTTGCTCATCCTCCCCCTTAATGGGGGAGGCAGCGAGACTTGCCAGCTTGCTGGCTTAGTCGCAGCGGTGGGGGTGAGTTCGCTGGCGTAAACGGACGCACGCGAAATCACCCCCACCCAACCCTCCCCCATCAAGGGGGAGGCCTATCGGTTCACACGTTGCGCAACGCCCCCGCGACCAGCTTTTGCAGCTTCGAATGCACCGCCGCGCTGCCGGCTATAAATTCGCTGCGCTCGATCGCGCGGTCACCGCCGCGGAAATCGCTGACGAAACCGCTGGCTTCGCGCACCAGTAGCATCCCTGCGGCGACGTCCCAGATCTTGAGGTCGCTTTCCCAGAAGCCGTCGTAACGGCCCGCCGCGACCCACGCGAGGTCGAGGCTGGCGGCGCCAAAACGGCGGATGCCCGCAACTTCCGGGGCGACGGCACCA
>CAWBCB010000163.1:0-16292 GCA_963787095.1 uncultured Cytophagales bacterium | reverse complement strand
GGTGCACAATACCTACCAAAATGGTCTGTACTGCGCACCTTCACATTGTTAGTCGTGGCACTTAGCTCCACGAGCCCATAAATCAAAAACTAGTCCTGCCGAATATTACCCGATGTGTTATTGCTAAAGGTATTGCCACTTTGTGTTAGTGTAGCCACACCCGATGCTGCCCATATGCCGTATGTTTCGCTATTGGATACAGTACTATTAGTAATGGTTAGTTTTGATCCAGCCCCATCCCCAAACATATAGATATTGGCGTCACGACCTCCGGAACTGCCACCGAAAGATACTTCTGCATTGTTAATTAAGTTCTGTACAGAAGGAGAGGCAATTTCAAAACCAAACCAAGCACCTGCTGCAGCAGTCAATCCGCTAAACTTAATTTTATTAGATGCAGTACCGTTTGCAATAATCGCACCGTCAGAGGGTACCCAAAGCCTTAATCCACTATTGAACAAACAGGTTACTCCCGCTTCAAATGTAACAGTCGTGCGAATTTCAACGCTACTATAAAAATGATAAGGAATACTTAAGGCGGGAATAGTTCCCGCATTGTCAAATCGTGCGTTGGTGCCTGAGGATACTTCAATAGCTTGTATTCCATTGTTGGTAAATACTGAATTCTTATCCAACACATAAAGATTTTCAGCACCTATGCGCAAAGGAGCTTTATCATTGTTATTAAAATTATTGTTTTCAAAAGCAGAGATAACGCCTGTGTTTCCATCAATGTAAAAAGCATAACCGGCTGATTGGGAGATGCTGGTGTTTTTAATACTTAATTTGGCGGAAACATTGCTTTGTAAATGGACGGCAGTTTTCTGCCCACTCAATTCGGAACTACCCGTGTGTAGTATATCCACATAATCAAATTTATTATTCACATTGTTAGAGCTAATACTAATACCTTTCCAACTACCTTTCACTTTATCAATACCCCGAAAAATGATATGCTTGGCAGTAGTACCTTCTGCTTTTAAATACGAACTGTTTCCATTAAACCATAAGCGTACATCTGCACCAGACTCTACTACTACACCCGGACTAAACGTAACGCCCGCTGTAACTTGTATGCCATTGGGGGCATAGTAATCAGGATAGATAGGATCCTCAAATAAATCGGAATAGGTAATATTAGAAGAAATTGAGGTTGGCAGTACTCCACCTATATAAAGCTTTAGTGTGCCAATGGCTTCACCGCCTTTCCCATCTTCCACTTTAATCTCTATCGTATAGAGGCCAGCAAAGGTGGTGGTAAAACTGGCTTGTGTTTCAGTGGTTTTAGTTATCGTGGCACTTGACCCTGCTGGGGAATTAAGTACCGTCCACGTTGATTGAATAGCATCACCATTCGGATCGGATGCAGTTACACTAATTACAAGCGCGGTGCCTGTCATTCCGATCAAATCGTCTCCAACGGTAATAGTAGGTGCATCGTTAGGAGGTGTTGGCTCATCATCAGAACAAGCACTGAAAATCAGTAACATAGCTATTAATAGACTCAACGAAATTAAATTCAATAGTTTTTTCATAAATAATTCATTTAAAGGTTAAGTAGTTTGCTCAGCATTATCCACACATTTCTGTTTTCTTTCTGAGTTATTTTTAGTATCATTCTAGATCGCTAAAGTAGGTACCTTATATTCTCAGTCCGATAGGGAAAAACCACTAGATGGGATCGGGAATAACCCTTAGTATAAAATGTTTACGACCACACCATGAAAAGCATATACCTTCTCATACTATTTTCTTTTGCCTTGATGCTTAGTGCGGTAGCTCAAAATTTAAGTTCTATGGATAGTCTTAAGTTGGCTGTTAAAAAAGCTACCGGTAAACAAAAGCTTGCATTGTTACTAACACTTGGCAAACCTAAAACGGGTGAATATAGTCGGGCACAAGAAACGTATGATTTTGCAACCGAGGCAAAAAAATTAGCCAACGATCTGGAAGATCCATCATCCTATATCCGGGCATCGGTATCGCAAGCAGTAGCGATGGGAATTCTTGGAAATAGGGAATCAGGAATTGATACACTAACCCGGGCGTTATCGCGCGCTAAAAAACTACAAAATGATACGCTCATTGCGGAGTGCTACTTTTCTTTAGGCCTGGAACAGGAGTTAAACGATGATCTTAAGTCCGCACTAAGAAACTATAAGCAAAGTGTAACCCTTTTCGAAGCGTTGCGCGATACGGTGTTTTTAAGCTATGCACTAAATAATTTAGGCATCATTAATTTCCATTTAGGGAATCTGACCACAGCACTTGATTACTATCTTCAAACAATGTCGTTGAAAGAAAAAATGACAGGAGAAAATCAACTTGCTAAAACCTACAACAACATTGCCCTCGTCTACAAAGAGTTAGGAAATTTTGAAAAGGCACTGGAGTACAATCTAAAATCGGTTGACCGTCTGGAGCATCTAAAAGATACATTCAGTCTTAGTATAAGTTATTTGAATATCGGAAATATCTACCGCGGCATGGAGAAATATGATAGCGCTATCATTAATCAGGAGATGGCACTTATGCTCAGTGAGCGTATTAAAGATACCATTGGTATCGCCTATGCAAAATATAACTTAGCTAGCATCTATTTAAATCTGAAGGAGTACAAAAAATCGGAAGCGCTGTACCAACAGTCATTGGCCTTGTTCAAAAGCGGAAATATAACCTCTCGGGTGATGGCCTGTTACACATCGCTTTCAACAGTTTATAGAGCAACAGGAAACATTCAAAGTGCTACACACTATGCATTGTTAGCGCTCACGCTAGCACAAGAATTAAATAATAAAGCGCAATTAAAGTCCTTATATGAAACACTTTATTTATTATCGAAAGACAAAGGCGATTACAAAAAAGCACTGATGTACCACGAACGATCTACAGCCTATTCGGATAGCTTACTCAATAGTCAAAAATTAGAAGCAATAGAAAATCTGGAAACTAATTTTGAGATAGCACAACGTGATAATGAAATCGAATTATTAAACAAAAACGAGGAACTTAATGCATTGGCACTTAGCCAGTCAAAAATGAAGGGCATCCTATTGACGGTCTTAGCTGTACTACTGGTACTCATTTTAGGAGTGATCTTCAGAAGTTTAGTAATCAAAAGAAAAACAGAAAAGGAACTTTCGGAAAAGAACAGTCAATTAAAAGAATTGAATGCCACCAAGGATAAATTTTTTGCAATCATAGCGCATGACCTTCGTAATCCGTTATCTGCATTCCAGTCATTATCAACCGGGCTCCTAAATAATTATAAACAATTACCAGAAGCTGATCTCCAGCGGTATCTGGAAAATCTCAAAAACTCATCCGAACAACTTGTTAACTTGTTGCATAACCTATTGCAATGGGCCCTGTCGCAAACACAAAATCTAGTCACAACTAAAGAGTCACTTGACCTGAATACCTTGTTAGTAAAAAATATCAGGTTGCTGGAAGAAAGTGCAGCACAAAAAAACATTTCCATAAAAGCAGAAATACTGAATGATTCAAAGGCTATCGGAAATTCCCCAACTATTGATCTGGTCTTTAGAAATCTAATTTCAAATGCGATAAAGTTTACCAACCCAGGCGGAGAGGTCATTGTAAAAACAAGTAAGACGGACGGCAAAATTATTATCTCCATTCAGGATACAGGTATTGGCATGACGGAAGAGGATACAAAAAAACTATTCAGCATTGTTGAAGATACTTCACGCATCGGCAAGTCGAAAGAAAAAGGAACCGGCCTGGGACTTATTTTGTGTAAAGAGTTTGTGAACAAGAATGATGGCGAAATACATGTTATCAGTAAAATTGATGAAGGAACAATATTCAATGTAGTGCTCCCTATCTCTGACTTTGAAAATGCTGCCTAGTGAAAGAAATTGAAATTTATGTAGTGGATGACCATACCATTGTGCGCGATGGTATTAAGATGATGTTGATGCAGACTTCCGTCAAAGTAATTGGCGAGTTTAGCCATAGCGATGAACTGTTTCAGGCGCTAAAGAAAAAAGAACCGGATCTCATATTGCTGGATATTTCATTGCCCGGCCTATCGGGTATAGAAATCACTAAGATTATTTCCGAATTGCATCCACACGTTGATGTCTTAATTCTCTCCGCCCTTGAAGATGAGGAGACAATTGCTCAAGCTATAAAAGCAGGTGCAAAAGGATTTTTAACCAAAAGCACCACGCAACAGGAACTCACTCATGCCCTCTCTGAAATAAAAAAAGGAAATAGATATTTCGGTACGGACATCGCTAAAACTGTTTTTAATCTTACGCTTAAAAATATCAGCAGCAACCTGGAAGCAGAACAGGCGAATGAACTCACACCAAGAGAATTCGAAATTGTTAAACTATTTGCAGACGGTTTAATGTATAAAGAAATTGCGCATCAACTTTCTATTAGTATTAAAACGGTAGAAGCTCACAAAGCGAATATTATGCGCAAACTGGAATTAAAATCCACCGCAGGACTCGTGAAGTATGCAATTAAAAATAAGATTATAACGCTGTAATTGTTTGAGCATTTAGCAACATATAAGTTTATACAACCTTTCTTTTTTAATTTCTTTTTTTCACAAAGCTGCACCCACCTTTGTTTTGTAGACATAAATACCAACATTGTAATTGCAATTGTGCATCTTTTGTTTTATATTCCTTTTAGCTGCTTTTCAGCCATTCCCTTATTGCTATCGCAAATGCAGGAACCAAAATAATTACTAAAGAACAAACAAATCAGTTAGCAGACTGCAAATGGAAACTCCATCAAGAAATCAAAGAAAGTTTATTACGATTGCCAGTATTCTGATTGTGGTTTTAGGTTTGTCGGTGGTTTTAGGATGGTTGTTTGATATTGCTTTATTGAAGAGTGTGTTTCCTGATTATACTGCAATGAGGTTTAACACTTCTCTTGGATTAATCTTAGCTGGAATTTCACTTTACTTATTAAATACGGATAAGGATAATATCAGAAGACTGTTTTCCAATGCACTTGCATTCCTTGTTCTTGCTATTGGCGGACTGACTTTCTCACAAGAATTATTTAACTACAATTTAGGAATCGACCAACTCTTCATCGATGGAACAGATTCAACTACGGCTGAGTCCAGCGCTTATCCAGGAAGAATGGCAACTATGGCGGCAGTTTGTTTTTTCTTAATCGGGATATCGTTTATAGGAGTAACCAAAAAAAACAAAAATTATCAGGTAGTATCCCAGGTATTGTTAAACATTGTTTCAATACTATCATTTACAGCTATTTTAGGATATCTGCTCAATGTGCCTCAATTCTACAAACTTGCATTTCTAACTTCTATGGCTGTACACACAGCCTTTGGCTTTTTCATTTTATCTATAGCCGCTTCCTTGGTTCAACCTTCATTAGGAATAACCGGGCTATTAATGGGCACAAGCGTAGGCAGCAGAATGGCAAGAATATTATTTACCCAACTTACCCTCGCTGTTCTACTATTGAGTTATCTAAGGATACTCGGTCATCGTCAAAATATAGTGTCGGATGAATTTGGGACTGCTCTGTTCGCCATATCCTTTATCCTTATAAGCCTTGTCTTGATTTGGAGAACATCCCGGGCCCTTAATCTAGTGGAGCAAAGTCGGGCACAAACGGAAGGAAGTCTTTTTAAAGTAAGCGCCTTCCTAAATGCTACCCCAGACCCCATTGTTATAGTTAACGAGGGTGGAGTCATACAATTAATCAATGAGCAAACAGAAAATATTTTTGGCTATAAGAAAGAGGAGTTGATCGGTCAGTCTATAGAGATTCTCATTCCCGATAGATTCAGGCATGCGCACGTAGGTCATAGAAGCAGTTTTGTCAATGCCCCAAAGGCAAGAAGCATGGGCTCGAGCATGCGCTTATTTGCTTCCAGGAAAGATGGAACTGAAATACCGGTTGAAGTATCGTTAAATCCGGTAAGAATGCAAAATGAAACCTGGGTAGCTGCCGCCATCCGGGATGTGACCGAACGAGAAAAATTTCAAGAGGACATAAAGAAATCGCGCGAACAGTTTTTGACATTCTTTAACATGAATCCTGTTGCAACTATAATTTCAAACTATAACGACAGTCGAATTGAACAGGTCAACGATGCTTTTTTAAAATTATTCTCCTATGACAAAAGCATTATTGGAAAAACAACAACTGAAGTTAATCTTGTAAGCCCCGAAGATCGAACTCTATTGAGAGCCCACCTTGAAAAAAACCAAATGAAATTAAGAGGTTTTGAAACAAAGCTTAGGGATGGAAATGGAAGAATTAAAAATATTATTTTCTCCAGTGAGATGATTCTTCTTGATGATCAGGAATATGCAATCACCTCTATATTGGATATTACCGATCGAATTGAAAATGAAGCGAAACTTGAAGAAGTAACCGATCGATTAAAATTGGCCACATATCATTCTTCCATCGGTATTTGGGATTTTGATGTGGTGAACAATGTTTTGATTTGGGATGACTTCATGTTTCAATTATTTGGAGTAAAAAAAGAAAATTTTTCAGGCGCTTATGAGGTGTGGCGAGGAACACTACATCCGGATGACCTAGAGCAAAGTGAAAGAGAATTGCAGATGGCCCTATCCGGTGAAAAAGAATTTGATACAGAATTCCGTGTTATCTGGCCTGATCAATCTGTTCATTTCATTAGAGCAAAAGCGATGGTGCAACGGGATACATCGGGAACACCACTTCGCATGTTGGGAACAAACTGGGACATCACCAATCAAAAACTTGCCGAAGTTGAATTACAACAAAGTAATCAGCGTAATCAAATTTTTGTAGAACAAGCACCGCGCGCGATGGCCATGTTTGATAAGAATATGTGTTACATGGCAGCATCGCAACAATGGATCAAAGACTATAACTTATTTGGCAGGGAAATAATTGGTCACTCTCACTACGAAATATTTCCAGAGATTGGCGAGGAATGGAAGAAGCAACATCAGGAGTGTTTGCAAGGAGCGATTAATCAAACCGATGAAGTTTCCTTTGAGCGAGCTGACGGCACCGTTCAATGGCTTAGCTGGGACGTTCGCCCCTGGTATATTTCTGAAGGAAATATTGGTGGGCTGATCATGTACACGGCCGACATCACGCATCTAAAACAAAAAGATCAAGAGAGGCGAAGAATTGAAGAGATATTGGATAAAACCAATGAAGTGGCTCGTATCGGCACGTGGGAGGTTGACCTAAAGTTAGGGAGAGTATTGTGGAGCCGCATTACAAAAGAAATTCATGAAGTGCCAGAAGATTATAAACCTGAACTCGCCACCGCAATTAATTTTTTTAAACCTGGAGAAAGTCAGTCAAAGATTGAGATGGTAGTTGCAGAGGCAATAGAAAAAGGTATTTCTTATGACGTAGAGGTAGAGCTTGTTACCGCTACGGGAAAAATAGTTTGGGTACGCGCTATTGGACAGTCTGAATTTGCAGATGGAAAATGTAAAAGATTGTATGGAGTATTTCAGGATATAGACCTAATTAAACGTTCTGAACAACTTTTGAACAGGGCCAACGAGGAGTTGAACGCCATATTTAATTCAGAAGCCGTATCAATAATAGGCACTGACACAAAAGGCATCGTCACACATTTCAATCATGGAGCTGAGAAAATGTTGCAGCATTCTTCTTCTGAAATGATTGGTAAAAAATCAGCAGCGGAATTTCATTTGGAGGAAGAGATCATAAAACGAAGTGAAGAACTCTCTGAAATTTATGGACATGCGATCCATGGCTTTGATGTGTTTGTTGAATTGGCTCGTAAGGGGCAATATGAATCGCGTGAATGGACTTATGTTCGCAAGGACCATTCAACCTTTAAAGTACTTCTTACTGTTACCGCACTAAGGGATGAAAAAAATGACATCTTTGGATTTCTGGGAATAGCTATTGATATCAGTGATCGTGTAGAAAGCCAGCGCAAACTCATTGAAGCAAAAACAAATCTGGAGATTCTTACAGAGCGACTCACATCACAAAATGTTCAGTTGGCAAATTTCGCTCACATAACATCCCATAATTTGCGCTCGCCAGTAAGTAATCTCTCTTCGCTTTTACAATTCTACAAAACTGCGGAAGATGAGAAGGATAGAAAAACAATATTCGATAAGTTTGAAACGGTTATTCATCATCTTTCTTCAACGCTCAATAGTTTAGTAGAAGCATTGAAAATGCGGGAAGAAGCTAGCAACGATCTACAAGTAATTGAATTTGAAGAGGTGCTTGACAAAACCATGGAGATAGTCACTGCTCAAATCATGGAAACACGTGCTAAAATAGTAAGTGATTTCTCTAAAGCCCCTCAAATTGAATACAACCATGATTACCTTGAAAGTATCTTCCTTAATCTGTTAACTAATGCTATGAAATACAGAGATCATGGAAGGTCGCCCGAAATTGAATTAACGACCCATATGGCGGATGGCAGATTAGTGCTTACTGTAAAGGATAATGGACTTGGCATTGATCTAGACAAGCATGGTCATAAATTATTTGGGCTTCATAAAACCTTTCATAAAAACTCAGAAGCCAAGGGAGTAGGCTTATACCTTACAAAGACTCAGATTGAAACGATGGGTGGAACGATATCTGTTGAAAGCGAGGTGGGAAAAGGGACCACTTTTATGATTAAATTTTAGTCTAATGACAAAGCTGTTCATAATTTGCATCTTAAATGATGATGTAAAGTAGGCATGCGGCCAATAGAATTTAAAGCGGAGGTATAATGGGTTCTTGCTGGTCAGGCGACCAGCAAGAACCAGAAGACTTGTTAAGTATGCTATTAAAAATAAGATTGTAACGCTTTAACATAACACTCCCCTCTGCATTGCAAATAAGCGGATACAAAGTAACTCATTTACATTCTATAAAATCAAATCATTACTTCAGTTTCCATTTCTCCGCCAGCTCAGCATTAAACCCATCCTTATCTTTTGGGTTGGGGTTGCCTTTGCCGGTAGCAATCAAGTTGTAAAGACTATTTTTGATATAACCACTCCAGGCATCGTTGCACACCTCGTAACATTCATCCTCCGGCACTAACCCTTTGTGTGTAAAGTGCACGCTGGTTTTATTTCCTGCATTGGCGATTTCAAAAATCAATTGGGTGCCTACCCATTCGGTTTGGTCTTTGATGAAATTGAAATGATTTTCAAGCACCTCATACACCACTTTTTTGTCAGCCGCTTCTTCAATCAATTTTATTTTGCATAAATGGATGTCTTTATAGTGATAGAAAAACGTTTCGTTCAGTTTACCGGTGTTGCCTTCAATATCCTCCGACCACCAGGCGCGAAATTTTTTAATTGCATTGAATGCCGTAGCCGGACTTTGGTCCACCAAAATAGTTGCTGTAAAACTTTCACCTTTCATTTGATTTGTTGTTTTAGTTATATCCATTTGCGTTTCGTTTTGGGAGTCATTACTTGTTTTAGGGTTGCAGCTTACCAGGATAACCGAGCCAGCATGGCAGCCAACATTCCTCTGTTCATTGTATTGCCACGTTATTCGTTTCTATTAAGGGCAGCAATTTATTCTGTACGTACTGTGTCCATGCAGGCGCGCACGAATCATAACACGCTACTTCCGAAGTTAGCCCTTGGTGGGTAAAAGTGAGTTGAGTCTTCTCACCCTTCTTGATAATTTCAAAAATTATTTTTGTTCCAGTCCACTCATCTGTCTTTTCCAGAAAGCTCAATTTACTTTCCGTTACAAGCCATACAATTTTCTTATTAGGAACTACCTCCACCAATTTCTGTTTACTGTAATGCACGTCTGGTCCTGCACGAAAGCTAAACTCATCATTGAGCTTCGCTGTGTTGCCTTCCAGTTCTTCTGAATAATAGCCCGACCACCAAGCCCTAACATTGGTGATGGCCTTAAAAACTTCCTCTGGGGTTTGATCTACCAGAAGTGTTGTTGTAAAATCTGTTTGTCTCATCGTCAATTGTTAAATACAAGACAAAAGTATTGTCTATATCCTACTTATAGAGGGTGATAAATGGACATTGTAGTGGGTTGATTTGGACATGCCCAATTTTTAGCTTTGGTGAAAAAAATTGCGATGAAACATCTCACCATCTTAGTTCCTAATGGGCAAGGCAATAACCTCAGCAGCATTGTGGGGGCTTACAAACTATTTACAAGAGCCAATAATTATTGGGTACAACGTGGTAAGAAAGAATTATTCTCTATTCAATTAGCAGGCACTTCAAAAAAAGTAGAATTCTATGATGGTTTGTTTGCCGTAAATCCACACACTACTATTTCAGCCATCACAAAAACGAATCTGATTATTATTCCTTCGTTGAATCACACCTATCACAAAGCGGTTAAAGACAATAAACAATTAATTGATTGGGTGGAGAACCAATATAAACACGGTGCTGAAGTCGCTTCGATATGCACGGGTGCTTTTATACTTGCATCAAGCGGATTGTTGGATGGAAAGAGTTGCTCCACACATTGGTCGGCAGTCGAAGATTTTAAAACAATGTTTCCGAATGTAAATCTGCAAGCTGATAAACTGATTACAGACGAAAAAGGAATTTATACCAATGGCGGTGCCTATTCATTTTTAAACCTGATCATTTACCTGATTGAAAAACAGTATGATCGGGAAACAGCAATTTACTGTTCCAAAGTTTTTCAAATTGAAATGGATAGAAACAGTCAGTCGGCCTTTACAATTTTTACCGGCCAAAAGCTGCATGATGACGAAGTGGTGAAAAAAGCTCAGACGTTTATAGAAAATCGCTTACAGGAAAAAATCACCATAGAAGAATTGTCTTCTAAATTTTCAGTGGGCAGAAGAAACTTTGATCGGAGATTTATTAAAGCCACTGGAAACACACCCATTGAATATTCGCAGCGAGTAAAAGTTGAATCGGCAAAAAAAGCATTTGAAAATAGTCGCAAAACTGTTAATGAAGTGATGTATGACGTTGGCTATTCCGATGTAAAAGCTTTTCGCGAAGTATTCAGAAAGATTACAGGCATGTCACCCATAGAATATAAGGGAAGGTATAATAAATAGGTCTATAGATATTTTGTTATGTATAGAGTTTATCCCATTAAAAAAGGTGCACAATTTATTCGCACCTTTAATAGAACTTAACTTATGATCAGTCACATTAATTCGAAATCAATTCTCACACATCCACTCCGTCATACCAATGGGTGCTCCGGGAGGTGCATCTAAAGGTTTATCTTGTTTAAACTCAGCTGGATCATCTTGAAATTGAGTAATCTGTTTTGCGAGATACGCATAGTATGCTTTCCATTCTTCATCCGTTGTGGATTTGCTTTGCAGCCAGCTTTTTAATTGATCGAGTTTAAAAGTAACAATGGCTTTTGTTTGTACCGAGGCATCTTTACTAACTGCCAGCTTTGCCAAATTAGTAAACAACGCATTGCCGGTACTCATTTGAATAGCACCTTCGTAGCCGCTCTTCGCATTTGATTTTATAGTAGCAGTTAATAATTTATCAATCACACTTTCTAAACTTGGCAACCGCGCATCACGCGAGTGATGTTCAAATAACCTGTTCGCACGAGCAGGATATAAGATCATACTAAAGGTAAGATCAGAAGCAGTTTCGGCAGCAGCTAAGGGATCAAATGTTAAATCTGTTTTGCCGCTGAATAACTCACGATGTGAGCGATATCCCAACGGTCTGGGCGGAAGTATCTTCAATAAACTTTCAGGCAAGGCAAGTGCTGAAGGTTGCACTGTTTTAAGTAGCGATTCCAACGCTTTTATTTCTTGTTGTGGTGTAAGCAATTCGGTAACAGGTTGGCCATCGCCTCGCAAGGCATACCGATAGTTTAATCCACCCATTAATTTTGCGGTGGCTTCCGTTTGGTAACGATGAAAGAAGTAAACAGGCACTAATGCTTCTTCCAACAACGCCATGGCCGTGCCCGGTTTAATGTTACGTTCACCAAAATTCTTTAACGCTACTGCACGCACTTCCATCACCCGATCCAATTCATCCGAAGGATTTTTTCCATTGTCCCACAAGTGTGCAAAAGGATGTGCACCTCCCAACGGGCGTGCATCCTGATCGGATAAAAAAGTTAGTCCGGCCTTCAAGGAATTTTGAATAATATCATTCAACACTTTGTCCTCATCGGTGCCTTGCGGAAAATGTTGATACCCATACATAATAGCTACTTTATCAAACGCACCAATCTTGGTATCATACGCTTCGCTTAAATCTATTTTACCATCGGTTAGCTTAACAACCGGATGCGGGTAATCCATCACAGACGCAAGATTCTCTGTACTGGATGAATAGGCATGCGCCAATCCAATGGTGTGCCCCACTTCATGTGCTGCTAATTGTCTCAATCTCGATATTGCCATGGCTTCCATCTCTTTCGAAACCGGTTTGCCGTCTTCATACGGAGCAAGTAATCCTTCCGCAATTAAAAAATCCTGACGAACACGCAGCGATCCTAAATTCACATGGCCTTTAATAATCTCTCCCGTGCGTGGATCGGTTACGGATGATCCATATGACCAGCCCCGTGTTGAACGATGCACCCAATTAATTAAATTGTAACGCACATCCATCGGGTCGGCATCATCCGGCAACACTTCTACCCTAAAGGCATCTTTATACCCCGCTGCTTCAAAAGCCTGGTTCCACCACTTAGCACCATCCATAAGTGCCGAGCGAATCGGCTCGGGCGCACCCGGATCCATATAATAAACAATCGGTTCAACCGCTTCGCTTACTGCAGCGCTCGGGTCTTTCTTTGCTAACCGATGGCGGGTAATAAAACGTTTTTCTATTGGCTCGCTAATGGGTGTTGCATAGTCGTAATATGAAATACTGAAATACCCTGCTCGCGGATCAAACTTGCGTGGTTTATAATTTGAGTCGGGAAGCTGAACAAACGAATGATGCTCACGCACGGTAACAAAATTAGGTGTTGGTGTTACACTACGAATATAACCACCGGTTGCCTGACCTGTAAAGGTTAATGTTACTTCAAACTCAGAATTCTCAGGAAAGTTTTTCGTGCGCGGCAAATAAAAAGCAGACCGTGATTTATCCAATGAATATGTTCCCTGTTGCGATCCCCGAAGGCGACCAATTACATCATGCACATCCTGTAACAGAAAATCAGAGGCATCCACCAGCACACGACCATTCTCTTCCGCCACTACGGTAAATCCCCAAAGCACCGATTGAGCAAACGCTTCCTCTACAGCTTTTCGTTCTTGCGGATTGTTTGAAATTGCGCGATACGAATAATTTAATTCGGTCAGTAAAACTTTCGGTCCTCTCCGATCAAACTTTACCACACGTTCGCGACCCAACTGATTGCGGTCTAATCCAATATCATTAGAGCCAATTCCTGCTGTAAGAGATTCAACATATAAAAACTCAGAATCGAACTTAGAAATAACAAGGAAAACTTTGTCCTGCTTCTCGTCATAATAAAAATCTATATAGCCTGGGAATTTTTTCATTCCCGCTACCTTCCCTTCAATACCAGAAGCAGTTTGTTTCGGTTCCGGGGTGGCGGGTTGAGGTTGATCTTTTTTACGTTGTGCGAAGGATGCCATGCTTACTAAAAGCAAGAGCGAGAGAATACTATTTTTCATTGAGAAACGAGTTTTAGCCTTTCGGGAAAGCTAACCAATAAAAAAAGTGATTGCAACCAGAGTTAAATGGAACGGCTGGCTTTTATTTTAGCGGTATCCTCACCTCTACAAAAGTTTCTGGCTCGTTGCCTACCAATGAAGTTGCGTGGTAAGACCTCACCCCCGCCCCTCTCCAGAGGCGAGGGGTGACGCTCGATTGGTCATTCTTTCACTTCATGTTCCGCTTTTTCAAATCACATTTTATACTAACCTTATAAGGAGAGGATGACGATCGATCTGCTATATTGTTATTTCATAAACTATTCACCACCTATAATTCTTGCGCCTTGGCTTCAGATATCAATTAACAACAGGCGGCTCCTCTGGAGCCGGGATATTATCGAATGGAAACCATTCTACAAACAGGTTGCTCCTCCGGAGCACGAAATCATTTTGAAAAATATCAATCAACTAAAATCAGAAATGCAACGATCTCATATAAAATTAAGCTCGATTCAATCATCATACTCACAAGCATTTTTTTACCTGTTAGTAAGTTTGAATTTTCAAAAATGAAAATTCATTCAAATGTTAATCTTGTTTGCTCCAAAGGAGCAACCTAATTGTAATAATGTGTATAATTAATTCGTTTTTGGCTCCGGAGGAGCCACCTATTTGTTTTTCGGAAATAGTCTAAATCAATTTTTCCAAACTCGCTTTAGCCAATGCTTCTGACTTACTGCGCACCTGAAGCTTCGCGTAAATATTCTTGATATGCGTTTTTGAAGTTTCCTTCGAAATAAAAAGCTCTTCTGAAATCTGCGTATACGTTTTACCCTCCGAAATCAATTGCAAAATCTCTGTTTCTCGTTTGGTCAACGGACTATTTGGGTTCACATGAAAATTATCAATCACCATGCGCGCAATCTTGCTGCTCATCGGTGCACCACCCTTGGTAATTTCTTCTAAAGCTGAAAGCAACTCCATATAATTGGCACTCTTGGTTATATACCCAGAGGCTCCCGCCTTCAACGCTTCAAACACCAATTCACTATCTTCATACACCGTAACCATAATCACATCGGCTTGTTGGGCTTTATCTTTTATCACCTTGGCGCCCTGTATACCATTCATGCCGCCCGGTAATTCAATGTCCATCAGTACAATATCCGGTTTGTCCTGATTCAGGTTTTTGATGGCTTCTTCACAACTGCCATAGGCATTTACCGTAAAGAAATTGGGCGAGCTATTTACAATTAATGAAAAGCTGTTTCTTATTTCAGAATCATCTTCAACAATCAGCACACGTTTTTTAGATTCGGTTGACATACTTTTTAGTTTTAGTTATTGTAAAGGATAAGGAAACAATTGTTCCTGATTTGCTTGTATTATTTTGAATACGCAAAACTGACTTAATACGTTCGGCTCGGATGCGCATATTTTTTATTCCGTTCAGGTGGGTTATCTCACTCATTGAAAAACCAATTCCATCATCCTCTAAAATCATTTCAAACCGCTCGTTATCTTGTTTTAGAATGAACGCCACATTTTTGGCCTGCGAATGATTAAACACGTTGGTCATCGCTTCCTTCATAATCAGATTTGCCTCCCGACTAAAACCATAGGGTGCTCTAATAGGATCCTTGACTTTATTGTAAGCACGAAATTGAATTTCCTTTTCCTCAAACAGTTTCTCCCCAAAATCCCGGATGTGCAAAAACAAACGTGATAACTCATCGTTCTGCGGGTCAATACTCCAAATAAAATCACGGGTGCCTGTATATAAATATTTAGCAGAGTCTTCTACTTTATTATATAATTCAACAGCTTGCCCGTTCTTACTAAGTTTCATCACGCTTACGTAGTTGATAATGCGCGTAAGTTGATTTCCCATTTCGTCATGAAAGTCACGGGCAATTTCTTTTCGTAAATGCGCCTGTTCTTGCTGGCGGATGTGTTCAATCTCCAACACACGCTTGGTTCTACTTCTAATTCGCAGTGAGAGAATAAGAAATAGCAAACCGATTAAAATAATTGAAACAAAAGCCACAAAAGTACTGGTTGCATAAAACGGAGCTTCAATAGTAAAAGAATAAAGCAACGGCACCGTGTCCCAACTTCCTTGCTTGTTGGTAGCTAATACATGCAACGTATAATCTCCCGCTGGGAGATTTCCATAGGTTACCTGACCTAACGGGGTAGGTTGAGACCAGGCCATATCAAAATTCTTCAGGTAATATTTATAACGCACAGACTGAGGATTGCGCTTACTAACTCTGTTGAAATGAAAAGTAATGTGATTCTTATTAGAAGGAAAAACGGGTTGATACGGAACTTTAAAAAAACCAGTCGTACTATCTGAGAAGTTACGAGCCGGAAATTCACCATAAAACAACTCGACAGAAGTAAGATGCAGATCATTTGACTTTTCAGGCAGATTCTGATTGTCATTAAATTGGTAAAGACCATCAATCAGTCCAAAGAATTTTTCATCGCCAAAATAAAATGCATTTTGATTGGTTTCAACTCCCGTAAGACCGTTTTCAAAACCATAATGAAGATTCTCAACCAACTCAAGTGATTTGTTAAGCTTAATGCGGTTAATGCCTTGCTCCGTTCCCACCCAGATATATTGATCCTGATCGGCAGCCACAAAATAGATAAGGTTGGA
>CAWBCB010000162.1:0-11489 GCA_963787095.1 uncultured Cytophagales bacterium | reverse complement strand
AGTAAGAAAACACAATCTCAAAAAAAGGATGCTTTTGTTTTAGGTTTTCCTGATTACGGGGGAAATGCAGTTACCTTGCCAGGAACAAAAGTTGAGATTGACGGTATCAACAAAATTCTCACCGCGAGCGGTTATAAAGTAGCAAAGTATGAGCAAAAGGAAGCTACTGAAGCATCGGTGAAAATGATTAAAGGAACCTCACTTATTCATATTGCGACCCACGGATATTTTTTGAATGATACTGATCTTAAAGGAAATGATGCCATGGGTGTAAATGCTGATAACGCGAAGAATAATCCCTTATTAAGATCAGGACTAATTTTAGCAGGCGTGCAATCATCCGCGGATAAAAGTAATTCCGATTTACAAAGCAATGACAATGGGGTGCTCACCGCATACGAAGCCATGAATCTTTCGCTGGATGGTACAGACTTGATTGTGTTGAGTGCCTGCGAAACAGGACTTGGTGATGTGCGCGCGGGTGAAGGTGTATATGGATTACAACGTGCATTTTTAGTTGCGGGTGCTAAAGCCATGGTGATGAGTTTGTGGAAAGTGGATGATGCAGCCACACAAGCATTGATGACAAACTTTTATACGAACCTTGCCAAAGGTAGTAACAAAGCAAAGGCTTTTAAGGCTGCACAATTGCAACTGATGACTAAATATAAAGACCCCTACTATTGGGGTGCGTTTGTGATGGTGGGGATGTAATTATTAAACTCTATCTCTTCGATTTGCATTCAAGATTGAAGGCAACCAAGTACTACTTAAAGAGTTAAAGAACAATTCTTAAAGAGTTTATATTCTTAATTGAATCTCAAAATCTAAGGTAGACTACATACTGTATTTGAAATTATATAGTAAGTAATATGAGTGTCATTAAGTTATAATTGGACTTATAGCTAAATAAATTCTGATTTTTGAATCAAGACATTTCAAAATAAAGATTCTTTAAATTTTTAATTTGGACTTGCTCGCTCTTAACAGAAGAATAATCAACTCATTCTATCGGTCATGATATTACATTTGGCGATTGATAAAGATGTTAAGCGTTTATGTTCTTTAGTTACCTATATGCGGTTTTTCTTATTCAGTTAAATTATTCTAATTCGCATTCAAATTTTTAAAACCAAACAATTTTATGAAACAATTATTCTTAGTAAGTACAACCCTTATCATGCTTGCATTCACAGCTTGTCAAAATGAAAACAGCGTAAACCCAAGACCTACTGATCAAATTGTAAGTACAGTTAATATTAAGGGTAAAGTAAAAGCAGAACTTAATAATACAAATGCAGTTTTAGAAAATGCACCAACTGGTTTAAAGATTGTTGCAGAGGTAAATACCCGCGACTTGGTTTTGAATCCTACAGCGGGAAATTATCCTGCTAAATATTTTGAAGGAACTGTTGATGCTAACGGAGAATACACAATTGGTGTTGATGTTGGTCCTTATGGCAACAATGTAAAAATTTATTTCCCTGATTTCCGGGCAGATGTTTCAACGGCTTCAACTCCTGTATCAACAGTTTTTACGGGATCAACCCGCACTGTAACGGTTGTAAAAGGACAAGATAAGATTCTTGATTTTAATTATTAATCAGAAGTAGATTATTGTTAACCTGAAATAAAATAATGAAAAAATATATAACGTTTGCAATTCTGGCTGCACTATCCTTTGATCTTGTTGCTCAAGATAATGCTACATCAACTGCTAGTGAAACAATTGTTCTAAAATCAAAAAAGGGTATTCCTATTCTGCCAGAGGCAGGTGAATGGGGACTTGGTATTAGTGCCAATCCATTGTTGACCTATGGTGGAAATTTCTTTAATGGAAATACGAACAATACTTCTGCGTCATTTGCATTTCCTACTAATCCGGCAAATAACATTGCCATCTTTGGTAAGTATGTTATTGATGCAAACACAGCTTATCGTGTTCGATTTAATGCAAGTGTAAATACAACTGTTGATAAAGCAGTAATTACACAAAACGAGGTAAATCCTGATCCCTTTTTCCCAGCATTTACTGAAGATTTTCGTAAGTCTAACCGCCAAACTGTTGTAGTGGCTGCTGGTTACGAAAAACGCAGAGGTAAAAGCAGAGTTCAGGGAATTTATGGTGGCGAACTAGTGATAGGGTACAGTGGCATAAAGCAAAGCTATGAATATGGCAATGCCATGTCACAGGATTTCAATGCTCCTACTACAAACAACTTTGGCGGAAATGTTTTACAAGGCTCAACTGCGGCAACAATACAAAGAAAAACCGAAGAGAAATTTGGTAGCATTCTTACGGTAGGCGCCCGCGGATTTATAGGAGTGGAATATTTTATTGGCCCTAAAGTTTCCTTAGGCGGTGAATTCGGATATTCAGTGGCATTTAATAACTCAACCCGCGGATTAATTACCTCCGAGCGTTGGAACCCGGCAACTAATTCGGTTCTTGAAACCAAAACAGATATTAACAATAACGGATATTTTACATTCGTTGGAACCTCGCTTGATAACTTGAGTGGTTCAATTAATTTCATGTTTTACTTCTAAGACTTTCAGTAACTCTTTAGCCCTTCTTTGACTTTGTCAAGGAAGGGTTTTTTATTTTAGGAGACCTAAGATATAATTCTTTCGCTGGGTGAGCTAAGTGCATTTTCTTACATTTGAGCCAACTAAACTTCTTGGGAAAATGAAAAATACTTCGTTTGGCTTTTTATTTTGTATTTTATCTATGATTGGTATGGTAGCCTGCACAAAAGATTCATCATTGGGAAATGAAAAAGTATTGCGACATGTTGTTCTCTTTAAGTTTACAGATTCAACTTCAGTGGAAGATGTAAAAAAAGTAGAAGATGCTTTTTCTGCTTTGAAAGAAAAGATCAGCCTGATCAAGGATTATGAATGGGGCACCAACTCAAGCCCTGAAGGTTTGAATCAAGGTTTAACACATTGTTTCTTTGTAACCTTTGCTAGTGATAAAGACCGTGATGATTATTTGGTGCATCCTGATCACGCAGCGTTTGTTGAAGTTCTTAAGCCACATTTGGATAAGGTAACGGTGATAGACTATTGGACTAAATAGAGCCAGCCCAAACTGTTATTTACATGGAATGTTGTAGATGTCAGCCCACTTGGAGTGGTCAATACACCTAAGCTAGGATCGCTTTGAGCGATCAGACGCCTTGATTACTTTTCGCATCAACAAACTTTGTATCCTCATTCCCATCAGTAATGCTACCCAAGCAAGCAAGACAACAAACTCAGAATAGGAACCACCTACGTTCGGTAAAGTGCCTCTTACCCGAGGCAGGTAACTCATGAAGAAAATGAACCACACGTAGTATTGATAGACTAGCGTGAACGTAATAAATCTTTTTTCAGAAATTTTTTGTTGCTCCATGCGTTGTTGCAGATAAGGCATGGCAAAAATTAAAACGTAGGCAAGAAATCCTCCAACCAACCTAACGGGAATCAATTCATTTCCGGAGAAATAAACAAAGGATAATAATTGAATGAGATGAATGCCGTGTGCAATGGCAAAAATGGAATAGAATTTTTCAGATAAAATTTTCTTTACCTGTACATGTGGGTGATATTGAAAAAGAAAAATTAAACTGAAAAGAGCAAGCGATACTCGCCCTGAAAAGCGGGTAACTGCCTGTAAGGTCTCTAAAGTTGCTCCATAATTTATTACTGCAAGCACAGCCACACCCATTTCCACTATCAACATACTTAACAGGGCGTCTTTGAATTTCATGAAACCAATGATTTAATAGCATCCAATAGCACAGTAACTTCTTCTTCCGTATTGTAGTAGTGGGGTGAAATGCGTAGAGCCCAATCAATCTGTTTAGCATCAAAGTCGATAAGGGCAAAGCTTCTGTGGGCTACCGAAGTATTAATATTTTTTGAACGTAGGCTTTGTAAAACGTCCGATGCTTTTTGGTTAGCAATGGCGAGAGTAATAATACTACTTTGGTTTGCACCGATGTCCAGCAACCGGAGGTTCGGATTTTCAGAAACTCCTTGTCTTACCATTTCGCAAAGATGTTTGTTCCGGATCTGAATTTCTTCAATACCGATATTATTAGCATAGTCAATAGCTGCCTTGCTGCCTAATAGCAATGAATACGGCAATTCCCAATCTTCAAACCTGCGTGCATCCATGCGTGGAGTGTATTCATCGGCCGAGATCCAATCGGCACCGCGCATGTCAATGAATAAGGGTTCTAATTTTTGATTAATAATTTTGTCAGAAACATAGAGAAATCCTGCGCCTCGAGGACCGCGCAAAAATTTACGCAACGTGCCGCTTAAGAAGTCGCAATGAATCTTTTGAACGTCTACAGGTATTTGTCCCACCGACTGACAACCGTCAACCAGATAATATAAATCTCGTTCTTTGCATAACCTGCCCACTTCTTCAACGGGTTGAATCATACCGGAGTTACTTGGCACATGCGTAAGCGACACCAATTTTGGGTGCTGGGCATCCATTAACTTTTTCATATCGCCTACATCAACACCCCCTGTTGGCAAACTGGCAGCTCGTAAAATTTTTACCTTAAATCTTTTTTGAAGAGAGAGGAAAGCAATTTGATTAGAAATATAATCTTCGTTTGCTAGCAAGATAGAGTCTCCTTCGGCAAACGGAATGCATGAAAGGGCACGGGCAAAAGAATTTGTAGCGCTTGAAGTAAATGCAATATGGGAAGCGCGGCAATTCAAAAGTTTAGCTGCGCCTTCATAAAAGCCTTCAATGTCTTTAGCTTTTTTATCAGCCGCTTCATAGCCACCTGTAATTGCTTCCAAATGTATGTGTCCTGTAATCGCCTCAATTACAGGTTGCGGCATTAAGGAAGCGCCTGCGTTATTAAAATGAATTTTTGTTTCACAGCCCGGTATCTCTGAGCGTAGTAGGTTAATGTTCATTGATTATTTTGTTTCTGGTTTCAATAGAAGAGTTGTTCCTTTCAACTTTATGGCCTCACGGTTCATCAGCATCTTTCTGAATTTTCCAGTGGCAAACATTTCAGCTTGATTCTCATAATGAGGGCTCATTACATTGCCTGATTGTCCGGTTGGTGAAACTGTGATTCCATTTTCCATATCATTAAAATCAGTAATCTTTCGGAGTGCAGGCCCAACAGTTACTGGAAAGTACCCGGTTGAGTCCAAACTAAATTGAAGATTGTTTAGAACCTCTATGCCACCATCAACCACAAATGGACCAACGTTAAAAAATGTACGCAAGGGTTTCACGGCATCAAGTGGATGCTTGTGCGTGAGCGTATGAATTTTTCCCCACTTCCAATCAGATGAATTTTCCCCACCGGTTGTATATAATAGGTGTAGTGTATTGATGGCTGCTTGCTTTATAATTTGAGCCCGTGATTCTTTTTCTGTTGTTTTGGAATTATCCCACCACGGAGATTGATCATTTTCAATAAACATCTGATACGAATTTTTTGGAATGGATGTGGCCATTAGAGCCTTGAAGGCATCGGCACCTAGTTCGTCTTCCATGGCAAGTTTCATGGTTTGCGATAGCAAGTTATAATAAATAGAAGGTGCTGTTTGTGTAGCGCGATGTTCCCCACTCCAACTATCGAGTCCGGTTATTAAATTCTGAAAGGCAGGATCATTCAATGATTTTAAAACTGAAACAAAATCTTTGGCTATATCTGCATGCATAGGTGATGTTACATCCAGATTTATTGTTTTCATGTCTTCTACGGTCCACTTTTTATCTGTCTTCAGCAATTCAACTATTCGCCCCGCACGACTTCTTGGATAATAATATCCTGGATACAAAATTCCATTTACTGAATCTGGTTGATTGTTGGCTGAGTACACATACCCCCATAGCGGATTTATAGCATGTGGATTTTGAGAAAAATCATAAAAGCCAAGTAGCTCATCATTGCCACTCGCGCCATCTAAAAATAGTTTTGTTTGTACGTGTGGTGCCCGAATGGGTAGTTTGGCAACCGCCCACCAGGCAATGTTTCCGGCCCGATCACCATACATTAAATTAAGACCTGGGGACGAAAACAGCGAGGCAGCGTATTCAGCTTCTTTAAAGGTAGAGGCATGAATTAAATTATAGGCGGCCTGCAGTGATTCGTTGGTTTCATGATTGAGCAGCCACCACAATGAAGTGGGTTTTATTTCTTTCGTAAAATCAACAATTCCATTTATAACATTACCATGTGGAGTGGATACCAACACAAGAGTTTCATCTTGCCGATCCTTTACTTTGATCGTATCCGTTTTGTAAACGGCATTTACCCATTCGCCTTTGTATTTTACTTTTCCATCATCATTAAATTCTTCCGTAAAGAAATCGGTGTCATCATTTTCAAACATAGTAAGACCCCAGGCACAAAAATCATTTTGTCCGAGTAGCCCAAATGGGATACCGGCAATATGATGGCCATAAAATTTGAAGCCTGGATATTCCAGATGCGCCTCATACCAAACTGCCGGTTGCGCAAACCCAATGTGTGTATCGTTCGCTAAGATGGGAAGTCCTGATTCTGTTCTGTCTCCCGCAATTACCCAACCATTACTACCCTGCCAAAGCGGAACCGGAATTTTTTCAAGCGCTTCACTGAAGAAAGCAATCAAGGAATCTGTTCCCAATGTTTTAACAGGGCCGCTAAAATTTTTGATGATTTCTGCATCAGCAGGAGTTTGAATAGCCAGATCCTTTAAATAATCAGCGCCCAGTTCGCGTCTTATTTTTTCCAAAACCGGATCGGCTCGAATGCCTTCCGCAAAACCAAACGACATGAAGCCAACAGCCAAGTAAATATCTTGTGGTGTAAACTCTTCTTTTGGAATGCCCATGATGGCAAACTCGATAGGAGTTTTACCCGTCTTTATATATTGATTAACTCCCTTTTGATAAGCATGCGCAGCCTTCTGAAAAGCGGCTGTGTCAGCACTCAGAAATTTTTCTGCATGTTCTTTGGCAAACTTATTTATACCCAACGTGCGAAACAGCTTATCCACTTTCAGAAGATCGGCACCCAACACCTCCGACAATCTGCCCGATGCTGCCCGCCTGATCATTTCCATTTGAAACAACCGATCCTGCGCGTGAGCATATCCTAGCGCATAGTATGCATCTTCTTCAGTTTGAGCGTAGATGTGAGGAACACCATATTCGTCATATAAAATTTCAACCGGTTGTTGCAAGCCTGCCAGCGTTAGCTCACCCGAATAGGTAGGTTTGGTCGACAATAAATAAAGGTAGATGCCCGCGACAATCAGAATCACGAGTGCGATTACACCAAGCAGAATTCGTTTCAGGATTTTCATAGGTAGATGATGATAATCGAAAGTTAACCATTTAACTTTAAGAGAATAAAGACATTGCTATGAAATACGTGCTGATTATTATTTGTATGATTTCTTTGGGAGTTCAGGCTCAAAATAAATATGGACTCACCCCAATGAAGTTGGACGAGTATCAGAAAAGTCTGGCATCCAATCCGCAAAATGAATTAGTAAATCTGGAGAAATTTATTCCCGGTCTCGCCTTGGAAATTGGCTATGCAACAACCAAAAATTTTACCGGAACGAAAATATATAATCTTGCGAGAGCGTATGCCCGAAAGCCGGTGGCCGAAGCGTTAAAAAAAATTCAAGCGGAATTGAAGAAACAAGAACTGGCCTTGAAAATTTTTGATGGTTACCGACCGTATTCTGCAACAGTAATGTTTTATGAAACCTATCACGATACCACCTATGTGGCTTCCCCTTATAAGGGTTCGCGGCATAACCGTGGGTGCGCCCTTGATCTTACCCTGATTGATTTAAAGACGGGCAAAGAAATTCAAATGCCTACGGAGTGGGATTCGTTTAAGAAAGAAGCCTGGCCAACAACACCCGTGGCCGACCCCGTTATTCGCAAAAACCGTAAAACGCTAATTGACGTGATGGAAAAATACGGCTTTAAAGTAAATGCTTCTGAATGGTGGCATTTTGATTTTGTGGGTTGGCAAAAGTTTAGCGTTATGGATATTGATTTTGAGGAGTTGGAGAAATAGGTATACCAGATTCGATTTAATAGATTTGTTTTGAAATAAATGTTAGTACTACCATGGACAAAAAGAGTAAAAAATTCCTGTTCGATTATTTAAATAATGCTTCACCTACCGGCTTTGAGCAGAGCGGTCAGCAAATCTGGCTTGATTACATAAAGCCTTACACCAACGATTACATCGTGGATGTGTATGGAACCGCTGTGGGTGTTATCAATCCCAAGGCGGCCTACAAAGTGGTGATTGAAGCCCATGTTGATGAAATCTCGTGGTTTGTAAATTATATAACAGATGATGGGTATATCTACGTGCGTAGAAATGGTGGTTCCGATCATCAGATTGCGCCTTCGATGCGTGTGAATCTTCATACCGAGAAAGGACCCGTAGTAGGAGTATTTGGTTGGCCGGCTATTCATGTTCGCGATTCAGGAAAAGAGGAAGCGCCAACGCTAAAAAATATCTTTATAGATATCGGTGCCGAATCGAAGAAAGAAGTTGAAGCAATGGGTGTTCATGTAGGCACGGTAGCTACGTTTCAAGATGAGTTGATTGAACTAAACAAAAACTATTTAACCGGTCGTGCATTGGATAACCGCATGGGTGGCTACATGATTGCTGAAGTAGCGCGCAGGCTGCATGAAAATAAAAAGAAGTTGCCGTTCTGTTTGTATGTGGTGAATGCGGTGCAAGAAGAAATTGGGTTGCGGGGTGCCGAAATGATTTCGCGCAGACTAAAACCTGATTTGGCTATTTGTACAGATGTAACGCATGATACACAATCGCCTATGTACAATAAGAAGGAGAGTGGTAATATGAAATGCGGTGCAGGTCCTGTGTTGTGTTATGGTCCCGCTGTTCAAAACAATGTGTTGAAGATGATTATTGATGTGGCACAGAAAAAGAAAATTCCTTTTCAGCGTCAGGCAGTGTCACGCTCAACCGGAACCGATACTGATTCGTTTGCTTATTCTGCAGAAGGCGTTGCGTCTGCGCTGATCTCACTTCCGCTGAAGTATATGCACACTACGGTTGAGACCGTGCATAAAGATGATGTGGAAAACGTGATCAACCTGATGTATGATGTATTGTTGCAAGTAAAACCGGGGCACGATTTCAGGTATATTAAATAGGAGTGATTTTTATTTCATTATTAAATGGTCTGTGAGAACGGACCATTTTTTTTAACCTTATTCAATTGATCGTATATTGAAGTTAAGTATCCAATTAGGTTTCTAATGCATAGATATTATATAATTGAAGGACTTTTTATAATTCTTGGTCTGGGGCTTTTAGCAGCGATTATTAAATACCCCAAAGACATATTACTGAAGTTACCCCTCGGAATAATACTTGTTCCATTTAGGAGACTAGGGAGTATTTTTGCATTACCTTTTGAGCTTTTAGGTTCTATATCCTCAGGCTCTGAGGTTAAAGATGTATCCTATACAGCGGAATCAAAGTTGCAAATAGATTTTAGCGAAGGAGATAAATATGCCTTTGTACTATCTACAAATTGGAATCTTCAAAGATTAATTGAAGATTTCTTATTTGCTTTATCTACGACCTACTCAATAGTAGATTTTGTAATTAGAGATAATGGAGATCAAAAAATAATTAGGTTCCCTAAGAATATTACCTTTTATGATTTTCATTTATTAATTCAATATTTTAATAATGAATTGGGTGAGAATAATAGTTTTGGTGTTTACAAATCTGATAAGCTTGAGTATAAAATCTTTCAGGATAGCAAGACTCTTAATAATCTATTAGGAGTTACTTCTGATAACAAACGTTTCTCTGTTGATCTTTTGGATGACCTTGAAGCAAATCAATATCTAAAACTAAATAAGAAGTTAAAATTTGATACAGATTGGTTAGAAGCAAATGATTTAGGCAACTTGGATTCTTCAACGTAGATGACTCTATTCTCCGATCAACTATCCTGCAAAGTAAAAATAGAGACCCCGCCCAGACGGATTATCTCCCTTGTTCCTTCTCAAACAGAATGCTCTGTGATTTGGGGTTGGAAACAGAAGTAGTGGGCATTTCTAAATTAGACCTGATCTGATAAATTTCCCTGAGCAGCTCTAATGCCAATTATTCAATATATCAAAAAGAACTGTTTAAGGTGCATTTATAAAGCTTGGTTTAGGCAGCTATCTTTTAAAGTTCATGGGATATTAATTCCGGAACATGGAAAATGGCGAGCCATCACCAACAGCAGCAACCAACAGCAGCATGAACCCCTCCAATCATCAAGGTTGCCCTGCATGGCGCCCCACTGCTGCACCCAAGCAAGCAGTAGCGCGCAACGTCTCCTCCGAAAGCGCCAATGACGACGACAAGAGTCCCGGCATGCGCCACCCGCCTCAGCATCCGTACCAGCCAGCACAAGCAAACGAACAAGAAGCGATCTCTCCCCGCGGAGAAACCAGCGCCGTTAAGTCCCGATCGGCTGCGAGTCCGAGCAATGTTGTAAGTTGCAGCGTGTAGATCTGATCAATTGCAGGTCTTATGCATACCTTCTGTAAGAGAGAGAGAGAGAGTTGTTTGGGTGGCGATCCGGGGCTTCGGTTTTGTAGTATTGTGAGGCCCTTCCCATTGTGGTGCACGCTTGGATCCTTGCAGTCCTGCACACTGACACACATCACTTTTTGTGTACCAAACAGAGAGGAACGCATGCGAAAATGCCAAGTGAACGATGATCCCCGCAAGATACAATGCCAAGCCGCAGCTCTGGAAAAGGCTTTGTACTGCCATCAACAAAAACTCAAAGGCGGCGCCAAGGCAGCCGTAACTTCCGATACAGAAAAAGATACCCTGGACCGACAGGCTTCACCAACTCATGGAGAGTTTGCTGCAACGACGACGTGCCAAGATCTCCCAAAGGCGCGATGCCACCGCAGATCCGGACGACAACCACCATCGCACCGCCGTCCTGAAGCAGTGTCTGGGCGCCCAGCAGTACCAACGACTGCAATCCATCTTGGAGCAGGTCCAGCACCTCGGTGTGGCGCGCGGGTGCTGTTGTGCGGCCAGCGACGAATCATCAACATCATCGTCATCGTCTCCACTGCAAGGTCACACGCGGGCCCCAGCCGCCGTCCGTCAGCTCTTTTTCCACACGGACCTGCTTCGCGTTGTCTACCGCACTCCCGTCGAACAGTTGCAGCAGCAGGACATGCCGTGGGAAGACATGCTGCAGCAGGCCGAACCGCACATTCCCGACTACCACGCGTGGTTGCGGCAGTACGACGGCAGCGAAAGCTGCTGCCTGCTCGTGCACCAGCTCTGCGACGCCACGACGGGTGCACCGCGCGGCTGCGCTGGCCAAGACCAAGGCGCGGCGCGGGTTGTACGGTGAGGATGTCCATGATTCTGTGGAGGACGATGATGATGAGGATCACCATGCGGACACGGCACGATGATCACCAGTGT
>CAWBCB010000161.1:0-18119 GCA_963787095.1 uncultured Cytophagales bacterium | reverse complement strand
CTCAATGTTAATGATGTTCCAGAGAGTGATTTTATTAGCAGCGAAAAAGGTAAAGAGGTTTTCATGCCAGCACAGTTTCACCAAATAGCTTAGTATTGTTGATAGCCTTGTTGTACAGTGACTAAATAGAAGCGACCCTGAAAAACCAATAATGAAACTTTCATATAAAATAAAAAAATCCTCTGATCTAGTTTTCAACTATTTGACTGATATGCAAAAATTAGTTTCAGTTCATCCTGTAATAACTAGAATAGAACCAACAGGTAGTGAAACCTATTTAGTTTACGAAACCTTAAAATGGGGTTTTATACCGATTTTATTTACCTATCCTGTAGTAATTGTCAGTTGGCCACAAGATAATTTAGTCATTATGCGTGCAACAGTTTTAAAAATGACAAAAATTGAAATGATGTTTATGTTAAGAATGGAAGGCCATTTTACAATTATTGAAGAGAGTATTAGATTTAAATCACTGTTGCCCATAAAATCAATTATGGAAAGCATATTCAAGAAACAACACAAACAATTATTTCATAATATTGAATCACTATAAAAATAATTAATGACCAAAATAGGGAGCATTGAATGGACTGGTTTGCACTACTTAAAACACTAGCGCTATGTTTGATTTCAATAATCATTGAGGCGGTTTCTGTAACAAAGGAAGGTAAAGTCGTGGTTTGAGAACTTGAGCCAACCAAAATTTGCTTTTGCCTTTTCGTTCTGGTATATAGTTGGAGGACTTTACTATCTCATCTGTGGCATTATAGCCTACCGTCAATTTCATATTTCTCCCAATCTGTTTTCAATTCCGATTGTGTTGCTTACTTTGATAATGATAATTAATGGCCTTGCAAATTTCATACTCTTCAAGTTTCGTTCTCTAAAAATGTTCTATTGGGTACTATTCCCATTTGCGTTATTATTCGTTGGGTTAATTCGTAGCATATATCAGACGGATTTAATTTCAGTCGGACTTGCGACTATCTATTTACTTTGGCTCGGCTATGACATTTATTACTTTAGAATGTTGTGGAAAGTAAATAGGGATAGTTGATAGAGTAACTAAACACCCACAATTTACTCCTTGTATTTACGAGCAAATACTTTTTACATAAGCAATCTGACCAAGGTGATAGATATCATGCTGAATAATTCCTTTGATGAGGTCATGCATCGTGACTGTTTTTTGATAAGGTTTTTCTAGAAATGAATCGTCTTGTTTTGCCAGAAGAGTAACTATCTTCTTCTGCGATTCCTCAAACTGGCTTCGTAATTTCTTCCACCCTAATAGTTTTAAATTCTCATTGGTTCTCCAATTGTCTTCACTTTTCATGGAAGCTTTATACTCAAGATCATTTTCTAGTTTTTTAATAAGGGATTCTCGCCAGTAAATCGTATGTGACAGTAATTGAGCAATAGAATGAGCTCCTTCAGTTGGCTTTCCAGAATGCATTATCTTCTGTTACTTCTTCTAAGATTTTTGAAATGGAATTTCCATACCAGGGCTCACCATTATAAATGGTTTCGAATTGGTTTACTAAATCTTTAATTTGATTCATCTCTTAATGGGAAACAAAGATAGGTTGAACAGCCGTTGTTATTTCTTAATAATATAACTCACCCCAGCACGTATGGCAAACTCAGTATCGGCCACATAAAAATCACCAATTGCTTCAAACCGCCAGTTTTCATTTTATAGGCTTAGCCCAACCACCCCCAATGGAAACATCATTAGCGCCAATTAAACCGCGTGCGCGAATAAATACATGATCAAGCGCATACCAACGCATGCCCATCATGAAAGAACTTTTTTGCTGCGGCCATATTTCAAAGCCAGCACCCGCAGCAAAATTTCGCACAACAAAGTAATGAGCTTCCAAACCAATTTGAGCTTTGTCAAATAGTTGGTTATTGTCAGTCTTTATCAAATCAAAACCACCACCTACTAAAATATCGTTGCTGCTTTGTGCTTGCAGTGTATATGAAATTAGCGAAATGAAAATTATTGAAAGTAGATTTTTATTCATGTTGGTTTAGATAATAATTATTTCTTCTCTTCAATCATTTTTTGAATGGCCAGGTATTCATCACGCAAACGAGCAGCTTCCATAAACTCAAGTTCTTTGGCAGCTTTCTCCATGGCTTTGCGTGTGCGGTCTGCCATTTTGTTAAGTTCTTCTTTTGATAGATAGGCAACTACCGGATCAGCAGCAAGCGACTTTTCTTCCTCTTCAATGTAGTATCGTTTTGTTTTTTTAGAATCTGCCACTTTGGTTTGACCCAGGATAGAATCTTTCGATCGGATAATTGTCTTGGGAGTTATGCCGTTTGCTAAGTTATAATCAATTTGAATTTGTCTTCTTCGGTTTGTTTCATCAATGGCTTGTTTCATGGACTCAGTAACTTTATCGGCATACATAATTACTTTACCATTTTCATTTCGTGCAGCACGACCAATGGTTTGCACCAGTGAACGTTGATTACGAAGAAACCCTTCTTTATCAGCATCCATAATAGCTACCAACGAAACTTCCGGAAGATCCAAGTCCTTCACGCAGTAGGTTTACACCCACCAACACATCAAATATACCTAATCGTAATTCTCTTAAAATTTCTACACGATCGAGTGTTGCTACTTCAGAATGAATGTAACGGCATTTAATGGAAGCGCGTGCCATAAACTTGGTAAGTTCTTCGGCCATGCGTTTGGTTAACGTGGTTACAAGCACCCGTTCTTTTTTCTGTACGCGTTCATCAATCTCTTCAAACAAATCATCTATCTGATTTCTGCTGGGTCGCACATCAATTTCCGGATCGAGTAATCCCGTTGGCCGGATAAGTTGTTCTACTACCACACCTTCCGATTTACGAAGTTCATATTCGGATGGAGTTGCACTTACGTAGATCGTCTGACCTAGAATGGATTCAAACTCATTGAAGGTAAGCGGACGATTATCAAGTGCTGAAGGCAAACGAAATCCATAATCCACCAAATTAGCTTTACGCGATCGATCGCCACCCCACATGGCTCTTACTTGAGGAACGGTTACGTGACTCTCATCAATCACCATCAGAAAATCATCCGGAAAATAATCGATCAAACAAAATGGTCGAGCGCCTACGGCTCGTCTATCAAAATAACGCGAGTAGTTTTCAATACCACTGCAATATCCTAACTCACGCATCATCTCTAAATCAAACTCAGTACGTTCTTTCAAACGTTTTGCTTCCAGATGTCTTCGTTCCGATTCAAACATTTGTACCTGCAGCACCATGTCATCCTGAATTTCATGAATGGCAGTTTGAAGTTGATCCTTTGCGGTTACAAATAAATTGGCCGGAAAAATTACAGCAGTTTTTTCATCCGAAATTTTCTTGCCAGATATAGGATCAATCAATTGAATCGCTTCTATTTCGTCACCAAAAAAATAAATACGCAAGGCATAATCAGCATAAGCTAAAAACACATCTACTGTATCACCTTTCACCCTGAATGTTCCGCGTTTAAATTCAGCTTCCGTGCGATGATAAAGAACGTCCACAAGGGCAAACAGAAGTTTGTTTCTAGGGATGAGCTCGCCAACCTTAAGTTGAATTCGATTTTTCCCAAACTCTTCTGGATTACCAATACCATAAATACACGAAACGGAAGCCACCACCAACACATCCCTGCGTCCGCTAAGGAGAGATGAAGTAGCGCTGAGTCTTAATTTTTCAATTTCTTCATTTATGGAAAGATCTTTTTCAATGTATAGGTTAGAAGATGGAATAAATGCTTCAGGCTGGTAGTAATCGTAATAGGAGATAAAATACTCGACTGCATTGTCTGGAAAGAATTGTTTGAACTCTCCGTACAATTGAGCGGCAAGGGTTTTGTTGTGGCTGAGAATAAGTGTTGGGCGATTGATCTGTGCAATTACATTGGCAACGGTAAATGTTTTTCCAGAGCCTGTTACACCCAGCAAAGTCTGGTGTTGTTCGCCCTCCGCCAAACTGGCAACTAATTTTTTTATTGCCGAAGGCTGGTCGCCAGTGGGGACGTATTCGCTAGTGAGATTAAAATCCATGAAGTGGAAAGTTAACAGTTATTCAACTAAACGGCTAACTGATTGTGAGGTTGATTTTGCTCCCGAAGATTTAGGTTTGCGATAAACGCACGTTAATTATTCCAAATTGCCCAGGCTTTTTCGGCTTGAATATGAAGCATTTCCAAGCCATTTTTAATATGAGCGTTTCGCATTTCGGCTTTTTGAAGAAATACTGTGCGGGCAGGATTATAGATTAAATCATACACATAGTGATTAGGAGTTAATAACTCATAATCAATGGGAGGATAGGTATTCGTATTCGGAGACATACCCAGCGGGCTGGTATTGATGATGAGGTTTGCTTTAGAAATTGGGGTGCCATCTTTCTCAAGGCTTTCATACGTGTGTTGCCCTTTACTTTTTTCGCGGGAAACCAATTCAAACGGCACAGAAAGTTTTTTTAGAGCTTGCTGCACAGCTTTCGATGATCCACCTGTTCCTAGAATCAGCGCTTTGGAAATATTTTTACCCGCGATCCATTTTCCAAGCGACTCATAAAAAGCATCGCTATCAGTATTGTAGCCAGTCAGTTTTCCGTTTTGAATTTTAATTACGTTAACGGCACCAATGCTGCGTGCATCGGCATCAATATCCGAAAGAAATTTTATTACCTGCTCTTTGTAAGGGATGGTGACGTTAAGGCCGGCCAATTCAGGGTTCTCATCCAGAAGTTTTTTTAATCCTTCAATATCTGCCAATGAGTATAAATCGTAATGATAGTCCCGAAGTCCTTCTCTAAAAAATTTCTCATCAAAATATGATTTTGAAAATGAATGGCTCACGGTTGCTCCAATAAGGCCAAATTTCTTTTCCATGTTTTTACGATTTTGTTTTTAACATAGCCGCTACTTTTTCAATGGCTACTACTAAGAAGACACCAAATGCTGCGCATAAGATGGCTTTGAATACTTGTGGATCCTGACCTGTAATCGTGAAATAATCCCACGGCAAAATGCTTTTATCGAATGCAGGTACTTGATCTCCGTTATGATTGAGACGGAAAGAGATTACTTCTTTCCATGGCCAAACTTTGTTTAATGATCCGATCATAAAGCCTGCAAGCAAAGCTAATGTAGGAAACCGATAATGTGTTAAAATCCAATTTAAAAATCGAGAAAAGCCCAATAGGCCTAATACACAGCCTAACATGAAAACAATAATTACTGGAATGTTGAAATCAATGAGCGCATTGATCATAAATTCATATTTTCCTAAAAGCAGCAAAATAAAAGCACCTGAGATGCCTGGTAAAATCATGGCGCAAATGGCGAGGGCGCCACAAAAGAAGATGAATGGATAGCCTGATGGGGTTTCGGCAGGAGATACAATGGTGATGAAGTAGGCAACGACAATTCCGATTATAAAAGTTAGCACTGAACTTACTCTCCACTTGGTGATATTGCGCAAAATGAGGGGTGAGGAAACTAAAATTAATCCAAAGAAAAATGACCAGATTAATATTGGTTGCGTGTTAAGTAAGTGAGTCATTAATCGGGCTAATGAAAGCAAGCTCACAAATATTCCGCTTAGCAAAGTGAGTAAAAATCCCCCATTTATTTTATGCCAGAAGTCAGCAAAATGAAATTTGCGCAGAAGTTTAAGAGCTTCTACGTCAACCTTATTAATGGATGCAATCAATTCTTCATAAATGCCAGTGATAAATGCTACGGTACCGCCCGATACACCCGGCACGGTGTCTGCTGCACCCATGCCCATGCCCTTAAGAAAGAGGAGAAGATAGTCTTTGGTAGTTCTCAAGTATCGACTAGTCTGCGTAAAAAGGAGGAGTGGTGTTGTCTTTCTTTCTCTCTAATCCAAGAAAATGAAGAAAAGTATCACCGCGTAAGCCAAGTCGGATTGTCTCCAACGGAATTACTTCGTTAGGAGAAATATTACCCAAATTCACATTCGCGCCAAGCAGTTTAATAAACCAAACTTGCTGGGCTTTTTGCGGAGCTTCCCAAATGATTCGTTCAAAAGGAATCTTCGTTAAAATCTCTTGTACCAGACCAGACCGAACTTCACCAGAAGAGCGAAACAGACCAACGTTACCGCCTTCACGTGCTTCACCAATTACTTTCCAGGCACCTGCATCCAATTCTTTTTGCATCAATTCAATCCACTTATAGGGTGGAATTATCTTATCAGCATCTTTTGAACCTACTTCTGAAAGTACCGTTACTTGTTCGGATAATTTTTGAATATACTCGAGTTTCTTATCGTGATCAAGATCGATTGACCCGTCAGAAACTTCTGCAAACGACATGTTAAATTTATCGAGTATCTTACGGTAATCATCAAACTGATCGCGAATAATAAATGCTTCGAACAGTGTGCCACCAAAGTAGCAGGGGATGCCTGCTTCTTTATACACTTTAAGTTTATCCTTAAGGTTTGGAGTTACGTAGCTGGTTGCCCAGCCTAACTTTACAATGTCCGTATGATCGGCAGCAATACTCATAAAGTCTTCGGCTTCACGCACGCTAAGGCCTTTATCCATTGCCATGGTGAAACCCATTTGCCTGGGCTTAACAGTGCGCTCAGGTAGGTTATTAATTGTGTAATTCATTAGGGGTTGTCTTTTCTAAACTGGTCGATAATCTTTTGTAAGGCCTTTTGTGTTTCTAGTTTTGGAAAGAAATCAAATAATACTTGATGGCCTTCAAAGTCTAAAATTAATGCATTTTCTAAATAATTCAGTGCTTCTTTGAATTGACCCGATTCGATTAGATAAACAGTCATTCGATAGAAGAATTCGGGTTCATCGGGTTGTTCATCCATGCCCTGAAGAAGTATTTCAATGGCTTTCTGGTACTCTCCTTGTTCAAAGTAGATAAAGGACCAATTCAACCAAACTTCTTTGTCGTCCGGGCCAAGTATACTCGCTTCTTCATAGGCACTAATACTGGAGATTGTATTTCCTATTTTAAATTCCGCATGAGCGGCCGCTTTCCAGTATTCGGGATTGTGACTATCTATTTTGATGGCTTTATTAAAGAAATGGAGTGCTTGATACCATTTCTCTTGTTTCTCGAGACAGCTACCGGCACCAAACCAAGCTTCATCATATAAGGCATCTAACTTGGTTGATTTTTGAAAATACTTTAGGCCTAGATCATATTGCTTCATGTTTTCATAGGCAGCACCCATGCAGCAATATACTTCGGGACTTGGGCCTTCAATTTCAATTGTCTTGCTAAATCCTTCCAATGCTTTTTCGTACTTCTCCAAATTCATGTAGGAGTTTCCCATATTGAAATGAGCAGAGGCGAAATTTTCATCAATAGCAATGGCGTATTCATACGCTTCTATTGCTTCCGTAAATTTCTCCAACTTATTGCTAACGATACCCAGGTTATACCAGGCGGCTCCTGAAAACGGATCTTCGTCAATAAACTTTTTGTAGTAGGAGAGACTTCCTTCCAATTGACCGACTACATCTAAGCAAAATGCGAGTTCATATAAAGAGCCTTCATGACTGATGTTTTCTTCGATGGATAATTTATACACTTCAATAGCTTGCTCGTATTTCTCCATGCTTTGATACGCAAGACCAATGTTGTAATACAATTCATCTTTTTCTTCGTCAGCAAATGTCAACGCTTCTTCATAAAGAGCAATAGCTTCTTCATATTTTGCCTGCAAGGAAAGTATGGATCCAATGGATAAATAAATTTCTAAATCGTGAGGATGTAAATTACGTGAGCGATCTAGAAGATCTAAAGCTTCATCGTATCGTTCAAGGTTGGTAAAGATTTGAGCTTTTACAGTTAGTAAATCTGTTGAGAATGGAAATTGTTCAATGGCTTGCTCAACAACAGTAAGTGCACGTTTGAATTTACTTTTCTCAAGATAATAACCGATGATAGTTTCGTAAGAATCAATGTCGAAAAACTCGGCATGATTATGTTTTAGATTCTCTTCGTATCGCTTGATCAACTCCTCCTCCTCCTGTCTCTTTCTGAATTCCTGGGCCATCAGCTAAAAGGTTTTCCTAAGATAGACAAAATTGTCTTTTCCTAAAATTCTATATGCAAATTTCAGGTAATTATTATCCGCAGACAACCTTGCGCTTTTTATTTGTTTGTAGTATAAGTCCGCAAATAGTAGTTACAGCACCAATCCAGTGTTTCCTCCAATTTTCTAAATGAAATTCCTAGTTGCTGGGTGGCTTTAGTATTCAGGTAGCGAAAATTTTCTTTTGTGATTTTGGCAGTTTGCCTTGTTATCAGGGGTTCATGTCCCATAAGGCGGGCGCGCAATTCTTCTATTCGCGCAAAGGCGGCAACCCAACGCGGATGTATTTTTATTGAGGGAGATTCTTTATTAAATCGAATAGCCATCAGGTCAAATAACTCTTTGATTTCAATATTTCCTCCACTGGCAATAAATCGCTCGCCAGTAATTTTTCGGGAATAAACTTGCCAAACAATTTCAGCGACATCACGAGCGTCTACATAGTTAACCTGGTTCTCAGTATAGAATTTTTTTTCTTTCCATACATAATGAAATAATTGGGAACTGCTTTTGCCCCAATCAGAGGGAGCAAGAATAACGGATGGATTGATTACTGAAACGGGAAGTCCTTCCTCGGCACCACGCCAAACCTCCACCTCACCTAGGTATTTTGATTTAGCATAATCAGTATTCAAGTCACTATCTACCCATCGTGAAGTTTCATCAATGTTTGGAATTTCTTTTTTCCTACCCAAGGCAGCAACAGAGCTAATATGAATTAACTGCTGTATGTTTTGTGCAAGGCATGCATTTACAATATGCTGAGTACCCTCCACATTTACAGCCATTATATTTTTTTGAAGTCGCGGATTGAATGATACGTAGGCTGCTGTATGAATTACATGCGTTGCACCTTTAATTCCCTCTTCAACAGAAAGTGGATCTACGATTTCAAGTTCACGCCATGTTATGTTTGTTAAATCATTGAGATGCGAGTAGTCACTATCTTTTTTATGCAACCCAATTACTGGTATTTTTGCAAGCGCCAGCTTTCGCAGAATGAAACTACCTAATAAGCCATTGGCACCTGTTACTGCAATCATCATTAAAGACTGTTATTGAGAAGTGGCAACTCGACCGCCCTTCTAAAATACTTATTTTGTACCGCATCTTCCAACACCTGAAGGTGAATAGCATGATGGCAATCACTTCCCAAAAGATCAATCCAACCCTTATCGATCAGTTTATAGGCTAATTGCTGAATTGGTTTGGAATAAAATCCAACAAGAGATGGGATGTTGAGCTGAAGAAGTACACCTCTATTTTTTAACTCCTCTGCTTTCTCCAATGTCATATAAGCGTATCGTTCGGGATGCGCCAGTATCGGTTTATATCCTTGCGTGATTACTTTAAAAATGAAATCATTTAACTGATACGGTTCTGTTAAAAAATTAGTTTCGAATAGCAGATACGATTGTCCAAAGGTCAGTAGCTTTTCCTTTGAGTCAATTTTTCTCATCAACTCTTCGTCCAGATAGTATTCTGCAGCAGCCTCAACAACCACTGGAATAGTTTCTGCCCTCAACGCGTCATTTAATTCTGTTAATGCTTTTCTTATGGGTTCAGGTTCATTGCGATAATAATCGCTGTTAATGTGCGGGGTGGTGATTAATTTATGATAGCCTAGTTTATGGAAGTGAGCAACGAGTTCAACAGCTTCTTTTTGTGTTTTAACTCCATCATCCAAACCTGCTAGTAAGTGAGAATGGATATCCGTGCGAAGGGGATTCTCAAACTTATTTTTTTTTCGAAAAAATGAAATCACCGGCCAATTAATTTTCTCCAACGGCTTTTGGTAGGCCGATCTTCATAATACCCATACCCATACGTATTTCCATTTATTGGCAACGCATTAACCACCGATGAAACATGCGTGAGTTTGTTGATAGTAACGACACGATTCAAATTATCCATGAAGTCATGTCTGGAATAATTGGCGCGAAATACATAGATAGACAAATCAGAACGCTTCATAGCCATGATGCCATCCGTAACCAAACCAACAGGAGGTGTATCAATAACAATAAAGTCATATTCTTTGCGAAGATTTTCCAATAGATCAGAAAATTCACCATTTAAAAGTAACTCAGAAGGATTAGGGGGATGTGGTCCTGATGGAAGGAAGTCAAAATTTTCCAACGAAGTTTTAACAACGCATTCTCTCCATGAATTCTTCTTAATCAGGATGGTGCTCATGCCTTTGCTAGAATCTCCGGTAGGATATTTATCTCCCTTAGGTTTGCGCATATCCAAATCAACAAGAATAACTTTTTTGCGTGACATAGCCAGTACACCACCCAGGTTCATCGCAAGAAATGATTTTCCTTCACCGGAAGTAGTGGAGGATATTGTAATTACTTTACTATGGTTTGAAGAATTGAAAAATTCAAGATTTGTTCGCAAGCTTCTGATTGCCTCACTTACCATCGATTTCGGATTGTCGATGACATGGAACATGGTTTCTATTTTATAGTGAGAAGCGGGGATAGCCCCCAGCATTGGCACAAGTGTGCCGCGTTCTACCTCTTTAATGCTTGTTATTTTATTGTTGAGCAAATATAAAAATCCAACAAAGAAAAAGTTTAATACGATACCAGCTACTAAACCTATACCCAGAATCATATATTTTTTAGGAGAGATGGGGATAAGAGGTATGGTAGCAGGTGATAAAATTTTGAAATCAGGTGTGCTGCCCGCTTGTGCAATTTCAAACTCTGCTTTGGATTGCATCATAGACAAATAGAATTCCTCATATAATTTGTAGTACCGCTGGTTTTTTGAAAACTGAGTATTTTTATCGGGCATTCCAGCAAATTTTCTTTCTAGACTTTCTTTTTGTTTACTTAATTCCGCCTGGGTGGCTAGCCAGTCTTTTTTGATTTTTGATAATTGAGTAAACACCTGATCGTTCAGTGCGCTCAATTCCAGTTCTTTCTGTTTGAATGCAAATGTATTTTCATTGTAGGCTAAACTTAATCGATCGCGATCTTGAATGGTTTTATTTAAGTCTTCAATTTTCTTATTTATGTAATCCGGTAAGAATTTATGTGGTTGATTAATTGAAGTGGATTTGCCTTCAGTAATTACATCAATAAGTGCGTTAAGCTCAGTCAATTTTTTGGCAAGTTCATAGCGCTGAGAATCCACCCGGTTGATTGAGATAATAGTTCTCTTTAAGTCAAGCGTTAAATCACTGCTCTTATTCTTTAAGGTAAAGTTTTCGAAGTAATCTTCAAACCCTTCCATTCTTGTTTCAACCTGAGCTAATTCATTATTGAGCCATTCTATTTTTTGTTTGTTGGCAAGGTTCTTTTGTTCATTGCTATAGGTTATATACAACGAATCAATTTTGTTAACGATATCATATGCCTTTAGGGCATTGTAATCCTGAAAAGAAATGCGAATAGTGTTGGCTTGAAAATTTAAAGGATCAACCTGAATATTTTTAGATAGATACTCTATCAATTGATTTCGGCTATTCAGCGTAAAATAATAGGTGTTATCATCATCATCCAGAAAATAAATGGATTTAGTAATTGTTAATTCAGTACCGTCAATTAAAAATGGAATGCCAAAATTGCCGGTACCAGTTGTTCCAGACTCACCCACTTGAACTGAAAATTGAGTGCCTCCTTTAAAATCGAAATAAAAGGGAATGTCTAAATGATTGGGATTGATTTTTCTTGTTTTAACGTAGAAACTGGATCGCTTATACATTTCATCCCTTAACACTTTGCCCACACTATAGTAACTGATAGACAAGTCAAGAGAATCTAACACTTTGCTAAAAAATAGCTTTGATTTTATTTGTTCGATTTCACCCGAAACAATATTCAGGTTCTGGTCATCAATAATTGTTTTAATCCCTAATTCTGTAGCATCGCGCTTAATATCAAGCTTTAACTCTGATTCGGATTCAAATAAATCTTTTGTGTAGCGAATGAAGAGGTAGGCAGCGAAATTGGACACAACAAATATCAGAATGATCCACACCAGATTTTTGCGGAAAACCGCTGAGAGCTTTTCGGGATCAATGGAATCTGCGGATGTTGATTTTTGAATCTCCATACATTCCAATTAGTAGGTTCTAAGGATTACCAAAAGCGTCACAAGGCTTACCAATAGACTAGCGACACCGGCATTATCTTTCAAGCCTTCACTAAAGGGTCTGCGAATAGGCTCTACATAAACAACATCTCCTGGTTCCACAACTATATTTCCGTCCTTAAAGCCTTGAATGGTGCTTAAGTCAATTTCAAAAACTTTTTCACCTCTTATAACCTTAATGTTATTTGCTTTTGAATCGTTAGGTAAACCCTTGGCCAAAGCAAGTACTTCAAGTAAACTCATATTTTCGTTGGTGAGCGGTATTACTTGCCCGCCTACAGCACCTAGTAGTGTCACTCGTTTGTTTACATACTTAATCATTACAAAAGGTTCTTTGAAAAACTTAGCGTATTCCTTTTGAATAATTTCTTCCGCCTGACGGATTGTAAAATTTTCAAGATTAATTTCACCAATCATAGGAAAACGAACCACTCCCTGAAGGTTGACTAAATAAGTAATTTCAGATTGCGTGGGTTCGTTTAGCAGTGGCATTTTCGGTCCGTAACTCAGGAGCAGGATCTACTAAACGCTCACCCTGATTAGAATAGACCTGTAATGTAAGCAAGTCATTTTTTTGAATAGGATAATTTTTTTCAGCTGAAATGACCTCCTTTTTAACCCGTTCTGGTTCCACGCCCTCGGTAGATTTGAACATGATGTTTTGCTTATACGAAGCACACGACATCATAAATAGAATGAGGACAAAAAATAGAATACGCACAGCCAATAACTTTATAAAAACAGGTGAAATTACGGATTTTATCAATAACTCGTTGAAATTGACAGTTCTCCGTGAAACTCTTACACAGCGGCTTTAAGCGTAGAGATTTCCTGTAGGTATTTGGTGATTACCAGATTTTCATCAAACTCAAACTCAATTTTCTTTCGGCCGTTTTCACCAAACTTTTTAATTGTTTGATCATCCAGCGAAAGCATTTGCTCCATCTTTGAAGCGAGATCTTCTGAGCTTTTAAGTTTGCACAGTAAACCATTGTAATTGTCGATAACAACATGATGGCAACCAGGTACATCCGTGGCTACTATGGGTTTGGATGAACTTGCGGCTTCCAGCAGTGTTCGCGGGGTTCCTTCGCGATAGGAAGGTAGCACTATACAATCTGCTTTCTCGATAAATTCACGAACGTCATCCGTAGTTCCCAGATACTCAATGGTGTTGGTCTCAATCCAGTTTTCAATAACCGGAAGTTGAATGCCTCTCTTGTGTTCCGGATCTTTTGCTCCTAATAGCTGAAATCGTGCATTTACACCCTTTTTCTTAAGCGATTTTACTGCCTCTATATATTCTAAAATCCCTTTATCCGTAATAAGTCTTGAAATCAGCAAGAATGTAAACGTTTCGTTTCGTTTAAATTCCATGGGTTGGAAATGGGTCAAATTGATACCTGAGCCGGGAAGTAAATCAGCTGATTTTGCAGGAACCAAGTTCTTATTAAGGAACATTGCCAAATCATCTGGGTTTTGGAAAAATATCTTTTTAGGAAACCTAAACGCTACTTTATACAAGAACATAGCAAATGCAGAAACTAAATTCCTTTTTAAGAATACAGTGCCCAATCCACAAACATTATTAATGGTTGGAATCTTTAGCATGGAAGCTGCCAATGTTCCATACACATTAGGTTTAATAGTATAATGCAGAATAATATCAGGTTTAACCTTTCTATAAATACCAAATAATTCGAAGGTTAAAGCAATGTCTTTAATGGGATTTGCCCCGCGACTGTCCATCTTCACATCGTGATGGGTGCATCCAATGGCCTCTAAATGCACTGTATAGTTGTCGTGGGGAGCTATGGTGTGAACTTCGTAGCCTTTTTCAAGCAAAGCCTTAACAAAATTCAGCCGGAAATTAAAGATATTCCAGGAGGTATTTAATACGATTGCTACTTTCATTGGCCAACTTATCTAGCTTGACAGGCCAGATTAAGACTTTTTGTTTAGGTTTTACTTTCCGGGTTCAAAAATGTGAATTTCTTATCAATTTCTTACATGTATCCTTCGAAAAATTAAAAATGTAACCAGCTGTTTATCCAATGGGTTGGAATAAGGTAAGTTTGATTTTTAAACTCAAAGTAATATACTAATAAACATGATTCTGGCGATTCTCGTAGCACTTGCGGACAAAAATACTGATATCACCAACGAACACCTTGATGAACTAGCCTTTTTAGCTGAGACAGCTGGAATAAAAACCATGAATCGGTTTGTTCAACGGTTGCCTCAACCTGATGTTCGCACCTTTGTGGGTAAAGGAAAACTGGCGGAGATCAAAGAGTACGTGATAGCGAAGGAAATCGATAATGTAATTTTTGACGATGACCTCAGCGCTTCTCAATTGAGAAATCTTGAAAAAGAGCTAAACACTCCCGAACGCGATATCAAAGTGCGAGTGTATGATCGAAGTCTATTAATTCTGGACATATTTTCCATGCGAGCCCAAACGGCACAATCGAGGGCGCAGGTAGAACTTGCCATGAATCAATATTTGTTGCCACGCTTAACGCGAATGTGGACTCACCTGGAAAGACAACGAGGTGGAACGGGAACCCGGGGCGGATCCGGTGAACGTGAAATTGAAACGGATAGACGAAATATTCGCTATCGGATTACTTTGTTAAAAGAAGAACTTGAAAAAATAGATAAGCAACGAAAAACCCAACGTAAATCACGAACCAGCACAGTGCGCGTGGCATTGGTTGGCTACACCAATGTGGGTAAGTCCACGTTAATGAACTTGCTTTCAAAGTCAACTGTAAAAGCAGAGAATAAACTATTTGCTACTGTGGATGCAACGGTTCGAAAGGTGGTAATTGGAGAAATTCCTTTTTTACTTTCCGATACGGTAGGATTCATTCGAAAGCTACCTCATCATTTAATTGAGTCTTTTAAGTCTACACTGGATGAAGTGCGTGAAGCGGATATATTACTGCATGTTGTAGATGTTGCCCATCCCTTTCATGACAATCAGATTGAAGTTGTAAAGAATACATTGGCTGAATTAGGTGCCGGAGATTTAACTACTATTCTGGTGCTAAATAAAATTGATCTTCTCGAAAAGAAAGAAGAACCAATTAATTTTGATGAAATGAAAGGCTATTATCGCGAGCGTGGGTTTGAGCATGTCGTTTTCATTTCAGCCGAGAATAGAGAAAATATTCAAGAGTTGCGTAGACTGGTTTTTGAGGAAGTGAAGAAAAAACATCTTCGCATCTATCCAAATTTTGTGAGTGGCAGGGAATACACGTTAGACGAAAATATTTAGGACCTAACTAAATAACAATGAGGATGAAACAATTACTCTATGGAATTTTTCTTCTGATTCTGATTAGTAGTTGTGGATCAGATGATTCATCAACAGAAAACAAGTTAACCATCAAACGGATAGCGGATGTAAAACCGCGCAACGTAATTTTTATTTTAGCCGATGATCATCGTTACGATTTCATGGGGTTTACCGGAAAAGTACCCTGGTTAAAAACCCCTAATATGGATCGCCTGGCGCGCGAAGGTGCCTACTTTAGAAATACATTTGTTACTACTTCTTTGTGTTCGCCTAGCCGAGCTTCTATCCTTACCGGTCTTTATTCCCATACCCACACGGTAGTGGATAATCAAGCACCTGTTCCGCAAGATTTAATTTTCTTTCCGCAGTATTTACAAGAAGCGGATTATCAAACCAGTTTTTTTGGTAAGTGGCATATGGGTCAAGACACGAATGAACCGCGGCCGGGCTTTAATCATTGGGAAAGTTTTAAAGGTCAGGGCGTGTATTATAACCCAACGCTGAACATCAATGGTAAAGAGGTTGCATATAAGGACTCAACTTATATTACCGATCTACTAACCGAGCATGCTGTTGAGTGGCTTCAAAATCGTGATAAAGAAAAACCTTTCTTCCTTTACTTATCGCACAAAGCAGTGCACGCAGAGTTTGCTCCGGCAAAACGCCATCGGGGTGTCTATAAAAATGAAGAAATATTTTTGCCGCCTTCATTCCGCACATCAGATAGTCAAGTAAAAGGTAAGCAGCGGATTAATGAATCAGTAGCGCCTGAAGTTTTTAAGAAAGCACCTTTAAGAGGGGAGGACTATTATGGCAAAGGTCGCACACCCGATTGGCAGAAGATGCAACGCGAAAGCTGGCATGGGGTAGATTACATGTATCACGGCCAAATTGATTTTGCGGATTTCTACAGACGCTATTGCGAAACTTTATTAGGGGTAGATGAAAGTGTAGGAACTGTGCTGGACTATTTAGATAAAGAGGGCTTGGCAGAATCTACATTAGTAATTTATATGGGCGACAATGGATTTTCTTTTGGCGAACACGGACTGATTGACAAACGCCATTTTTATGAAGAGTCTGTAAAAGTTCCGTTTCTTATTCGATGCAAAGAATTATTTGAAGGTGGAAAAACAATGGAGCCTATGATTCAAAACATTGATGTGGCGCCAACTATTTTAGCCGTAGCAGGAATTGAAAAACCCCAACACTTTCATGGTCAATCAATTTTACCATTATTGCAAAGCAACCAGTATGCTTGGCGCGATAAGATTTTCTATGAATACTATTGGGAGTATGATTTTCCTCAAACACCTACCATGCATGGTGTTCGCACAGATCGTTACAAATTAATTCGCTACCACGGTATTTGGGATACCAATGAGTTTTATGATCTGCAAGCTGATCCAAATGAAATGAATAATTTGATTGCGAGTCCCGAGCATCAGGCCATCATTGAAGAATTGACAACTGACATTTATGATTGGTTGGAGAGTACCGATGGAATGAATATTCCGCTAAAGCGAACTGTGAAGAAACGATTTGGCGACCATCGCAATCAGGGCACATATTGAGAAACTGCCCAGCTCATGCTGACAGTTGATTATTTATGAAGAGAGTTTTACCTGTTATTGTTGTTTCGCAATTTCTTTGCACTTCATTATGGTTTGCGGGCAACTCTGTTATTGGCGACTTAGCTAATACTTTTGAATTAAGTCCTGATTTTTTAGCACACATAACCAGTGCTGTGCCAATACCCTGTCGATGACCGCAGGCTTCGTGCTGATCGGCTATCAACTGACCGGTTTTTATCTTTCGTAATCAAGGATTTTTATGTCAAGCATTCAAACGCCCCATCCCTCCGTTAAAAGTCTGCTGAAGGCAACCGCCATTCGATCCTCGTTGGCGGAGTCGTGCTGTGACGACCGTGCTGCCCGCCGAGTACGGCATCGACCCCACTGGCATCGGCGCAAAACTGGGCCTGACCAAGCTCGGTGAAGCCACGGTGGAGACACCGCCGAAGTGAGCAATGCCGCCGAAGAGAAGATGCCGGCGCCGAGGTAGAACCTGCCGAACCGCAACTCGATGCTGTTGGTCAGCCACTGAAACCCGTAGACGACACGGCCGTCACCAAACACGAAGACGCCTATCACGAAGAGACGATGACGGTCACGCTGGCGCCCGGCAAAGGCGCAGAGATCAAGGCCCACATGAACGGCGGAGAGAGTTTCGTATTCACCTGGACCGTGGCAGGTGGAGAAGTCGCCTCTGATATGCACGGCGATAAAATCGACGCCAAGAACGACGAATACACCAGCTACTGGATTGACGGTGCGATGGCGAAAGCCTCCGGTTCATTTGTCGCCCCGTTCGACGGCAAGCATGGGACGGTATCGGTCAAACCGCGGCGACAAGCCGGTACCGTGACGGTGAAAGTCAGCGGATTCTATAAGGACCTATTTCGCCCGTAACGATCTCATCGGCGAGTAACGCTGCGGAGCCCGGCAACAATCGCCGTCTACTTTTCGATTCCTCATCCATTGGAGCAACCTCATGAAATTCGCAATGCTACTTATGGCCGCCGGCCTTTTGTCTTTGTC
>CAWBCB010000160.1:0-17742 GCA_963787095.1 uncultured Cytophagales bacterium | reverse complement strand
TAAAAGTTTATTAAAAGTGAAGTTAAAAATTCACGACAACGTATATGGAAAATATGGAGAGGCAAAAATTTGATGATGCCTGGCAGGATGCATTAACGGGGGCTGAGCAATCGCCTTCGGAAAATGTGTGGAACGCAATTGATAGCAAACTGACCGTTGCCGAGGGTGGTACTATGAAGCGCAGGGTAATTTTTTATCAGCGGTTAGCGGCAGCTTCTATTTTGTTTGCAGTGGTTTTTGGATCGCTCACGGCATATTATGTAACTGAAAACAGCAATCAATCAAGCCGTAATCAGTTAGCTAATGGAGAGTCAGTTGTTAATCAATCAATCAATGGCCAATCGGGTAATCAATTGGGTGATGAAAAAGTAGTGAATGATCAAGGTAAAGAAAAGGAACCCAGAGCGGATCACGCAGAGAATAAGGATCAACTAGTTGCCGGTAAAACAGATGATCCAACAACAGTTGATAAAATAATTGAGAATAAGCAGCATACTGATAATTTATTAGCTGAGGCTCAATCGGGTAATAACGATGAAGCAGCAACTCTTAATTCAATAAAGAATAAAACGAATCAAGAGGTTAGTAAAAACAAAACGTATTCGGGAGTTACATCACAAAAGCAATCAATGATGATTGCCAGCGATAATGAAGTGGGTAATTCAGAAGCTTTTTATAATGAGTGTAAAAACCCGCAACAGAAATTTTGCCACTCTTACTACACGTGATATTCCTTCGCCTAAGCCCCATACTACTGAGAAGGTGCGCGTGGTTACTATTATTAGAGTGCTACCAGCCATGCCGGCTTCCATGATGGCCGATTCCCGCAAGGATAAAAAAATGGAAAAAGAAAACTTTTGGGCTTCGATAGGTGCCTCTACGGGAAATTATTCCCCGCAAGGAAATTTCAATCAACCCAATCTGGCGCTGGCATCTTCCGGTTTTAGTAATTTGGTAGCAAACCAATCAACCACAAACAGTTCGCCCTCAAAAGGAACTACTTATTCGGTAGGAGTAAACGTGGCTAAGAAAATAAGTGAACGCTGGATTGTGCTGGGTGGATTAAGTTATTTGAATCAGGCATCCGGGTATACCTCTAACCTGGCAAGCATCAGTGCAAGCAATTCCCCATCTGTTTATTCAGCCGATTATGCATCGAAACAAAGTAATTCAGGTTCAGCCTTTGCATTAACCTCTCCCTACGAAGTAAACAGTGTAAATGAATTGGTATCGGTGCCGTTGCAGGCAGGGTACCTGATTATAAACCGCAAAGTGGGTCTGCAGATTAACTCAGGTATTGCAACCGATATCTTTTTACAAAACACCCTCACAGATAAGAGCGGACAGCTAAACCAATTTACAGAAAGTGCCGGAAGCGATTCTCCTTATAAAAGTGTAAGCTGGTCTGCAATAATGGGTTCTGAATTAAGTTATAAAATTGGTGATCAATATCGTGTATCCTTAGTGCCAGGGTTACGTTATTCTATGAGCCCTGTTTTAAAAACAAATTCAACAACCAGTAACCCAATGGTTTGGGATTTGGGCTTCAGGGTAAGATATATTTTTAAATAGTTATTAAACGTTTAAGTCAAAAGTTGTGTCAAAGGGAAGTAGGATCAATTAATATCTATGAAAATGGAATCCATTAAAGAGTTTTTTGAGAAAAAAATAATCCCCGGCTTTTATGCAATTTTATTTGTTACTGCCTTAATACTACTAAGTGTAGTACTCATGCGCAGGCATGTTTATTTTTAACTGTTCCAACCTTCTCACGCTTTGGTGGGTCAAACTCATATACCCTAAACCCAGAGCGCATGAAAAATAATTACATAGGGCCAACGTTATTATTGGCATTTGTCTTTTCTGCTTTAGCAATTGGTTTCACGTCCTGCTCCGATACCTGCGAGCAAACTCGCCAATTAGTTTACTTCCAACCCGTCTATTCTACTTCGGCACAAATAAAAGCTGCTGTAAAATTAGAAGCCCCCAAAGAGATGTCGCAAATAGGCCGAATTTACTTTAAGGATGGATATCTTTTCATTAACGAAGCTGGCGAAGGTATTCATATTATAGATAATCGAACGCCTTCCAATCCTAAACCAATTTCATTTCTTGCCATTCCTGGTAATTATGATTTAGCTATTCAAGGAAGCACGTTATATGCCGATAGCTATATCGACCTGGTTGCATTTGATATTACAAACATTGCAGCCATTAAAGAAATTAACAGGATAGAACGGTTATTTAACAATTACATGGCCATGGGGTATTTGGTTGGCTCTTCAAACGGAATACTTACGGAATGGAAGCGGGTGGATGATGTACAGGTGTATGAAACAGATTGTAGTAATACCTATCAACCATGGGGCGGCATGTATTATGATGCTGGCTTTGCATTAACATCCACGCAGGCGTCAACATTTAGTAATAAGACTGCCTTTGCACCAACCCCCTCAGCAGGTGCGGGTATAGGTGGATCAATGGCGCGCTTCACGCTTGCCGGAAATCATTTATATGCGCTGGATGGAAGCAACCTGGACATAGTGGATGTAACTAATCAAACCAATCCTAAAGCAAAAAATGAAATTGTGCTGGCATGGGATGTTGAAACTTTATTTCCAAATGCAGATAAGCTCTTTGTTGGTTCTCGTTCAGGTATGTATATACTTGATTTGCAAAATCCGGAAACACCAACCACCATTAGTAAGTACGATCACTTGCGCAGTTGCGACCCGGTAGTAGTAGAAGGGGATTATGCTTTTGTAACACTGCGCAGCGGATCCACATGCCAGGGGTTTACCAATCAACTGGAAGTGATCAATATTAAAGAATTAAAAACTCCAACCATAGTGGCAACCTATGCCATGACCAACCCACATGGATTAGGAATAGATGACGGAACTCTTTTTATCTGCGATGGCGCTGACGGATTAAAGGCCTTTGATGCCACCGATGTAAAAACAATTTCACAGAATCAATTAGCACATTTTTCTTCTATTCAGGCGCTGGATATTATTCCCTACCAACATGTAGCGATGATGATAGGCGCGAATGGTTTGTATCAATATGACTACACCAACATTAAAGATATAAAGCTACTCAGTCAACTACCAATAGTTGCGAAATGAGGGCCTTCGTAATTTTTGTGTTACTTATTTGTGTTGGCTGCAAAGCATTCGCGCAAAGCAAGCCCGATTCTATGATTCTTACCAATAAGAAAATCGAGTACTTTTTTTACATACAATCAGGAATGTTGGTGGGATGCCATGAATGTGGGCGCGGTAAAGAAATTACATTTAGTGGAGCTACCGTGCATGGCATTAAGCTTGGTAAACGAGCCAGGGTAGGCGTTGGGCTTGGGCACGATTCATTTTATGGATGGAATACACTACCGGTTTTTGGAAGTGCATCATGGGATTTGTTCTCAAAGAAGAATGCGTTCTTTCTTCAATTCAATTATGGCCGTGCATTAAAAACCTGGAAGTATAACCCGAATGATGAATATGGTTTTCAACGGTCGGTGGGAAAAAGAATGGTGAACCCTATGGTGGGCTATCGCATCCACTACCATGATGCAAGTATTTCGCTTAGTGTAGGATATAAGTTTCAAAATATTATGTCCCACTATCAGTATGAAAATTGGATCTGGGATCCGAATACTCAAAGAAACTTGCCCGATCCAATACTATCAAGCGAGAAAAGGTCAATAAACCGACTTATGATTTCACTGGCTGTGGGTTGGAAGTAAGACTGGATACTTGTTGCTGGATTCTTGATTCAAGAAAAGAAGAGACTTTATCTTATTGATAGCTGCGACTATATATCTAGTATCTAGCTTCTAATCTCCAACTCATCCACTTCCAGCATAATTTTTTCCCACTTCAGGTTTTCCTCGTGAAGGGTAGTATGAATGGTATCAAACTTCTTTTGAAATTCGGTTAGTGTTTGAAAGTCTCCATACACCTCTGGCTTGGCCATAGATTCTTCAACCTCTTTTTTCTGATTTTCTAATTTCTGAATTACTTCTTCTACCTTTTTAAGGTCGCGGTTAAGCTCTTTAATTCGTTTCTCGTTTGGATTAACTACCTGTGATGGTTTTGCTACTTTGGGTTCTTCTTTTTTAACCGGTGGCGGGGGTGGGGTAGCCGTTACCTGATTTTGCTTTCGCCAATATTCGTATTCATCATACGTGCCCGGATATTCTTTGATCTGCTGATTTTCAATATACCAGATTTTGTTCGCTACCTGAGTTACAAAATGTCGGTTGTGCGATACCACCACAAAACTTCCTTGATATTGTTGCAAGGCCTGAATCAAGATGTTTTCTGAAATGAAATCTAAGTGGTTAGTAGGTTCATCAAGCAGCAAGAAATTAGCTTCTGAGATTAGAGTTTTGGCCAATGCCACCCGCGACTTTTCGCCCCCCGATAGTACCTTTATTTTCTTAAAGACATCTTCATCTGAAAAGAGAAAACAACCCAACACGTTTCTAAGTTCTTGTTCTGTTTTGCGACTACCCGCTTGTTTCAGTTCTTCTAAAATTTCACTTTCAACGTGCAACGATTCCAATTGATGCTGGGCAAAGAATCCATAAATCACATTATAGCCAATAATACGTTCGCCATCTACCGGCTCTGTGTTTGCCAGCATGCGCAGTAGGGTAGACTTTCCCTTACCGTTGGCACCAATCAATGCAATCTTATCTCCACGCTCAATAGTAGCACTCGCATGTTTTAAGATAACCAAATCGCCATACGCTTTTGAAACATCCTTCATGGTAACTACATGGCGCCCCGAAGGTTGATTGAATGTAAACTTGAAATTAACAGCTGCGTTGTCGTTAACAACTTCTTCCACCAAATCCATGCGGTCAAGTGCTTTAACTCTTGATTGTACTAATTTGGATTTCGATGCCTTGGCTCTGAATCGTTCAATGAATCGCTCGGCCTGGCGAATTTTAGCTTGTTGATTTTCGTACGCACCTTGCTGAATGTCCTCGCGTAATTCTTTTTCCTGCAGATAGAAGGAGTAGTTTCCCTCATAGGTCACTAACTGACCATTGGTAACTTCTACTGTTTTGGAAATAACATTGTTAAGGAAGGTACGATCGTGCGATACAATGATAACAGCACCATTGTAGTTACGTAAATAATTCTCAACCCACTCAATAGAAGGTAAGTCCAGGTGGTTGGTAGGCTCATCCAACATTAAGCACGATGGCTTTTCTAATAGAAGCTTGGCCAGCATCACGCGCATGCGCCAACCTCCGGAAAATTCTTTTAAGGGTCGATGTAAATCTTTTGTATTGAAACCAATTCCTTCCAATACTTCTTCCGCTTTGGATTGCATGGTATAGCCATCCAATTGCTCAAACTTTTCTTGTAAGTTGGTTAATTTTTCAACTAAATCATCCGAGTAATCGTGTTCAAGTTTGTAGAGTATTTTTTCGATTTGGCGTTGTGTATCCACGGCTTCTTTAAAAGCACCCATGGCAACTGTTAAGATGGTATCATCTGTTTGATAGGAGAGTAGATCCTGATTTAAAAATCCAATGGTACAATCCTTTGCTTTACTAATGGAGCCGCTGTTTACACTTAAATCGCCATCAATAATTTTAAGCAAGGTGGATTTTCCGCGACCATTAAGACCGATTAGCCCAATTTTATCGTCAGGTTTAATAAACATGGAGGCATCCTCGTAAAGAGCCCGGCCACCAATGAAGTAGGAAATGTTAGAAATTGAGATCATTTAAACTAAAAATTCCTGCAAAGTTAAGCTTAAAATGGGCTTGAGCCAATGTTTTGCCCAATCAGGAAAATCTGGTGTAAAATCAGTTAACAATTTGCTATTACCCTGCGATATTTGATCCCCAATCAGATGATCTATTACTATGAATAAATTCAAAGCAGCTGTATTGTTGGTGAGTGTTGGTTTTTTTACGGCCTGCACTTCACCAAAAGAAGAAGTGGTTACTGATTCATCGCTCAGTGTGATCAAACTTCCACCCGGATTTTCAATTAGTGTGTATGCAGATGTAGATAATGCACGTTCAATGGCCTTGTCGCCAGAAGGAACTCTCTATGTTGGAAATAAGGATGGAAATAAAGTGTATGCAGTAAAGGATACCAATGGTGATTTTGTTGCTGATAAAAAGTGGATCATCGATTCAGGGTTAAACATGCCCAATGGAGTTGCCTTAAAGGATGGTGATTTGTATGTAGCTGAGGTAAGCAGAATTTTAAAGTTTGCAGATATAGAAAACCAGTTAGATAATCCGGGTGAACCTACAGTTGTGTATGATAAATTTCCTACCGAAACACATCATGGCTGGAAGTACATTGCATTTGGCCCGGATGGAAAATTATATGTACCCGTAGGAGCTCCGTGCAATATTTGTGAATCGGAAGATCCCATCTTTGCGGCCATTCATAGAATGAATTCGGATGGAACGGGTCTTGAGCTGTTTGCAAGTGGAGTGCGTAACACCGTTGGTTTTACCTGGCACCCTGAAACAAAAGATCTTTGGTTTACAGATAACGGTCGTGATATGTTGGGAGATGATGTTCCTCCCTGCGAACTTAATTCTGCACCAACAGCAGGTTTACATTTCGGGTATCCGTATTGTCACGGTGGCACTATAAAAGATCCTGAGTTTGGTGACAAGCGTGCCTGCAATGAGTTTGTGAAACCCATGCAAAATCTGGGTGCTCACGTTGCTCCGTTAGGTCTTAAGTTTTATACGGGTGATATGTTTCCTGCTGAGTATAAAAACCAAATCATTTTGGCTGAGCATGGTTCATGGAATCGGTCTAAGAAGAGTGGGTATAAGTTGAGTATTGTCAAGCTGCAAGATGGAAAAGCTATTAGTTATGAGCCTTTTGCAACAGGTTGGTTAGATGAAGAAGCTCAAAAGGCTTTCGGCCGCCCCGTTGATGTAGTGCAAATGCCCGATGGTTCGTTACTTGTTTCTGATGATCAGGCTGGCAAGATTTATCGTATAGTGTATAAAGGGTAAATTTCACCACAGAGGCACAGAGTTTTTGCTTGATGATTTTAAAATACTGTTGGAATAAATTTTATTCTTAGTGCCTCTGTGCCTCAGTGGTTAAAGAATCAAAAGTCATCTGCCACTTCTTCAACTTTCTTTCCCTTATCCTCATACATGAGGTTAATGACAGGCCCTGATTTATACGTGAGTTTTATTTCTTTGCGATGCCCCTTATAGGCAACGCTCAAGTTTTGAGCTCTCCAATAATAACTCTCGGTGCGAATGCTATAGGTAGCATCACCATATGATCTTTCAAGCCCTCGCATTACATTTGGATCTTTTGCCGTGATCACTTCAATTTCATAGATCAATCCTTTATAGGTCTTTATGGATATTTTTTTTACCGAGACATCACCAATCTTCATATAATCTGGATGCTCAGTTTCATAGATAGCCGCAGGAAACTCCTTTCGCTCGATGATATCTTTCTTAAACTCGGCTCCCTTTACACTATCTATGTGCGATCCTAGCTTAATTTCTTTAAATCCGTTTCTGCGATCCAATTCGCTAATGGTTTGTGCGAAGCCAGCAATGGTTAGAATACTAAAAAGGAAAGTGATTGTTAGCTTCATAGAGTCTTTGGCTCATTAAACTGAATAGGAATACTCACCTTTACAGAATCCCAAAGCAATACAATTGCTGCTTTATTATTCGTTTGATCAATTGTAATGGTGAAGGGTTCATACACCGCACCTTGTAAAATTTGTGTTGGAACGGTGAATCGCATCAGATCTGTTTTTACGTTGTAATTGTAGGCTCCCCACATTCCAAGATCTCGGTTGATAATGATGGTCCAGCTTTCTTTGTTGGGAATGGTGAACAGGGAGTATGTACCGGCTTTTAAAGTAGTATTATTGATTTGAATATCTTGGGTAATTGTTATTTCGGTTGCTTCATTGGCACCGGTGCGCCAAACCTCCCCATAGGGAACCAGTTTACCAAAGATAACCCGTCCATTTTTATGAGGTTGGCTATACGTTATTTTAAGATAGGTATCCTTATAGCGTGCTGAAACTATGCTGAGCGGACTGGGTCTTGATTTGAGTGCTTCCTGTGCGTTGCAAAGGAAAGGAAAAAGGAGTAGGGCTAATATGATTAATCTTCGATCACTCAACATGAATCTTATTTTCAACGCGAATATACTATTTTGAATTCTTATTTTTACCACATGAGCCGTCCTGCCTTCGATGACATTTATATGGAGCTTGCTGTTAACTTAGCTAAGCGATCACATTGTTTAAAACGCCACGTAGGGGCTGTTCTTACCAAAGATACCCGCATTATTTCTATTGGGTATAATGGTCCACCTTCTGGCACACATAATTGTGATGAAGAATGGCCAGATCAAGGTTGTCCACGCGATTCAAAAGGAGGCTGTTCATTGGCAATTCACGCTGAACAAAATGCAATTCTGTATGCAGTGAAAAATAAAACAGGGGTAGAGGGGGCAACACTGTATGTTACGTTATCACCCTGCCTCGCTTGTTCGCGAATCATTTTCAGTATGGGAATATCAAAAGTAATTTATCTGAACTCTTACGCAGCCTATAAAGGATTAGCTTCAGATGAGGGAGTTGACTTTTTAAATAAGTTTGGTGTAGAGTGCTTTAAGTATGAAGGCTTGCTCACCAATGTAACTCACATGATATAAAAAAGCCCCTCGCGAGACGCAGGGGGCTTATCTTTATAATTTACAAAAGCTTAGTTCGTTATAGTTTCAATACTCTTTACGAATGCAGCGGTAACTCCTTTAGTCTTTTTTGCCAATTCTTGTTTGAACACGGCAAGCGCAGCGGCAGCTGCTTCCTTAAGTCCAGTTGGGTTTTTATCATAGTTATAGCTACCAATACACCATTCGATATCCGCTTGTAGTTGATGCTCAATATCAAGGGCTTTCAATTTTGCGAGAATCGTTTCAGATACTTTATCAATAGTTGCTGCTTTTGATTTAGGAGCAGCCTTTTTTACTGCAACCTTCTTTTCTGCAGTTTTAGCAGGTGATTTTGCCATGGTTTCTTTTTTTTGATTGATGATGGTACAAAGTTAAGGCTCAATGCATTGGCGAAACAAGCCTGAAGTCAATTTAATTACCGCAATCGAATGTTTAATACCATGAATCTCAATGCATTGCATGAGGATTACAAGGGTTAAACTCGCTTTGTTGGTTTTTATTTAGGTATTGCAATGGATGCCCAACTGGATTTCTATTGCTGGAAGGATGATAATTTCTGATAGACAGTGGGGCCTAAAATGATCTGTCTATATTTTTAATTATAGTTGCGTGAATGTTTCGGTAAGATCAGAGAGCATGTTCAATTAATCATGCATGCAATCTTATTGATCGAGTTACTTTTATGTGTGATCAAAAAAAAAGAGAAGTGATCTAGGATCACTTCTCTCGCTAAAGTATCAAGCCATGCTTGATTACTTCTTTTTCTTCGCAGCCTTCTTTGCTTTCTTAGCTGCTTTCTTAGCGGGTTTTTTTGCCATAACGTTTTAATGTTTTTAAGTAAAACTGTACGAAAGGTATAATAAAAAATTAATCCGCAAAAATTTTGCTCAAAAAATTTTTCTATGAGCAAAAAAAATCAGGTAACGATTTTATAAATTTTTATCATAACTGCTTGATCATTTTTATCAAATGATATTCACTTCTGGAGTTAACGTGATGTCAAATTTTTCTTTCACGGATGATAAAATGTTTTTAGCGAGTTGAAAAATTTCATCTCCATTTCCATTTCCATAATTAACCAATACCAATGCTTGTTGTGTGTGAACGCCAATGTTGTTAATCCGTTTTCCTTTCCAACCACACTGTTCTATCAACCAACCCGCTGGCACTTTAACTGATTGATTTACAGATGGATAACCTGGTATTTCTGAATATGTTTTTTTGAGTTGTTCATAGTGTGAAAGAGCAAGTGTTGGATTTTTAAAAAAGCTTCCTGCATTACCGATTGTAGTTGGATCCGGTAATTTCGTTTTACGAATGTGTATCACTGCATCACTAATTGTTTTTATAGTTGGCACCATTACATGCATTGCTTTCAACGTATCCTGAATAGCTCCGTAACGTGTATTTAATAAATGATTTTTCGTGGTCGCAGTTAAAGTAACACTTGAAATAAAATATTTTTCTTTAAGCTCATGTTTAAAGATACTTTCACGGTAACCGAACGCACATTCTCCATTTGTAAAACTCTTTCGTTCACCTGTTGATAGGTCTATTGCTTCTACTTTTTTTATAACTTCTTTTATCTCTACACCATACGCACCAATGTTTTGAATGGGTGCAGCGCCTACGGTGCCGGGTATTAAGGAAAGATTTTCAATGCCACCCAGGTTATGCTGCACACAATACAGCACAAGGTTATGCCATAGTTCACCGGACTTAACATCGATGTCAATCGTACCATCGGTTTCGTTTTGTTTTTGAATACCGGTTAAGTCAACCTTAATGATTAACCCATCAAAGTCTTTTGTAAATAGAACATTACTACCTCCGCCAAGGATAAGATGACGCTCATTCTTATAAACGTTATTCGATAAAAGCTCTTGTAGTTGTTCTTCTGTGCTGATTTTACAGAAATACCGGGCATGCACTTCAATACCAAATGTATTGTAAGGCTTCAGATTCACATTTTCTTCGATCTTGATCATATTGGCGACCAAGGAAGAAAAAACGAATGAAATAATGAAATGATTATTGGAAAGACTCCGTTACCTGATCCTTCGACAACTTGAAAATACAGATGCGTGGAAAGCGTCCGGCCACATAGGTGGTTCCGCAGATGGCAAGTCCACCGTCCGATGTTGGCGCCATCGAAGCTATCTCAAATGGATTTGAAAAACCCAGGTACTTGCTTCCTATAAATTCTCCCGAGCTTTCATCGTATCCAAATAGTGCAATTTGTTTACTGCGTGTATCACTTCCGTAGATGGCAACTTTTTTGGTACCAATGGTAGCTCTAAGAACTTTTACTCTTGCATTGGCAACCAATTCAGGAAATGGATTACCTCCCAAATTAGAACTTGAGCTAATGCCAGAAGTATTTAAAGTAGCATTGGGCATTAGATAATTGTCGCCAAAATTAAATCGCGCTAATGCAAACTTGCCACCCTCCAAAGGCATTACCTGACTTAAGCCACCGTCATCCTGCTGACCCTGAATAATTCCTTGAGGGTCATCGGCCGCAAGATTTGTAAAGCATAGAGAAAGAGTATAATTATAGAATCCATTAAAATAATATTGAGAACCAGCTTTGCCCACCAGAAACGGTATCTGTTTGCCTGTGCGTAAGAAATGGTTGATAATGGGTTCTTCTACGGCATCACCAGCACCAATACTAAAGCTCTTCGATTGAGTGATTGATCCTGTAGGTGTAACAACCGAGACCACGGAATTTTTATTGAAGTTGTCATAACTAAGTAGCACAAAGTTGTTGCCGTCCATTGCAGCAGCAGCCGGGTAGGAGCCGCCCACGCTAACAGGATTGCCTAACGTAGCTTCTACATCGACCTGGAACAACTGAGTTTGTAATCCAACAGGTGTCATACAAAAGAAAAAGTAGTTGCCTCCACTCTCTAATAAGGGGCCAATTGGATTTACATAATTTTCATCCACTTCTTGTTCAGAAACAAGACCACCAAACTCATCTACTTTCATCAAATAAATTCCACTGAAATTAGAATCGTCAATTCTTCGGCCACCCAGAATAAGATAGCCGCCATCTGGTGTTTGCTTTATATCGATCGGAAAGAAAGATGCATTGTACTTATTGTTGTCATAAATGCGCGTGAAGCTTGCTTTGTCAGCTGCCGGATCGGAATCATTAGAACAACCAATAAATAAAAGGGTAATAATTGCTAGGGCTAAAAGGCGCATAGATTAACGATCTAAAGTTTTGAAACTGTTGCTAAGGAAACGCATTGGAAAAAGTACTCCTGCTGAGATGACAATATTATTGAGATCAAGATCATCCTGAGCATCACCAACACCGGCCAGGCGGTCATTACCAAATCGGTTAGCAGTGTTGGTTATATTACTCATCCCTTTCCAGTAGGACACATCTAACACCACACGCACGTTACCCAAATTATAATCCAGGCCAGCGCCACCCATAATACCCCAATAGTTGTCGAATAAATCTTTTGCACCTACAATTATTTCCTGATTGCTGAATTGATTTGTGCCCCCCGAAGCAAAGTCGGTACCCGATATTTTTATTGATTTGTTGGCATTAATCAACATAGAATAAAAAATACCCACCTGAATATAGGGTCTGAGTTTACTTCTAAGGATATCATACTTAAATATTAATGGAAAGTCTGCGAAATCTATTTTTTGTTCCTGATCATAGATAAGAACCAATCGCTCGGCACTGTTTGAAGCATTAGACCATTGAAATTGGTTTGAATAAGAAAACCGACTGTGCCTGTACGTAGGCTGAGTGCTAAAGGAGAACCCTTTATAATAGAAGGTAGCTTCCAGAGTAGCCTGACCTCCCAATTCGTTAAACGAATCGTACGCTTTTTCATTTAATGCTTGCGAATAATTGGTGGGGGTGGCTATCATGTAGCGCTTGATAGGCATAGCTTGTGATAGGTTAGTACCTGCCTTAAAGCCCAACCACCATTGCTTTTCTAAAAATTTACTTTGCTGGCTGGGTTTAGAAGCAATGGCGCCTTTCTTTTTTTTGAATTGACCCTGCGCGGCCATAGAAACAGAAAGAATAATGAGTAACGGTATAAGTCGTTTCATAGAAGGGATTAGCGGGTAACGATAAGTTTTTTAGTGTCCTGAAAGAATCCGGTTTTTAAACTATAAAAATAAATGCCCGTTGGCAAATCAGTAACGTCCACACGCACCGAATGCGATCCCTCAGCTCGTTCTTCGTGTAAAATATTTTTAAGTGTTCGCCCCTGGTTATCTTTTAGAATAAGATCAACAAGGTTTGTGTTATTGATTTTAAAATTGATAACAGTAAACTCGTTGGCCGGATTAGGGTGGCAGTTCTCTAAGCTAAAGCGATTATTAATAAAGCCTTCTGAAACGCCAGAGATCACCTGTGTTGCTAGTGGAAGCGGTTCATAATTTCCAGTTCCATCTTCTTTTGGGCCGTTTAAGAAGTCCTTAAAGAAGATGTCGTTGTTTATTTTATTCTCGTCCACCAGCATCCAATCGCGCAGCAGGTTTGCATACACTTGCCGGTAGTCATATTGCATTTCAACGTTCTGCTTGTTAAGGTCGGGAACAACCCCAACCACTCCAGGCTGAACTCCTTTTCCAAAAATCATGACGGGTGCACCCGTGCCATGATCGGTTCCATAACTTCCATTGGCACGCACGCGTCTTCCAAATTCAGATGTAGTTACCGTTAACACACGATCTTCCAACCCACGGGCTTTCAAATCTTCCTGAAATGCTTTCATAGCGGATGCAATGTGATACATCAATGCTGCATGTTGCCCCATGGTAGGATCATAACTTTCAACTTGCTCAGCATGCGTGTCAAAGCCACCCATTTTTACAAGAAAAACCTTTGTCTTTACCCCCAAGCCTGGGCCACCGCCATCTAACAAGCGTGCAATTAATTGTAGCTGGGGAGTTAATCCATTTCGCATGCTGCCTTTAGGTGCATTGAAAGGATATCGCTCAGGGTACGTGACTGAAGAAGCAGACGCTGCTTTATATACATCATAAAGTCTTTCCGCATAATCTTCCGATTTATCTTCGAGTCCTAAAATCCAATTAAGCTCTTTTCCATAAGGAGAATTTTCAAGTGCAGTGGGAGGTTTGCCACGGGGATCAATTCCTTGATCAGTAAATCCTTCTAGTTCTTCCACCAACTTGGCAAAGCTTTGTGGATCATTTAATGAAATAGAGGTAGGAATATTTCCATCCTGGTGAAAGATCAAAGACACATCACTTCCCATTTCAATGGCGAGTGGATCTTTCATTTCAGGATTTGGGAAATCATTAGGATAGGTTTTAGGTGCAAACTCTTGTTGCAGGTAACGACCTACCCAACCCGAAGAAAAATAATCATCGAAGCCACCACCCATAAATGAAATATCACGACCTCTGAAATGTGAGCCATTGTTATTCTTATACGATACCCCTTGCACAACTGTCATCCGACCCCGATCGTACAAATCCTTCATTGCAATCATATCAGGGTGCAGCCCTACCTGTGCTTCTTTAGGTAACGTGCTATCCAATGGAATCATTTTACGAACGCTATTCTTTGCTGGGATTGCAATGTTTGCCCGCCATCTATAATATAAGTCATAGGCCTCAACGGGAATGATGGTATTCAATCCGTCATTGCCACCATGAAGCTGAAGAATTACAATCACCCGGTCATTGGTACTTTGTTCTGCCATCCGCGTAAGCGAATTTTCTGCCATCAGCTTAATCGGAATCCCGCCAAGGGTAATAGGAACGGCTGCGAGTGAAAGTTGCTTTATGAATTTTCTGCGTTTCATTTCTGCTTAGTAAAGTTGATACTCAGGTGATTGTAGCATGGCATTGAAAAGACTTTCTAATTGCTTGCGCACTACTTCCATATCTACAGGATTGTTCCAACGGAAAGTCCACGAACCTTCGGGGTCGGCATCAATTTGCGGAGACTTTAAAAATGCAGTCAGGAAATAATTCATTCGCTCTGCAGTTAATCCTGCTGTGGCGTCCAATGCCGGATCAAACGTGAGGTTATCCGATAGGGGAAGAAAATATTTGGCCAGCTCAATGATCAATGCTTTTGCGTCCGAAGCAATCGCATTACTGATATTAGTTTGAACAAAAGCAACAACATCCACCTTTAATGCCCCGGGCATAGATTGGTTGTCGGATATTAGCTGGCGTATGAAGTCGTATCTGCTCGTGAGGTAGTTGGTTGAGATCCAACTACGATGGTAAATAGGATATTGATGATAGGCATCATAGCCGGCCACATCGAAGGGTTCATAGAAATGCATCCCCATACCTTGAAGGGTGCGAACAAGTTCACCTGTCTTTTCATAGAATGATTCGGCACTAGTAACAGGATCAGGTAGTTGAATTCCAAAGATTCGGAACGTACCAATCATCAGATCAAGTGGTGATTTAATAATTCCACCAAAGCTATCATCATCATTGCCAGCAGCCGCATCGTAGAAATGCTGGCTTTGGAATAAATTTTCCAATACAGGTTGAAGTTTATAATTGTTTGCTGCCAGCGTGCTGGCCATCTCAGCAATGATGGTATCGTCAATAGCTTGCGTGATTTCGTGGTATACAAAAAACCTATATATCCTGCGACAAAAATTGCGAGCCGTTTCAGGCTTTGAATAGATTAGTTCAATCAACTGACTAATCTCGTCTAGTGCACTTTCCTCCGTAGCATTGGTGCCTGACAGAAGGGTAGGATCGGGTTGAATAGTAGCATTATTAAATCGATCGCTGAATTGCTTTACCGTATTATCATGACCGCTGGCATTAGTAGCTGAACCTCTTACTTTTCCACGCGGTAACTTGATAGTACCAGCAAGATCAAGATCCACTGTGATGTCAGGATTTGAGTACGTAGTATCCAACGTCCAGCCTGACAAGACCTGCGCAGCTGCACGTACATCCTGTTCTGTGTAATTAAAATAATCACCGGGTATGCCTGCTGGAGGTAACGTGCCTTCCAATCCTCTTCCTATCGTATAGAGTTCTAATAATTCGCGCCCATAGTTTTCATTTACACTGCCATTTACATTCAAATTGCCATCGAGCAATCGTAACATAGCATTATCGACACTTACTTTCTTAATGAGGGTTTTAATATTGTATTCAATTGGAAGTAGTTTGTCAAACGCAAATTTTCGATAAAATTGATTTTGAAAGTAAAGCGACCGACTATTGTCCACCTTAGATTGAATGGTAGTAAATACACTATGAAGAAAGAAGACAATTTTTTCGCGCGTTGCATATGCGAGGGAATTGGAAGGCGGAACTCCAAGGCCTAACATTTGCCCGATGAACCAACCCTTAAAAAATTCCTGAAGGTCACTATCACCACTATTGGCAGGCGTGGGTCCGGTTACAACCCATTCGGTTCCCGTTTCCGGATCAATGGGTAAGGCCGGGTCGGGTAGTGGTTGTTGAAAGAGTAACGCAACAGCTTGTGCAGCAGTAAGTGTAGCAAATGAATCTATCTGCAGTTTGGTAGGACCAAACGAAGCGCGATGTAATAAATGAGCCGCTCGTTTGTAACCTAATGCACCGCCAAATGAAGGTAAAGGCATGGTAAAAAATTATATCTCGACAAGTTAATTCTTATCAATCAAAAGAGGATGTTATTTTTCAGTTAAATGGTACATAAAGCCGATTATTGACCCTATTTTTCCATCACCTTGAGTTACCTACTTTTGTTTTTATGAAAATTATTGAATGTCCGCGTGATGCGATGCAGGGGGTAGAGGAATTTATTCCAACCGAAAAGAAAGCCACATACATCAATCAGCTTTTAAAAGTAGGATTTGATACAATCGATTTCGGGAGCTTTGTTTCACCAAAAGCAATTCCACAAATGCGCGACACGGCTGATGTGCTCAGGCAATTAGATTTATCAAACACTAAAACCAAACTACTCGCTATTGTAGCAAATACAAGAGGAGCAGAGCAGGCGTGTTCATTCGATCAAATTCAATATTTAGGATTTCCACTTTCTATTTCAGAAACCTTTCAGCAACGAAACACAAATAAGTCAATTGCGGAGGCGCTCAATACTGTAAATGAAATTCAGGAGCTGTGTAAAAAGCATGGCAAGCAGCAAGTGGTTTATATTAGTATGGGGTTTGGTAATCCATATGGTGATCCTTATGATGTAGGTGTTGTGGGTAAGTTTGCGGATATCCTTGCCACGCTTGAAATTGAAATCATTTCGTTGTCTGATACCATTGGAGTTTCTGAACCTGAACAGATTCAGTATTTATTTAGATCAGTAACAAAGAGTTTTCCTAAGATTGAGTTTGGAGCGCATCTTCATTCCAATCCATTAACCCGGCTCGAGAAAATTGCAGCAGCGTATGATGCTGGCTGCCAACGTTTCGATGGTGCTATAAAAGGATTTGGTGGTTGCCCCATGGCAAAGGATGAGTTGGTAGGTAACATGGCAACAGAAACCATTCTTGATTTTCTAAAATCAAAGGGCAAATCTCCTAACCTTAATTATGAGGAATTTGAAAAGGCGGTTCAATTGACAGACTTAGTTTTTCATTCATGATCTCTCTATTAATAGATAGATTTTATAGGGTGAAACTTCCTATTTGAACATCCCATAAGCGCACATTTTTTCCCATTAGCGGGCGCAATGAATTATTCTTTTATTCCATGCTGATGTGTATTCGATGATTTTATTGAATGGCATTTCTATTGCAAGGCCACGGACTTAAACTGATCGAGACCTATGTTAAAAAGTTATCTACTCATTGCCATCCGCAGCCTTCAAAGAAACAAACTACACACCTTTATTAATATTGTTGGACTATCAATTGGAATGACCTGTTGTATTCTCATTACACTTTTTGTTCAGTTTGAGTTGAGCTACGACCGTCAAAACAAAGATGCTGAGAAACTGTATCGTCTGGTTGTTAACCTCGAGGCAAATAAAACAATATGTAGCTGAAAAGTGAAGGAAAAATAGACATAGAAAATAACATGAAAA
>CAWBCB010000159.1:0-4385 GCA_963787095.1 uncultured Cytophagales bacterium | reverse complement strand
TAACGGCTGAGATCGATTTAATTTTTGTTGACATTGTTTTTAAAATTTATTTGATAATAGTTTATTAAGCATTTATTAATTCGTCTTGATAGACCGGATAATCAGTATATCCCTTTGCATCGGCTGAATACAATGTGCTTGCATCCAACTTAATGTTGAGTGGAAGATTTTTTTGAAGTCGATCAATCAAATCTGGATTGCTGATAAATGGTTTGCCAAATGCTATTAAGTCTGCAAAGTCTGATGATAAATCTTCTTCCGCTCTCGCTAGGGAATAACCTCCCGATAGGATTAATGTGTTTTTAAATTTCTGACGAATGGTTTGCTTAATGCTTAGCGGAACTTCAGGCGCACCACCACTGCTATGGTCAACAATATGAATGTAAGCGATACCAATCTTATTTAATTCTTCAGCCAGGTAAGTATAGGTAGCTGTTACTTCTTTATAATCTGGCATATCGTTAAACACTCCAAAAGGAGAGAGACGGATGCCTACTTTATCTTTTCCAATAGCAGCACTTACTTCTTTGGCAACCTCCAACACAAAGCGACTTCGGTTTTCAATGGTTCCTCCATAACTATCTGTGCGTGTGTTTGAATATGGTGATAGAAATTGTTCTAATAAATACCCATTGGCTCCATGAAGTTCAATACCATCAAAGCCTGCTTCGATAGCGTTGCGAGCTGCCTGAACATATTCATTTTTTGTATCCGTTAATTCAGTCCCGCTAAACGCGTGCGGAACAGGATGATCTTTCATGCCTTCTTTGTCTGTCCACATTTGGCCTTTAGCGACAATTGCAGATGGAGCAACTAATTGAGCACCTTCAGATAAATTCAATGAATGACCAACACGCCCTGTATGCATTAATTGAGCGAAAATTTTTCCGCCTTTGTTATGAACTGCTTGCGTGATCAACTTCCAACCTGCTATTTGTTCTTTAGAAAAAAGTCCTGGAATGCGCGCATATCCAAGTCCGTTTGGCGATGGTGAAATGCCTTCAGTAATGATCAATCCGGCAGTGGCACGCTGTTCATAATAAGAGGCCATCAATGAGTTTGGCACATTGTTGATTGCTCGACTACGAGTCATGGGTGCCATCACGATTCTGTTTGAGAGGGTGATGGTTCCGAGTGAATAAGGGGTAAATGAAATTTTGGTCATGATTGATGTAGTTAAATATTTAAATGTTTCGATATATTTTATTAAAAAAATACTCCAATCAGGAGCAGGTCTTACTTAAATCATTTCTGGGCTCATTTAGTTCATTGATGTATTGAAATATTTCGATATATTTTTATAAAAAAATTGAACTAGTTGAATTTCAATTGATTAATCGAGTTTGTATACTCTTTCAAAAGCTTTTCATTGAGGGTGTATTTGTGATTTCGACCTTCTTTTTCAGGTTCGATCAGGCCAGCCTCTATCAGTACTTTTATATGATGACTTACAGATGGCTGTGCTAACGAACTTTCCTCCTGAATTTCTGAGCATTGGCCAGAACCTCCTTTTTTAGAAATGTGCTGGAGGATATGAAGGCGATTAGTATCACCTAAAGCCTTTGAGATTTTTTCTATTTGTTTTGTGCTAAGTGCCATTGTATTGACCGATGTAAATATATCAATCTGGCATTCATTACGCAAAATGGAAAGAAAAGGTTCGTGATGAACTAGTTTAACTACACAAACTAGTAATACTATTCAGTTGATTCTGCTATTTCTGTTGGAAGAACAACTCTTCTGTGTCGTTTAATATAAACGCGTGTGAACTCTGCACCATATAAAAGAATTAATCCACCGTACGATACCCATAGCATAATAAGAATAACTGTTCCAGCTGCTCCGTAGGTGGAGGCAGGATTGCTGCTTCCAAAATATAATCCCAATGCAAGTTTGGCCACTACAAATAGAATGGAAGTCAAAAAAGCACCAGCCCATACATCGCGCCACTTGATTTTTACATCGGGTAAGAACTTAAAGATGGAAGCAAATAGTATCGTGATTACTGCAACAGAGATTAGAAAGTCGATCAAATTGAAAATGAAATTCCATGACTCCGAAAAATGTAAGGTCACCCAACTACTCAGAGCGCTCAAACCTGCTGATAGCACCAAAGAGATAAGGAGTAGGAACCCCACTACCAGAATTAGTCCAAATGAAAAGACTCTATCTCGAATTAGGATGAGGATTTTTTTCTTTGTTTTTACTTTCGGCTTCACTCGCCAAATTTTATTCAACATTTGTTGAAGTTGATAGAACACACCTGTAGCTCCAAAAAGTAAAACACCAAAACTGACAACGGTGGCGAACACAGAATCCTTAGCTTGGCTTGCTTGTTCAACAATTGCTTCAATATCACTAGCGGTGTTGCCACCCATGACAGATTCAATCTGATTTGAGATTTGAATTGTTATTTCTTGTTTACTGTAAAAGTATCCAACAATATTTATAATGATAACGAGTAGACCGGGAAGTGAAAATATGGTGTAGTAAGCGATGATAATACTTTTGTCAAAGGGCTCTCGTTTACTGAATAACACAAATGTTTGTTTGACGAGATACCAAAATTCTTTTAACCATTTTTTAAAGATTATAAGTGGTGAGTCTGTTTCTGGAACCATTCTTAGTCGATCAGTAAAATTTGTAAATCATTGATAGTAATTGCAATTGTTAGGCCAGCAGATTATTTCTAAGCATAGCTGGATTGAGAATCAATGATGGGGAATGAGTTAGCACGCTCTTAATTTAATTGAGGAAATAAATCCCCAACACTATTCTACACTTCTTCTCGCTACGTGATTGAATGAAGATTTTTGGTTGGCATACTTTTCAACGTTTCCTTGTAAACTAACTTTATGAGTGGGGTAAAAGGCGGCACAACTAAAAGCAGGATTATAAAAATTTTGATAGTAGTTATTATTCTGCTGGCCATTGTTCGAATTGCCTTACCGCACGTGCTTTTGTATTATGCCAATAAAAGTTTAACAAACATGAAGGGCTATCATGGTCATATAGAAGATATTGATCTCGCTCTTTACCGTGGGGCATACAAAATTGATAGTATCTATCTGAATAAAGTTGATAGTGTTTCTAAAAATGAAACCCCATTCTTTTCTTCAGATCATATTGATCTATCCATTGAATGGAAAGCAATTTTTCATGGAGCTATTGTTGGTGAATTAGTATTTGACCGGCCTACCTTAATTTTCACCAAAGAAAAAGTAGAGCCTTCCACGCTCAAAAAAGATTCTGCTGATTTTAAAGATCTATTAAATGGCTTTATGCCTTTACAAGTCAATCGATTTGAAATAAATCAAGGAATGATTCGATATGCGGACAAGGAGTCAACACCTACTGTGGACATAGCTATGACTAATGTTCATTTGCTAGCACAAAATTTAAGGAACAGTTACGACTCAACGGTTCTGCTACCTGCAAAAGTAAATGCAACGGCATTGGTATATGGAGGCGAATTAAGTTTTAATATGAAGCTAAATCCACTGGCTGATCAAGCAACCTTTGATCTTAATACTGAACTGACGGATACTAACCTTACCGAGCTGAATGAATTTTTTCAAGCGTATGCAAAAGTGGATGTTAACAAAGGAGTATTTGCCATGTATGCAGAAGCAGCAGCCAACGAAGGGAAGTTTACCGGTTATGTAAAGCCAATTATTAAAGACCTTGATATTTTGGGGAAGGAAGATCGAAATGATAATATTTTTAGAAAGATGTGGGAAGGCTTTGTGGGTGGAGTAGGACAGATACTTAAAAATCAGAGCAAGGATCAAGTTGCAACAAAGGTTTCCTTTCAAGGAGATTTTGATAATCCCAACACCGATGTGTGGTCTGCCGTATTTAATGTGCTGCGTAATGCATTTATCCAGGCAATTCAACCCGCTATTGATAATGAAATAAATATTAACGTGGTAGCAAAACCTGATGAAAAGAAACCTACCTTTTTGCAACGGGTGTTTGGAAAGAGAGACAATAGGAAATGATTTACTGCTTGTCTTGTATGTTTAAATTCCATGTTCCTGGGAATAGGAACGAACTACATTGTTAATATCTCCAAGTATAAAAACATTTTGCCTCGTTATAATTATTTATATTAACGCAGAATTAAGCAATAAGATTTGCATTAACTAAATCAGGAGATTTTTAATCAATTTTAAAATTATGAAGGCAATATTTTCTCTTCTTCTTTTTTTATTCGTGTTCGCTTTGAAGTCTATTTCTGCACAACCCACTCAAAAACACAGAGTAATTATCTTAAGTGATATAGAAGCTGAGCCTGATGACATTGAGTCATTTGTTCGTCTGGTGTTGTATTCGAATGCTATTGATATAAAAGGAATGATCGCCACTACTTCTATTTGGCATAA
>CAWBCB010000158.1:0-13561 GCA_963787095.1 uncultured Cytophagales bacterium | reverse complement strand
CTGACATGGAGGCCAAGTATGTTTTAGGATATCTTAAAGGACAAACTGATAACAGCGGCTTATTTAATTCCTTTGTGGATTCTACGTACAGTAAAATGCGCATCTCTATGCAGATGGCAGATATTGGTTCGGTCAAAATGGATTCATTGGTTCGTAATATTATTGAGCCTAAAGCAGCAGCTTTAGTGGCGGAACTTAAAGAAACATTAAAATCTAAAAGTGATTCGGTAGTTGTGACCGTTACAGGTTCTTCTAAAATATTTATTAAGGGAAATAATTTTCTGATTGAAAATCTTACCGAAAGTTTAATACTCGCTTGTATTCTGATCACGCTTTCAATGGCGATTCTGTTTGCCAATGCGCGCATGATCCTGATTTCATTAATACCCAACTTGATTGCGTTAATGATTACCGCAGGCTTGATGGGTTATTTCAATATTCCGCTTAAAGCAAGTACAGCGTTGATTTTCAGTATCACCTTTGGAATCTCGGTGGACAACTCCATTCGCTTTTTAGCAAAGTATCGTCAGGAGTTACTTTCGAGCGGATTCTTTGTGCCGCGCTCTGTAAGTGAAAGTATTCTGGAAACCGGTAAGAGTATTGTGTATACATCGATCGTGCTGTTTGCAGGCTTTATCATTTTTGCATTCTCCGATTTTGGTGGAACCGTTGCGCTGGGCTTACTTACTTCTACCACGTTGCTGATCTCTATGTTCACCAACTTAATTTTGTTGCCAGCCTTGATCATGACATTCGATAAACCTAAGAAGAGTGAAGGTCGCCTGGTGATTGATGATTTCGATTCCAGTTTTTATGGCGAACAGGAGGACGAGGCGATTGATTTAAGCAAGATCAAAATTCATGATCGCAGCGGATCGGCTGAGTAACCATTCAATTGGTGAACACTTCTACAATTCATGTTGGCTAAATGCAGTTTTCGCACTGTCCTAATGGCTAAAATGTCCTAAATTGCGGCCTTTATTTTATTGAGAAGTGAGCAAATACAGAGAATTTAAGGAATTGAACCTCGCCCAGGTGGCCTCGGAAATGCTAACCTTTTGGAAAGAGGAAAAGATTTTTGAGAAATCAGTGAGCAACCGGGAAGGAAGCCCATCGTTTACATTTTATGAAGGCCCTCCTTCAGCCAATGGAACGCCCGGCATTCACCATGTAATGGCGCGCACAGTAAAGGATATCTTTTGCCGGTTCAAAACATTACAAGGCTTTCAGGTTAATCGCAAAGGAGGTTGGGATACACATGGGTTGCCGGTTGAATTGCAAGTGGAGAAAGAACTGGGCATTACGAAAGATGACATCGGCAAAAAGATTTCAGTAGAAGAATATAATACGAAGTGCCGCGAAACGGTAATGAAGTATAAAGATCAGTGGGATGATCTTACGCTGAAGATGGGCTATTGGGTAGATTTAGAAAAGCCTTACATCACTTACGAGAAAGAATACATTGAATCACTGTGGTGGATATTGAAACAGTTGTACGATAAGAAGTTGTTGTACAAAGGCTATACGATTCAACCCTACTCGCCAGCAGCGGGCACAGGATTAAGTTCTCACGAGTTGAATTTGCCAGGTTGCTATAAAGATGTGAAGGATACTTCGGTGGTAGCGCAGTTTAAAGTGAAGCACGATGCTAAGTCGGAGTTTTTATTCAAAGCCGTGCAAGGCGATATTTATATTCTTGCCTGGACTACTACACCGTGGACACTTCCATCCAATACTGCATTGGCAGTAGGCGAGAAGATAAAGTATGTTTTAGTTAGCTCGTTCAATCAGTACACGCACAAACCTGTTCATGCTGTTTTAGCGAAGGATCTTTTTTCTAAATATTTTTCAGATAAGAACAAAGATTTAAAACTTGAGGATTATAATGCAGGTGATAAAAATATTCCGTTTGCAATCGTTCAGGAATTTACGGGTAAAGATTTAGTAGGCATTCGTTACGAGCAACTGATGCCTTACTTGCAGCCCTTCTATGATGCAGACAAAGCATTTCAAGTAGTAGCCGGTGATTTTGTAACTACCGAAGATGGAACGGGCGTAGTACACATCTCACCCACCTTTGGTGCCGATGACTTTAGAGTGGCAAAGCAGAATGGAATTCCAGCACTCACTATTAAAGATGAATTAGATAATGAAGTTCCTGTTGTGGATCGAAAAGGAAAATTCATTTCTGTAATCGGGGAGAAATTAAAAGAAGGGGTAGCTCAATTCAATATCAAAACGCATAAGCCTTTAGGAGTTGATGATTTCTATGTAAAGAATTATACCAATGAAGATGAGACTAATCCGGATTATAAAAACACGGATGTAATCATCTCTATTATTCTTAAAGAAGAGAACAAAGCGTTTAAGGTGGAGAAATACGAACACACCTATCCGCATTGCTGGCGCACCGATAAGCCTGTCCTGTACTATCCGCTTGATAGCTGGTTTATAAAAACCACTGCGTTGAAAGATAAGATGGTAGCCTTAAACAAAACCATCAATTGGAAACCTGAGTCAACAGGTACGGGAAGATTTGGAAATTGGTTGGAAAATTTGGTTGACTGGAATTTATCACGCTCGCGCTATTGGGGCACACCACTTCCTATCTGGAGATCGAAGGATGGCAAGGAAGAGATCTGTATAGGTTCAATCGAACAACTAACAAAGGAAGTTGAGAAGGCAAATGCAGCTGGATTTGAAAACAAGGTGGCAATTGACAATGGACAATTGACGATGGACTTACACCGACCTTATGTGGATGAGATTACACTCGTAAGCGCAAACGGCCAGCCAATGTATCGTGAATTGGATTTGATTGACGTTTGGTTCGATTCTGGTGCGATGCCGTATGCGCAATGGCATTATCCATTTGAGAACAAAGAAATTTTTGAGAAGAATTATCCTGCTGATTTTATCGCAGAAGGTGTTGATCAAACCCGTGGTTGGTTCTTTACGCTTCACGCGATTGCCACGATGCTCAGCGAAAGCAGTGACGAAGTGAAAGCAGTGAACAAGAAAGTGGGCAATGGCGGAGTGGCTTTCAAAAATGTTATCTCCAATGGCCTGGTGCTCGACAAGAGTGGAAACAAAATGTCGAAGAGCAAAGGGAATGTGGTGAACCCATTTGAGACCCTTTCAAAATATGGTCCTGATGTAGTGCGCTGGTACATGATGGAAAATGCACCGCCCTGGGACAATCTCAAATTTGACTTTGACGGAATTGCAGAAACGCAACGCAGATTTTTCGGAACACTGATCAATACGTATTCATTCTTTGTGCTGTATGCCAACATCGATGGCTTTGTGAAGGATGAGATGAACAATGTTCCGTATGATAAATTGGCACCACTTGATAAATGGATCATTACCAAAGAGCAGTCTTTAATAGAGGAAGTTACAACTGCTTATAATGAGTATGAGCCAACCAAGGCGGCTCGTGCCATTCAGGATTTTGTGAATGATCATCTCTCTAATTGGTATGTGCGCTTAAACAGAAAACGTTTTTGGCAACCGTCCTACGCTAAAGCTTCGGACGGTTTACCCACCGTAGCTTTAGAGAAGGAGGGCAAGCCCTTGGAAGGATCTGACATGAACTCGCTTCTTTCTGAAGATAAGAAAGCAGCGTATGAAACGTTGTACGAATGTTTAATGGTAACAGCGCAATTGATGGCGCCCATCGCGCCATTCTTTAGCGAATGGTTATATAAAAATCTTACTGATAACATTCGTAGCAGGGCAAAAGAGTTCAACACACCGCTTCAGTTTGAATCGATTCATCATACGTTGATGATTAAACCAGAACCGAAACGGAAAGATCTGGAACTCGAAGCATCTATGGATTATGCGCAACGAATTTGTTCACTCGTGCATTCAATCCGCAAGAATAGCAAGGTGAAAGTGCGCACACCACTTCAAAAAGTATTGTTGCCTGTGTTGGATGAAAAATTCGCGCAACGTGTGAAAAGCGTGGAGGCAATCATTAAAGCGGAAGTGAATGTTAAGGAAATACAATACATAGATGATGCCAGCGGCTTATTAGTAAAAAAGGTAAAGCCGAATTTTGCCAAACTTGGAAAACAGTATGGACCAAAGATGAAAGAGGTTTCGGCTGTGATAAATTCATTCACGAAAGAAGACATTCAGGCAATTGAAAAGAACGGAACCTTGGTGAAAGGTGGGTTTGATTTAGTGTTGGAAGATGTCTTGATTTCATCTGAGGATATTCCGGGTTGGGCTGTTGCTTCTGAGGGCGGACTTACCGTGGCACTGGATATTACGCTGACCGAAGAATTGAAACGCGAAGGTATTGCCCGTGATTTCGTGAACCGGGTACAAAATCTCCGTAAGGATATGGGCTTAGCGGTTCTTGATAAAATAGCGATTGAGGTGGAGAAAAATGGGGAAGCGGTTTCGTCTGCCCTTACCGAACATAAAGAATACATTCGCACCGAAACTCAAGCCCTTACATTGGAGTTAAAGGAACAAGTGACTGATGCGACTGAAGTGGAGATGGATGAGTTTATGCTAAAATTGAAAATTACAGTAAACTAGTGCTGAATAAAGAACAAATGAACTATAAGAAATATTTTTTGATTGCATTGGCGGTAATTCTGGTGGACCAAACGAGTAAGTTGTTGGTCTATAATTATATGTACATTCACCAGGAGATAAACGTACTGGGCACCTGGTTCCGTTTACATTATTTACTTAATCCGGGGATGGCGTTTGGAATTCGTTGGGAAAGTGAATTTGGTAAACTGGCACTTACCATTTTTCGCGTTTTTGCAATGGCGGGAATTACATACTATCTGTATAAGATGATCAGCAAGCGTGCGCACAGTGGATTTTTATTTTGCCTAGCGCTCATCTTAGGCGGTGCCATTGGTAATGTGATTGATAGTATTTTTTATGGTGTGTTTCTGAATAATGCTCCGCTGGAGTCACCTTCACCGTGGTTTCATGGTCAGGTGATTGATATGTTATATTTCCCCTTGTTTGATTTTTATTGGCCTGAGTGGGTGCCGCTTAAAGGAGGACAATATTTTGAGTTCTTCAGCCCGGTGTTCAACATTGCCGACTCATCCATATTTATGGGCGTGGTTATTATTCTTTTTTCTCAGAAACGTTTCTTTAAAGAGGAATTAGGAGATAACTCTGAGCATGTTGCAACCATTGAGCAAACTGAAATTACCTTGATTGCTACAGATAAATCACAGCCGCAGGTTTCTGATCAAGTTACAGATTCTGAGCGTGAACAATCTTCACGCGCTGCAAACGAGTAGCGTTTAATTGCTTGGCAAGTAAGGTAATTATGCCAATGGGTTGCGAATCTCGCTTGAACCTACGATCTTTTGTCATTCATGAAGAAAGCATCAGCCAAACGAATCCCCAAAGAAATACTTGATCTCATCCGTGAGCAACTAACACGCTCCGGTTTTCACGAATCGGTCGGAACAGGCCGGTGGAGTTTTATTCACGGCCTTCAGAAGGCGGTGAAAGATTTTATTAAGACCACCCCGGCACTTGATCCGCAATTAACACTTAGTTACCCGCAAGGTCCGTCTGAAGATTTGTTGCGCAGGGCGTTTAATTTAAAAAGCCCTCCGGGGGCTACGCAATCCCTTCGCAATCTGTTAAGTCTGTTTGCTACTCAAAATCGATTGGATTGGAATAGCTTAATTAACGAGCAGTTCTCAACTAAGTACAAAAGCATGTTGGATGTTGATGCAGACGATGCTGTTGAGCAGGATTCAGTTCAAGCAATTGATCCGAATAATATGGAATCATTTGCTACAAAAATTGCCAATGTACTTTTTGAAAAACTTTCCGGAAAGGAAATGGATTTTGTGAAAGAACAGATGGATGATGAGAAGTTGGTTCGCGCGGCTAGTGAAGAAATTGCGGGCTTGTATGTACCATCTTTAAATGATCCTTCTAAACCAGAATTTCCACCACGACCTTTTTACGAGCCCCGATTTCCGGCATCGAACACGTATCGGGTAGATGTGCCGGGCTTTACCAATGTTTGGTTAAAAGATGAAAGCACGAATCCCACAGGCACGCATAAGGCCCGTATGGCATGGGAGGTTTTGATTAAAGCGAAACGGTACAACATCAAAGAAGTGTCTATCATTTCTTCGGGGAGTGCGGCAGCAGCGATTCAACATTTTTTCAATTTATTTAAAGTAAGTACCAAGTTGAAGGTGCTGATGGATAATCGCATTAAACCGAACATTAAAGAAGCGCTTAGGCAAATGGGATGTGAGGTTTATGAAACTGATTTGAGCAAAGAATCTCTTTCGAGTAAGGAGATAAAAGAACTTACCAATAATAAAGAAGGTATTGATATTACCTACCGCGAAATTCTGGATCGGTTTAACGACAATTATTACGACTGGCTTTCGTATGAAGTGTTGAATGAAAATCCTGCCTATTGTTTTGTGCCCTTTGGTACAGGCGATTTGTTTGTGAATATTTTAATTATTGCTGAGCGCGAGTTTAACAATCGAATTTATAGACATGATCCTCGCTTTTTGGGTGATATTAAAAAGATTGGTGCGTGTAATTTTATGGGAGCCACTACCCGCGATGCAAACTCACGCATGGATAAATTATTTTCGTATTATCTTCCCTCGTTGGATGATTATCAATTTTATATCAACTCGCTGATTCAAAATGAGCGTATTGGTAATCTCTCCGGCATTTTGGATGTAGATGAAAATTACATTGAGGAAGCCCTTGAGATCAGTAGTAAACATTCTATTCGGTGTGAACCTTCAGGCATAGCAGGATTAGCACTTTTACTTCAGATGAAGGATGAACTACCTCGTGACGAGAAAATCCTGATTATCAATACGGGATCAACCATCTATCCCGACAAGGGTAATTAAGCCAAAATTATTATTGGCAGAACTTCTAAAGTTCCTTACTGGAAATTAGAAGCTATGAGATCGCGCAGTATTATGCAGATTATCGGAATTATTGTCGCCCTGCTAATCATTCTGCTTTTTTATCAGATATAACCCTATTCCAACTGCCTTTTCCTAATTTTGTTGTTCATTATTAAAGACATGGCAGAAAATCTGATAATCTCATTATCCGCTGATAAAACTTCAAAGTATCAAACGCTGGTACCCCAGATAGCGGCACTCGTTACTGGCGAACCCGATGTGATCGCAAATCTTTCGAACATTGCGGCAGCACTTAATCAAACTATGAAATTTTTCTGGGTTGGTTTTTATCTGGTAAAAAATAATGAGTTGGTGTTAGGCCCCTTTCAGGGACCGATCGCTTGCACACGTATTGCGTTAGGTAAAGGAGTATGCGGAACCAGCTGGAAAGAAAAGAAAACGATTATCGTTCCAAATGTAGATGAGTTTCCCGGGCACATTGCATGTAGCTCTGTATCTAAATCAGAAATTGTTTTACCGGCATTTAAAAATGGCGAAGTGGCTCTCGTGTTAGATGTAGATAGCGATGCCTTAAATGACTTCGATGAAATTGATGAGCTGTACCTAAAGCAGGTGATGGCGATCATTGAAGAATTTATCTGATCTGGTTTAGTATGCCCTCACAGGAATTTTATCAGCAACGTGCTCAACAGTTTGCGAAACAACGTGAGCAAGTTGAAAAAGTAATTAGGCAGTATGCCTGGAGTAGAGTCGCGTTAATGGCCATCATTGGGTTGTTGGTTTATATGGGCTTTACAAATTCAATTTTCTTCGCGTTGATTCTTATTCCATTGGCGATTTTTATTTTTCTGATCAAGAAACAGACTGCGCAAGAAGAGCGAAAGAAATTGCTTACTTACTTAGAAGAACTCAATCGCTCGGAAGCAAAAGGATTGAGTTTTGAACCAACCGATTTTTCGGATGGTATTCGGTTTGCCGATCCACATCATCCGTATAGTTATGATCTTGATCTTTTTGGAAGCGGATCTCTTTATCAATACATAAACCGATGTGGCACTGAATTAGGCGAAGATCGTTTAGCTCGGGATCTGAAGGCATTGAATTATTCCCGTGAGGAGTTGGGGGAACGACAAGCTGCGGTGCACGAGTTAGGTACTCAACTGGAATTTAGACAGCATGTGTGGGCGCTTGGCCGGCAACTTCGTGCGTTTACGTTTGATCAAACTTTTTTGCGCAACTGGTTATCAGAGAAACCACTCATCTATGGAAAAAGTGGATACACAACTTTACGATGGGTTTCACCAGCCATTACATTACTGATAGCCGGTCTTGCAATCTACGATGTAAGTTATTTTACGTTACTTTTTGTTGCAATGATAATTCAGATTGCAATTGCTGGAATTCAGGCAAAAAAAATCGGTGACCTTCAACGGGGTTTAAGTAAAGGAAAAGATTCACTTGCTAATTATGCGCGAATCTTTGAATTGTTAACCCAACAAAAATATGAAACACCGTTGATGAAAAAGCATTTACAAACAGCCAATGAAGCATTTGAAAAAGTAGCTCAGTTCTCAAAGTTGGTAAATGCACTAGAGTCGCGTATGAATCCTTTCGCTATGATGTTTGGCAATGGATTGTTTCTATACGATTTTCATGCAGTAAGCAGGGTAGAGGCTTGGCGTGAAGCAAATGCACAGCAACTTCCTGGCTGGCTCGAATCATTGGCCGAGTGGGATGCGCTTATTTCGTTAGCAACAATCCATTATAATAATCCTTCATACACGTTTGCAGAGTATAGTGAAGGAAATCGGTTGAGAGGAAAAGCAATTGGTCATCCTCTTATTTCAAACAAAGAGCGGGTCACCAATGATTTTGAAATTGGAAGTCCGGCTACCGTATGGTTGATCACCGGTGCGAACATGGCTGGCAAGAGTACATTTTTACGAACGCTTGGAGTTAATTTTGTTTTAGGTGGCATGGGTTCGCCCGTATGTGCAAGTATCTGGACAATGCCCTTGATAGCATTGCGAACAGGAATGAGAACCTCAGATTCGTTGCAAGATCATCAATCGTATTTTTATGCAGAACTCCATCGACTACAATCGATTATGGAAGAATTGCGCGCAGGTAAACCGATGGTAATTTTATTGGACGAAATTTTAAAGGGTACTAATTCAACCGATAAACAAGCCGGCTCACGTGAGTTGATCAAGCAATTAAAAGACTTGCAGGCTTTGGTGGTATTGGCCACCCACGATATTGCATTAGGCGATTTAGAAGAGCAGCATCCAAATCAGATAGCGAATGCATGCTTTGAAGGAAAAATTGAAAATGATCAATTAACATTTGACTATACGCTTCATACAGGTGTAGCCCAGAAAGCAAACGCTACCTTTTTGATGCGAAAGATGGGTATCATTCCCAACGAATGATGCTATTATTAAAGCTTGTGATTATAATGTAATGAGTTATGAAATCACGATCAGGGAACCAAAGTACATTCGAATTTCTTAATCAGTTTCATCCGCTCGCCAACGTTGACTTTGAATTACTGACAAGAGACCTTCCCACACGAACGGCTCAAAAAGGAGAATGGCTGGTAACTCCAGGTCAGATTCAACGTGAATTATATTTTGTGAAAAAGGGAGTGCAGATGTCATACTATGAAGCGGATGATAAGTTGTACGTTATCACATTTACCTATCCGCCTAATTTGTGCGCAATTCCGGATTCGTTTTTGTTTCAGCGAAAAAGTAAATTTTATTTAAAATGTTTGGCCGATAGCGAGTTCCTTGTTCTTTCCTATGATCGGTTACAAATGATTTTTGATCAATCACGCAACATCGAAACTTTTTTCAGAAGAGCAAATGAAGGGTTACTGGCAGCAACCATCGACAGGCATCTTGAATTTCATACCCTAACGATGGAAGAGCGATATAGAATCTTTTGTAAGCGAAGTGCACATTTACTTCAAATTGTGCCGCACAAATACATTGCCTCTTATCTTGGGATAGATGCTACCAATTTCAGTAAACTATTTAATACAGTTAGAATTTAGAATGTTGGTGTAAACCAAGATTTGAGAGTAAATCGGGTAGTTCTTTTGTCTAAAAAAGATATGAAAAAGACTACCTGGTTAGACCGAACAATCTATCCGTTTACTTCACATTATTTTACAATTAATGGTCAACAGCTCCACTTTATTGATGAGGGTAAGGGCGAAACTATTCTCTTTGTTCACGGAACTCCTTCGTGGAGTTTTGATTTTCGACATATAATTAAGGCGTTAAGAGGTACGTTTCGATGTATTGCAATTGATCATATTGGTTTTGGGCTTTCTGATAAACCCCGAATGTATGATTACGGTACTATCAACCATGCCAACACGCTTGAGCAATTCATCAAAGAGAAGGGCTTGAAAGATGTAACCTTAGTGGCTCATGACTTTGGTGGGCCGATTGCATTGTCTGTTGCGATTAAAAATCCAACTACCTTCAAGCGATTGATCATTCTTAACTCATGGCTTTGGAGTAGCGAATCAGAGCCAGAGTTTATTAAATTTAAGAGGATTTTAAAAAGTCCATTACTTCCAATTTTATATCGATACTTTAATTTCTCAGCAGCTTACTTGCTGCCAAAATCTTTTGGGAAAAGAAAAATAGATAAACGGACACTGCAGTATTATACACGCGCGTTTTCTAATCCAAATGAACGATTTGGAACCTTGGCTTTTGCAAAATCTCTGCTTAATGATCAGGCTTGGTTTGAGGAGTTATGGAGTCATCGGGCGTCAATAAGCTCATTACCCACACTTTTAATTTGGGGACTAAAGGATTTTTTCATTTCAGAAAAATATTTGAAAAAATTCAAGGAGGGTTTTAGTAATTCTGAAGTGTCTGAAATATCTGAATGCGGACATTTCCCACAGGAGGAGCAACCTGAGCTAGTAATTTTATCGATCACAAAATTCCTGACGAAAACACAGTAACAACTTTTTGATTTTCCATTGCAGGAAATTGTTAACTTAGATCAATAATCCCTGCCTTATGAAACAACCTATTAGCCGAAGAGATTGGTTTAAGTCAACACTAGCATTAACAGCTGGCATGACAATCACCCCAGCATTAGTGAATACATTAATGGCTGGGCCTGTAAGCGAAGCTGAACGAGTTTTCTTTTCAGAGAAAAAACTAGCCGGAATAAAAGTTAGGTTGAACTCAAATGAAAATCCATACGGTCCTTCTGAGAAAGCAAAAAAGGCTGTCATACAAAGTTTGAGTCAGGGCAATCGATATGCTTTTACGGAAATGGATGAACTAAAAAAAATCATAGCTGATAAGGAAGGGGTTGATCCATCATTCGTTTTGTTAGGCGCTGGCTCTGGCGAGTTGTTGTGCCAGACAGGTGTTGCTTATGGTCTTGATGGGGGCCGTGTGCTCTCTGCATATCCTACTTTTCCATTGCTTATGAATTATGCTGAACAGATGAATGCAAAATGGGATAAGGTTGATTTGAATGACAAACTTGAATTTGACTACGATAGACTTCTTTCGGCCATACAAAAGGATACCAAATTAGTTTTTTCGTGTAACCCCAATAACCCAACGGGCACTGTGGTGGATACACAGGTTGTAAAATCCTTTTGTGAAGAAGCCTCAAAGAAAACATTAGTGTATGCCGATGAAGCCTATATTGAATTTCTTGAGCCTGCTCAGCAAAAGTCGATGGTCGAATTAGTACAGCGTACTTCTAATTTGATTGTATCAAAAACATTTTCTAAAATTTATGGATTGGCCGGTCTCCGCATGGGGTACATTGTTGCACATCCGGATGTTCTTAAAAAAGTAGGCAAGTATGGAGACACAATCTCGCCCAGTCAAACTGCTATTGCCGCGGCCAAAGCAAGTTTAGGAGATGAACCCTTTATGAAAATGACGCGTGAAAAAAATGCAATCGCACGCAAGGTTCTTACCGACTATCTCACGCAAAAGAAAATCTTCCATAGTAAATCACAAACTAACGTACTACTCTTTCCTGCTCCCATGGATGGGAAGACCATTCTATCAAAATTAGAAGACAAAGGATTTTTAATTCGGGTGTGGGATTACCAACAGAAAGAATGGTGCCGGGTTAGTATTGGCACGGTGGATGAAATGAAAGGGTTTGTGAAAGCATTTGATGAAGTTGTTTCCTGATTGGCATGAACTCGTTTGTAAAGCCTGTTTTGCTTTCGGGGTTAATCGTTTCTCTGCTGGATGGAATGGCAGCTAGGATCCTCTTAAAGATCCGAATTCCAGGTGCATTTGCCACCACGATTGGCCACCGGTAGAAAAACACCCCAACTTTAGAACCTTTGCAGGTTACTGGATCCCTCTTAAAAGGATAAACCTTTGTCTCTCCCAAACTCTGCTTAAAAATTGTAAAAAGAGCATTTTAGGGATAGGTCTGCTCTAATTCTGTATTTAAAGTTTATTTTTGTATATTTAAGTTAATTTGATATAAATCAAATAGTTATGAAGATCACAATAGTAAAATATTACAACCAACGAGTTAGAAATCATATTTCACTTTTCGTAGTTTGCATGGTCGTTTATTTCTTAACCAGATTCTTTATTGAATTGTAAATTTGAAAACAAAACGCAAGAATAGGAGCATAATACCAGTTAAGGGTTACTTCCAACGGGCCCGGGTATTTGGCTATCTTGCTTTACTTGTTGGTTTGGTCTTGCTTGCCTACTACCTCTATCAATATTTCTTTTAAGTCATCTCCATTCTTTAGTATGAAATAAATGCAGAATGCAGTCGTTCTAAGATTGCTATGCAAAAATTATTGATACGATTTATTTTTTGTCTGTTGGTTTGCTGTATTCCGTTGTTGGCACAATCTCAAAACACAACATTAGGCGATAGAAATTCTGATGAGTCAGTTGTGCGGATGACTAAGACACAGCGAACCCGTAAATCAGAGAAGCGACAAAAGATTTTGCTTAAAAAAGCAAAGGTTAAACACACCGCACAGTATGAATATTATGCCCGTGTTGAGCACATCGCTAAAGAGAAGCAGAAAACACTGAAGAAGATGGCTGCGCCACAATATTCAAATCCCCTTTACTTTGGTCATAAGCGTCCACCCAAAAGGAATCCCATTCATAAAATGAAATATTGTAAGGAATGTGGGATTCGGCATTAGTAAAGATTTTTTTATTGCTTAAATATTTGAATTAGAAAGGGTAATTTCGGTTTTCAATACCCGATTACGCGTGAATATTGCTTCTTACATTGAGCATACAAATCTAAGCCCCACCCTCACGGATCGGTCAATTGATCAATTAGTAGCCGAAGCGCGTATGCATAACTTTCGTGGAGTATGCGTTCCCCCTTTTTGGGTAAAACGTGCTCAGCGCGAAATCTCTAAGTCAACAATTTCACTAATTACAGTAGCAGGTTTTCCGCTAGGCTATTCGATGACCGAAACAAAACTTGATGAAATAAAACGAGCCATTGATAACGGAGCCGATGAAGTTGATATGGTTCTAAACATCAGTGCATTTAAAACAGGAATTCCCTGGACTAAAATCGAAATAGCGAAGTGTAGTAAACTAGTTCATGATTATCAGAAAATTTTAAAAGTAATTATTGAAACAGCT
>CAWBCB010000157.1:0-7299 GCA_963787095.1 uncultured Cytophagales bacterium | reverse complement strand
ACCATTGTCGTATGAAGATATTTTCGCAATGGAAATGGTGGCATTGCCGTTAACCGCCTCGGCATAGCAATGAAACAGCGGAAACTATTTTTCAGGCCTTATTGCAGGTATTGTTGGGGGTGTGGTAGTGGGAGCAATTAGTAACTCATCGTTGGGTGTTAGCGGTGCAGCAGACTACAGTTATTGTGTGAACCGCCATTGAAAGAAGTGGGAGGCTTTTGGATGTATTTTAGTAACTGTTGTTGTAGCGGGGGCTATTCAAGAAGGTGCTCGGTCTGCATCAAGAGCCGCGATCGGCCATTACTTTCCGTCTGCAGTAATTAAAGGAATGTCATCCACTGGCATTATTATAATCTTAAAACAGATACCTCATGCCATGGGGTATGATGCCGATTATGAAGGGAACCTCTCGTTTGTTCAAGTGGATGGAGAAAATACTTTTACAAACCGTTAAGAACTCTCTCATGATAACACCCGGAAGGATCATAGTTCGCTCCATTTTTATTGGGCATTTGCTTTGGGATAATTTTATTCCTAAGAAAAGGATTTTTAAATTAATACAAAGGTCCGCTTTATAACTGGTAGTGGTGGGTATCGTTTATCAGGTAGTAACCGCATCGTATTTTCCTGAGTTTTCATTGGGAGCAAAACAACTTGTAAACATTCCGGTAACGAATGATGCGGCGAATTCTTTAGCTCAATTTACAGTTCCCGGATTTTACATTTTTGAAGCCAGATTTGGTTAACTGCCTTTACCATTGCCGTGGTGGAAGCCTGAAACATTGCTTTCGGTGGAGGAGCAACCGATAAACTGGATCCATTTAAACGCAGTACGAATACAAATCGGAATCGATTGCGCAGGGAAGTGGTAATATGGTATCAGGATTGGCCTAACCAATTACTCAAGTGATTCTGCGGAGTTCAGCGCATCCAGTCGGCTGGTAAAACTAAATTATCAACCATGCGGATGGTGTTTTTTTCTTACTGATCTGCGTTTCCACTATTCCATTTGTGCTCAATCTTGTACCGCTTTTCAGTTTTTAGCGGCTATCTTATTGGTTATTGGATTTAAGCTCGTAAATCCTGCGTCCATTAAGGAAATGTATAAACAAGGCTGGAGTCAATTTCTCCCATTTGCTACCACCATAGTACGTAGATGCACGTATCTGTTAAAATGGGATAAATACTTGGAAATCGCCACGGTGCTTATCATTCTTCTTTATAATAGCTACAAAAATTCTCATCTCTTGCATTGCTAAGATTTAGATCAAGGAAGGGTGCATAACTTACGCTGGCCGAGCACTTTTTATAAATAAGGGGAACCATTATCAATACGTTGAATAAAATTCCAAGAGATAGTCAGGTAATTATTGGATATGAGTAAATCAGTTCACATAGATGTTGATGTGCTTGAGGCAACTACAGACTTCAGACGAAAGCAGTTGAAAAGAATATTGAAGTAGATGATCGAGAAGGAAGGGGCACGTAAAGTGGTTCAGAAAACCTCGAACTAGTAAATAAAATATTACGCAAGTTGGAGTCATTTTGTGGTAGACTTTTCACTGGGCTCATAAAGCAGTTCAGTACGCTATTCTGTTAGCAAAAAAAATGGCATGATGGCGCAACTGCACCACGTCATCGATGCGGATGAAATTGCAGAATCAAATAACCACTTGTGGTGACGAGATATCGATTTATCTGAAGGGTGGAGTCCCAAATGCGTTCATTTGCTGAGATGATTTTGAGACACACAACGTGACCCGTTTATCACTCAATCTCAATTGGCAACCCAGCAGCATCAATTATTTCTGAAATTAACAAGAAGAAAGCCAAGAAGCTGTTTTTCTGGGAAGGAATAACGGCAACTGTTTTCTTTTGAAGAAGGTGTTCCGGGATACTTTTCCTGTTTTTCTTGTTAGCTACTTCGACAGAAGAACAGTCGCTATCCAACATAATTTTCTGCGACCGATTTAAAACCGGTAACAACAGAGCGGTTGGGCTTGGTGATTGATTTGGTAAAACAAGATCATCAAACAGTATCAGTGCTTCATATACAACCAAACCCGCATGTGAATGGTACAAATCATGAACTTGCAGACAGTAAACTAAGCGAACAACTAAAGTTTAATTCACACCTGGTTTTAAAACACAGCGAACCAGTAGAGGGAATTCTCGCCCATGTAAAATCGAACAGTACGAACTTGCTGGTCACAGTTAAAAGAGAGCGGAATTTTTTCGGCCGAATGCTTTCTAAAAGCATCTCAAAACAACTGGCCATGCATGCTGATATTCCTATTCTGGTTATTTCAGAAATTCATCAATAGTTCTCTTGTTACAAAACCCTGTTTGCCAAAATCTTCTCTACGAAGGAGTGAGTGATTTCGTAAATTACAGCACTCATGAAAACCCTCTTCGATCACATTCAGCAATACGGTCAACTAAACAAAGCCGCACAAAAAAGTTTAGAGGCGGCTTTACAAAAAGTAGAGTTGGCAAAAGGCGCTTTCTTAATCACGGAAGGAAAGGTGTGCAGCCATCTTTATTTTTTGGAGCAAGAAAGCGCCTTTTGCCAACTCTACTTTTTGTAAAGCCGCCTCTAAACTTTTTTGTGCGGCTTTGTTTAGCTGACCGTATTGCTGAATGTGATCGAAGAGGGTTTTCATGAGTGCTGTAATTTACGAAATCACTCACTCCTTCGTAGAGAAGATTTTGGCAAACAGGATTTTGTAACAAGAGAACTATTGATGAATTTCTGAAATAACCAGAATAGGAATATCAGCATGCATGGCCAGTTGTTTTGAGATGCTTTTAGAAAGCATTCGGCCGAAAAAATTCCTCTCTCTTCTAACTGTGACCAGCAAGTTCGTACTGTTCGATTTTACATGGGCGAGAATTCCCCCTACTGGTTCGCTGTGTTTTAAAACCAGGTGTGAATTAAACTTTAGTTGTTCGCTTAGTTTACTGTCTGTAAGTTCATGATTTGTACCATTCACATGCGGGTTTGTTTGTATGTGAAGTACTGATACTGTTTGATGATCTTGTTTTACTAAATCAATGAGCAGGCCCAACCGCTCTGTTGTTACCGGTTTTAAATCGGTCGCAAAAATTATGTTGGATAGCGACTGTACTTCTGTCGATTTAGGAACAATAAAAACAGGAACAGTAACCCTGGATAACACCTTTTTCAAAAGAAAACAGTTGCCGTTACTCCTTCCCAGAAAAACAGCTTCTGGTTTCTTCTTGTTAATTTCAGAAATAATTGATGCTGCTGGGTTGCCAATTGAGATCGAGTGATAAACGGGTACGTTGTGTGTCTCCAAAATCATCTCAGCAAATGAACGCATTTGGGACTCCGCCCTTTCTTTTAGATGATCAATACTTCTTGCCACCACAAAGTGGTTATTTGATTCTGCAATTTCATCTGCATCAATAACATGGTGCAGTTGCACCATGGCTTCCATTTTTTTTGCTAATAGAATAGCGTACTGAACTGCTTTATAAGAGCCCGGTGAAAAGTCTATGCCCACAAAATAGATTCGACTTTGCATAATGCTAGTTTACTAGTTCGAGGTTTTCCTGAACCACTTTACGTGCCCCTTCCTTCTCGATCATATTTACTTTAATATTCTTTTCGACTGCTTTCGTCCTGAAGTCTGTAATTACCTCAAGCACATCAACATCTATGTGAACTGATTTACTCATATCAATAATTACCTGACTATCTCTTGGAATTTTATTCAACGTATTGATAATGGTTCCCTTATTTATAAAAAATACTTCTTCGGCCAGCGTTAATTTTATCACCTTTCCTTGATCTAAATCTTCGCGATGCAAGAGATGAGAATTTTTGTAGCTATTATAAAGAAGAATGATAACAGCCATCACGATTCCAAGTATTATTCCCGTTAGCAGATCGGTGAGTACTACGCCTACTATGGTGGTAGCAAAAGGGAGAAATTGACTCCAGCCTTGTTTATACATTTCCTTAATGGACGCAGGATTTACGAGCTTAAATCCAATAACCAATAAGATAGCCGCTAAAACTGAAAGCGGTACAAGATTGAGCACAAATGGAATAGTGGAAACGCAGATCAGTAAGAAAACACCATGCAGCATGGTTGATAATTTTGTTTTACCACCCGACTGAATGTTCGCTGAACTCCGCAGAATCACTTGAGTAATTGGCAATCCACCGAGTAATCCTGATACCATATTACCACTTCCCTGCGCAATCAATTCCCGATTAGTATTCGTGCTGCGTTTAAATGGATCCAGTTTATCGGTTGCCTCCACCGAAAGCAATGTTTCAAGGCTTGCCACCACGGCAATGGTAAAGGCAGTTAACCAAATCTCACTTCGAAAAATGTAACTAAAATCCGGAAGTGTAAATTGACTAAAGAATTCGCCCGCATCATTCGTTACCGGAATGTTTACAAGTTGTTTTGCTCCCAATGAAAACTCAGGAAAATACGATGCGGTTACTACCTGATAAACGATACCCACCACTACCGCTATGAGCGGACCTTGTATTAATTTAAAGAGTGCGCGTTTTTTAGGAATAAAATTATCCCAAAGCAATAGAATCGCCAATGAAATTAAACAGACTATAATTGCTCCGGGTGTTATCGCATCAAGAGTCTTTAACAGTTCTGTAAAAGTATTTTCTCCATCCACTTGAATAAACGAGAGGTCTCCTTCATAATCGGCATCATACCCCATGGCATGAGGTATCTGTTTTAAGATTATAATAATGCCAATGCCCGATAACATTCCTTTAATTACTGCAGACGGAAAGTAATGGCCAATCACCCCGGCTCTGATAAGACCGAGCACTATTTGAATAACCCCCGCTAAAACAACGGTTACTAAAAATGCGTCAAAGCCTCCCACTCTTTCGATGGCAGTTAGCACAATAACTGTAAGTCCTGCTGCGGGCCCGCTAACACCCAACGATGAGTTACTAATTGCTCCCACTACCACACCCCCAACAATACCTGCAATAAGGCCTGAAAAAAGTGGCGCTCCACTAGCCATTGCTATGCCAAGGCATAACGGCAATGCCACAAAAAACACCACAATACTTGCCGGCAAATCACTTTTCCATTGCGAAAATATCTTCATTCCTCTACTGCTTTAATTTCATTGAGTACTATCTCTACAAGGCTCGCCTGGCAGTATTAGAATGAAATAAGAGTGAGATTAAAAAGAGATTAGAAAGGCTACGCAAGGATTGGAAGCGTAACTTCTACTTCGGTTCCTTTGTTCAGTTCCGATTTAATTCCCAGCGTTCCCCTATGAAGCTCAATGATTTTTAACGTTAACGGAATTCCTATTCCGGTTCCACCAATTTGGCGCACATTGTGGGCACGATGAAAGGGTTGTGTCACCTTGGGGATATCTTCTGGTGGAATACCTAGTCCTTGATCGCGCACAGACACCACCACTTCAGTGCTACTTTTGGAATAAATACGCACATCCACTTGCTTATTGAAGGAAAACTTGATTGCATTATCAAAAATATTTATAAAAGCTGTTTGAAGCAGGGTGCTGTTTCCCAGAATATATAAATCTGAAATTTCGCTGTGTATTTTAATCTGGTTGTCTGGAGATAAAAAATCAAATTTACGTTTTGCCTCATTCAACAATTTTCTCAAATCAATTGGCTCACTTTTATAAGCAAACTCGCGGTAACTGATGTTTGCCAGATTTAACAGATTGTTTACAAGAGAATTTAACCGATCAGCTTCAATGGCAATGGATTGAATGGAGGTTACATACTCGTCTTTCGTTCGCTCTTTTTCCAACGTTACTTCGGCTTCGCCCATGATGGCTGTTAAGGGATTACGAATTTCATGCGATGCATTATCGATGAACAATCGTTGGGCATTAAATGCGCTGGCCACACGATCCAACAAGTTATTAAAGGCTATCGCTAATTCACCAATCTCATCATCAGCATCGTGCACGATTAATCGTTCGTGAAGATTTTTTGCACTGATGGCGTTTGCCTTTTGAATCTTCTTTGATATGGGGTTCAATAGCTTGCCCGAAATATAATAGCTCACTACGTTGACGGCAAAGATGCACCCTACCAGAGATAAGATAATGATGGTAAATAAATGCGATAACATTTGAATTCCAACCCGATCCTTTGCGGTAAGAATTACCGCATACGTTCCTTTAGGTAAATGAAAAATCCTTCCTACCCCTTGCGCTGTATCTGCATCAAAGTAAGCCACTTCTTTTAGCATGAGGGTTTCTATAAATTCTGGAGAATATCCTTTAGCATGCGCTACCTGCTCCAGCGTCTTCAACTCAATTACTTCCTCCGTTTCTTCCGGTAGTTTGTTAAGAAATTGTTCGCGAATTAGTTCGTATGTTTCAGGCGAAAGATTTTCCCGTTCCAGAAACATCTTTTCAGTTATCTCCACCCGCTGAATCAAGCGATTAAAGAATTCATTTTGCCGATACTGTGATGAAAAATAATAAATGGTTACTCCAAAAATAATAAGCACAGTAACAATCGTAGATACAAACGACAAGGTTAATCTCTGGCGTATCTTCATTTATTCTCTTTGATCATGTAGCCCATACCCACCACAGTTTTAATCAATGGAAATTCAAACCCCACATCAATTTTTTTCCGGAGGTAGTTAATGTACACCTCCACCACGTTGGTGCCCAAATCATGATTTACATCCCACACATTATCCAAAATATCAGGGCGCGAAACCACTTTGTTCTTGTTTCGCAATAAGTATTCAAGCAGGCGATACTCACGCGCGGTAAGTTCAATTTTTTTATCCGCGCGAAAGATTTCTTTGGTATGGATATTCATTTCCAAATCGGCAATCTTCAATGTGGGGGTGTTATCAATTTGCCTTCTGGCCAGTGCCTGCACACGCGCAAGTAATTCGCGAAACTTAAAAGGTTTAATAAGATAATCGTTTGCGCCTGTATTTAACCCATCTACAATATCATCGGTAGTACCCGATGCCGTGAGCATAAGAATGGAAGGTGCATTACCTTGCTCTTCCCTGATTTTTGCACACACTTCAAGGCCATTCATTTTAGGCATTATAATATCGAGTATGATTACATCATAGGTATCTCGTTGCGCAAGTCTCAATCCTGTTTCACCATCGTAGGCTACCACTACCCCAATATTATTTTCCTCCAGCCCTTTCTTTATAAATGCTGATACGCGTAGCTCGTCTTCAATTAATAATACTGTCATTTAATTTCTTTACCAACAATGGATTCTCAAGCAAGTTATTAAACTCAGGGGCAGCTTCCAAT
>CAWBCB010000156.1:0-19160 GCA_963787095.1 uncultured Cytophagales bacterium | reverse complement strand
AACAAACTCTTATCAATTCCCGGTATCACGCCAAGGGCATTTTTATAATACACTTTGCGTAGCACCGAGTCGGGCAATTCAAGGCCATACATTTTCCAATGCGCGTGGCGCTTGCGGTAGTAATCAAAATATTCATCGCTGGTTTCCAACACACGGAAGTAGGTATAATACTCTTCCATCTTATACGTGTCCTTACCAAACATAACGCGGTCCTGGTATTTAATTAAAAAGTTACGCGCAGTTTTGGGTTGGCGGCCTAACTCAGCCAGCACCGCACCCAACTCGGTATACACATTGGGTAGTTCATCGAATAGTTTTCCGAGCCGTTCCAAATCATTGCCAAACCAACCGAGGTGTGCATTAATAAATTTTGTTTCGGGATGTTTGCGAAACACATGATGTTGTTCGCCCATCACTTGCTTCAAACGGATGGCACCTTGGCGGGATCGCGGTAGCGGCCTGGCTCCTGCTTTAGTTCGAGCCAACGTTCATTGTACTTGTCTTTCGGATTCCAAAAGGAACTGGGTTCACCGGAATGAATCAACACCGGAATGCCTAACGCGCCACACTTAGCCCAGATGGGATCAAGCCGTGGATCATCAATGGCAATTCGATTTCCTTCGTTGTCTACATCGGTAAGACCTAATCCTTTATACACTTTTAAGCCGCGCACGCCTTGCTTCACGGCTTCGTCCATCATGGCCAGCGTTTCATTCGGCCATCCTTCGTCATCCAGATTTTCGAAATTGATATTTAGAAAAAGAATAAACCGATTGGGATAATTTTCATTTACGTTATCGAGCGACCACTCCAAATATTTTCCACGAAAGCCACTGAGGTTCACCATCACACCCATGTTAAGCGAATCCATTTCCACGATCAACTTATCAAGGTCTTGAACAGGCATAGTCCATTGATGGTTATGCACATCAATGAAGGGAAACTTAGCACGGGTGAGTTTATGTTCAGGAACTTTTAGCGTGGAGATGGGTTCGTAGTCTTCTACATCCATCACATTATTCCGGTATTGGATTCTACCGATCAGCCAATAGGCTACTCCCAAAAAAATAAGTATGGCCAGTAACGACCATACCCAATTCCGTTTTATGAAAGCCATTGTGTTATTGAACCGTGATCGGAACGCGCACCATTATTTTATCCCAAACAAAATCCATCTTAACACCTACAGAGTCGCTTGAAAAGTTGATGGTGAATTTTTCAGTTTCAGTGGGTGCGCTCGTTACGGGAACGTCTACTGTTAAAACATCTTTGGTATAATCAGGTTCTTCATTGGCAAAGTAAACTCCTATCTCGGAATTAAGACCTACTTTAAAAGAGGTTGCCCCAGGCACTGCATACATGCGGTAACTTCCAGCACTCAACGGCTGACCGGCAAAGGTAATGTTCTTACTAAATGTTATTTCGGTAGCTGCGTTAGCACCCAATCGCCAGTATTTACCGTATGGTTGCAAAGCACCATCCTTCTCTTCACCAAAAATTACCCTTCCGCGCTTGGAAGGTTGAGAGTAGGTAACTTTTATATCAAGTCCCTTATCGCTAAACGAAGTTGTGGTTGGGGGACTTTTAGGAAACATGGCGGTGTATCCAAGAAAGCCGAGAAAGCCTATGAATAGCACGCCAACACCAATTAGAATTTTTTTCATCATAAGGATTAGATTTTGGAAAGAGAGTTAAATATACAAACTCTGAATCTAAAAACATTTAACCGCAAAGGACGCTGAGAATGCAAAGACATTTTATGGTCGTTCTTTGCGAACCTTTGCGCTCTCTGCGGTTAATAAGCTTAACGAGCTTCCTTTTTCACCTCAGCCATAATGGATTCAAAATCAAGATCAGCCAGTTTGGTAGCATACAATAAAAGTCGCACTTCCTTTACGTGGAAAACACCATCGGCATTAGCCAACTGAAATAATTTTACAAACGCCCTGATTTTAAATTCTGCAGGACAGTCATTCACCATTTTTATCCCGGTCTGGTAAATTTCCCGGCCATTTTTCCCAATTACGGAATCATTAAACTGAGTAAATACCTCATCACTGATGCCTTCAGATTCCTTTATTTTATCAAGATAATGGATCTCTTCCCCGCAAATCTCGCTATCTGACCAGATTAGGAGGTATGTTAAGTGCAAAAGAGCCTGTGCGTAATTCTCGTGGGTACCCATGACTTAGTTGGTTATAATAGAGTATGATCTAAAACCACTCCAATTTGTACTTAACCGCAAAGAACCTGCCTGCGCATAGTCCGCCACGCTACACGAATCGTTTCTCATAGTGTAGCTTCGGCAAAGGCAGGCGCTGAGTAACGCAAAGCCAATTTAATTAATCCTCGGTCTGTGTCCTCACAGATCGGAAACAACTAATATTAATAATGGACTGTAAAGACACAGACCATGGGAGTTGGTAGCGCAAAGCCAATTTAATTATCTTTCATTTTTTCTCTGTGACCCTCTGTGAACTCTGTGGTTAGCAATTCATTTAACCGCAAAGAACGCTGAGTGACGCAAAGTCAATTTAGGGCATCTTCTAAAAACCATGCAACGAATGTCATTTTTCCTTTGCGAATCTCTGTGAACTCTGCGGTTAATCTTACCTTAATTTTTACCTCAACATTCTTTACTTTTAAGTTTCACTAACTCTCTTCATGGAAACTCCACCCATTTTTACAGCTGCTGTTGTGCAAGCCGCACCGGTCTTCTTTAATAAAGCACAAACGGTAGATAAAATTCAAACGCTGGCGCATCAGGCTGCTAAAGAAAAAGCTGCGTTGATTTTATTTCCCGAAGTATTTATTCCGGGCTACCCACGAGGATTAATTTTTGGAACAACCGTAGGCGGTCGCACACCCGATGGTCGCGAAATGTTTTTGCGTTATTGGGAAAACGCTGTTGTGGTGCCTGGACCGGAAACAGATTTGCTTGCCCGCACGGCTAAAGAAACAAAAGCCTGGCTGGTGGTGGGCGTTACCGAAAAAGATTCGGTAAGCGATACACTCTATTGTAGCTTGCTATACTTTTCTCCGCAAGGAGTGCTTGCTCATAAACATCGTAAACTAAAACCTACTGCTGCCGAGCGAATTCTTTGGGGTGAAGGCGATGGCACCGATCTCAATGTGTTGGATACGAAGCTTGGAAAAATTGGTGGCTTGATTTGTTGGGAAAATTATATGCCGCTCGCGCGCACGGCTATGTATCAACAAGGAATTGAAATTTACCTTGCCCCCACTGCAGACTGTCGCGATACGTGGCAATCGTCCATGGAACACATTGCCTGCGAAGGTCGCTGTTTTGTGTTGGGTTGTAATCAATACCTAACACGCGATCATTATCCGGATGATTTGAAAGTCTACATCAGTGAAACGCATCCTTCGTTGCCCAGCAAAGGCGGAAGTTGCATCATCTCGCCTTTAGGCAAACCCTTGGCGGGACCACTTTACGATAAAGAAGGAATTATCACTGCGGAGATTGATCACCGCGAAATCATAAAAGCTAAAATGGATTTTGATGTGATTGGGCATTATGCACGGCCGGATGTTTTTGAGTTGAAGGTGAAGAAGGGTTAAGTTTTCGTCTTGCTTATTTACATAACTGCTTCTGATAGCTAGTCGCATCAAGACTTATTGCTTTGTCCTTTTTTGTCTTGATACAAAAAAGGACGAAAAAAGATCAAGAACGAAGGATGCTTCCGCCCGCATTCTCACACACCCTCGCCCTTCGTTCAGGCCAGCGCACTAACTGTTCCAAACTTCATTTGATAGTAATTAGACAAATTGATTCATAATTACAGACCTCAATACCATTCGTTATCAATTGATAAATCTCAGTTTGAAATCTCAAGCGCGGTGGCCCGGCAAAAAAGCGGGGGTGCGTTGGAATGAGCGGGGAAGCATTTTTTTGCCTTGACCTTTTTGGTTCTTTTTGTGTCTAAGACAAAAAGAACGAAAGAAAAATAATGAGATGAGTATATAAAGTATAACTAAACTTCGAAGAGCGGAAATTTTACTCCTCAACCAAAATCCTTTCCGCCACCTGATGCGTAATCATCAACTCCACTTTCAATTTATTGATTAACACCACCGACCCATCATACGCTTCTTTTCTTTTTACAAGAACCTTTTCGCCAATCTTAAGTCCCTTATCATTTAAGTGATCTAAAAAAGATTTCTTGTCATCCGCGACAGCGACAATTTTAACAGTCGCATTTTCTTTTGCCTGATTGAGGGGAATCCGTTTGTCATTTAAAATCTTTCCGTTTACATCAGGTATCGGTTCGCCATGTGGATCAAATTTTGGATAGCCCAACATTTCATCGATGCGATCATAAAATCGATTCGACTCTACGTGCTCTAATTGTTCGGCAATGTCATGCACTTCTTCCCAGCCTAACTTCATCACATTCACCAAAAATAATTCAGCCAAGCGATGCCTGCGAATAATCGATAGTGCCTCCTTCTTTCCCTTCTCTGTTACTTTAATGCCTTTGTAAGGGGCGTACACCACCCATTTCTTCAGCGCCAGCTTTTTCATCATGCTGTTAACCGTGGGTGGCTTTACCTGCAGCTTTTTAGCAAGCTCAGACACAATCACCTCCCCTGTTGCCTGCGATAAGGAGTAAACAGACTTAATGTAATTTTCTTCGGTTAGAGAGCCCATACCTTCATTTTCAATCAAAAATAACATTTCATCATTAAATTATTAAAATTAATTTGTTAGATACATCTAACATTTTAATTTTGTAAATCTAATTAACACATTTAGGTATTGATAAATACAATGTATCGGTTCATTCAAGTTTTTAGTATTGGGTTGTTTCCTCTTCAACTTGCATTTGCACAAGGCAGTATTTCTGGCACTGTTACTTCCGTAGGTGATCCTGTCGAATTTGCTAATGTGGGGCTGCAAGGAACCACTCTTTGGCAATGCCACTGATGTTCGCGGAGCGTATCGCATCGACAATATTCCTGCAGGTGTTTACACGTTGGTTGTGTCTTCAATTGGTTTTGAAACTCAAAAAAAGACGATAACAATTCAGTCAGGTCAGCACATGACCATCAACTTTGAATTAGTCGAACAAGCTAATGCATTAGACGAAGTAGTGATCTCAGGCACGATGAAGGAAGTCTCACGATCGGAAAGTCCGGTGCCGGTAGAAGTGTACAGCAAAGCATTTTTCAAGGCCAACCCAACACCTTCCATCTTTGAATCACTTCAAAATGTGAATGGCGTGCGGCCCCAACTAAATTGTAACGTATGCAACACGGGCGACATCCATATAAATGGACTGGAAGGACCTTATACCATGGTGTTGATTGACGGTATGCCGATTGTCAGTGGCTTATCAACCGTATATGGTCTTACGGGTATTCCGCAATCGCTTATCGAGCGGATGGAAATAGTAAAAGGCCCTGCTTCTACCTTATATGGCTCTGAAGCGGTAGGCGGTTTGATTAACATCATTACCAAACAACCTTCTTCGGCTCCGTTAACGGCAATAGATATATTCGCTACCGGATGGGGCGAGATTAATACCGATGTAAGCGTGAAATATAAATTGGGCAGCAAAGCCTCTTCCCTGTTAGGGATCAATTATTTCAACTATCAAAACCCGATTGACAACAATCATGATGGCTTTACCGACCTCACCTTACAAAACCGGATTTCCGTTTTTAACAAGATTAGTTTTCAACGTAAAGAAAATCGCATTTTCTCTCTGGCCGGGCGGTATGTATATGAAGATCGTTGGGGCGGTGATATGAAATGGTCAAAAGCATTTCGGGGTGGTGATGAAATTTATGGAGAAAGTATTTACACGAGTCGGTGGGAAACCTTCGGGATCTACCAACTTCCCGTAAAGGAGCTAATCAATTTTCAATTTAGTGCCAACGGACATAGTCAAAACTCGGTATACGGCAACAATCCTTATGTGGCCGATCAATATATTGGATTTGGACAGTTTTCATGGAACAAAAAAATAGGAAACAACGACCTGCTGGTGGGTGCCGCGTATCGCTATACTTATTATGATGACAATACTCCGGCAACTTTCAATTCGGATGACATCACAAACAAGCCCTCCATAATTCACTTGCCAGGAGCTTTTGTTCAAAATGAAATCAGCTTGAATGAAACAAATAGAATCCTGCTAGGCATGCGCTACGATTACAATAGCATTCATGGGAACATCTTCACCCCCCGAATCAATTATAAATGGAATACGCCAGACAAAAAGAATGTGTTGCGCATCAGTGCAGGTAATGGATATAGAGTGGCCAACGTGTTTACGGAAGATCATGCGGCCCTTACAGGAGCAAGAACAGTGGAATTTGTTGGAGCGTTGAAACCAGAAACTTCCTGGAACATCAATCTTAACTTTGTGAAGAAGATTTATACGCAGGGCAATACTTTTATATCATTAGACGGCAGTGCCTTCTATACGTATTTTACGAATCGCATCTTACCCGATTATGAGACTGATCCGAATAAAATTATTTATAGTAACCTGGATGGTCATTCGGTATCCAAAGGTATTTCACTCAATGTGGATGTGGACTGGAAAAGTGGAATAAAAATACTGGCAGGTGCTACGTTGATGGATGTATCGGTGGAAGAAAATGGAAAACGTTTCCGACAACTACTTACTGAATCGGTGCAAGGTGTGTGGAATGTTGGGTATACTTTCTCTGCCATTGAAGTCACTATTGATTATACAGGAAATCTATACGGCCCCATGCGTCTTCCCTTGTTGGGGGACCTGGATAATAGGGAGCCCTATTCACCCTGGTGGAGTATACAAAACATACAACTAACCAAAAGATTAGGTACTCAGTGGGAACTTTACGGAGGCGTTAAAAATCTACTCAATTTTACTCCCGCTGCTAATAGCATCGCACGGTCGTTCGATCCGTTTGATAAAAATGTAGTCTTTGGTCCTGATGGCCAGGTGGTGCCTACTCCAGATAATCCAAATGCGCTTACGTTTGATCCCACCTATGTGTATGCAGCCAACCAAGGTATTAGGGGATTTTTAGGATTTAGATATACAGTACGATGAAAGTTGATTTACATCGAACTATCCTGATCTCAATTTTTCTGTTGACTATACAACAAGGATATGCCCAGTTAAAGACATATCAATTCGAACAGCTTGATAGCTTACAAAAAAAGGAAGCCCGGCCGGTAGTTGTTTTTATCCATACAGATTGGTGTAAGTATTGCGCTGCTATGCAAAACACCACGCTGCAAGACAAAGAGGTAATCTCAACCCTCAACGAACGTTTCTACTTCATCTATCTTAATGCTGAGGAAAAAAGAAACATTACCATGCTTGGTAATATATTTAAGTATAAACCCACTGGAAATAACACAGGGATTCATGAACTGGCAGAGCAGTTAGCTCGCACAAAAGAAAAAGTATCCTATCCAACGCTCTGTTTTTTGAATAGTAACTATGAAATCACTTTTCAGCATCCCCAGTTTATGAATGCTCCAGATTTATTAATTGTTTTGAGTAAACTCTAACTTGGTACGCTATTACTCTGGCTATTGAAACTTTAACAAACCGTATTAAATGTCGCACGAACATAATCACGATCATTCACACACTCAACCAAGTGCATCTGCATGGAAAACCCATTGGCAACTACTTTTGTCGTTGGTTATCCTGATCATTATGCTCGTGCTGGAGTTTGGATTCCATTTCAATCCTGCATATCCAGCCAACCTCATTATTTATCTGATTGCTTATCTACTTAGTGGTTATAACGTTTTGCGATTAGCTTTTCGAAAAGCAAAGCGATTTGATTTCTTCAATGAATTTTTCTTGATGAGCGTAGCAACCCTTGGTGCGTTTGCGATTGGGTCCTATAGCGAAGGTGTTGCTGTAATGGTATTTTATTCTATTGGAGAGTGGTTTCAGGATTCGGCCGTGAGTAAAGCAAAACGAAGCATTAAAGCGCTATTAGATATTAGACCCGATGAAGTTACAGTTATCCGTAATGGAAAGGTAGAAGTGGTGCATCCAAAAGATGTTGAACTAAATGAAATCATTCAGATTAAACCCGGAGAAAAAGTTGCGCTCGATGGAGAGTTGGTTTCTGAAAGTTCTTCATTCAATACAGCTGCCCTTACGGGGGAAAGCAAACCGGATACAAAATCAAAAGGAGAAGATGTCTTTGCGGGAATGATCAATCTCAACACCGTGGCGGAAGTGAAAGTGCAAGCATTGTTTACCGACAGTAAGTTGAGCAAAATTTTAGAATTGGTGCAAGTAGCTACTGCCCGAAAGTCACAAACCCAATTATTCATTAGCAGGTTTGCAAAAGTTTATACTCCTATAGTTTTTGCATTGGCTGTTGCTGTATGTTTTCTTCCTTATTTTTTCGTGGGTGATTACGTTTTCAATGACTGGTTTTACCGATCGCTGGTATTTCTGGTAATCAGCTGTCCGTGCGCGTTGGTTGTTTCCATTCCGCTGGGATATTTTGGTGGCATTGGATTAGCCTCAAGACATGGTATTTTATTTAAAGGTTCAAACTACCTGGATGTAATGACTAAAGTTGATACCGTGGTGATGGATAAAACCGGAACCTTAACTAAAGGTGTTTTCAACGTTCAACAAGTCGTTTCAGAAAATATTGATCAGAAAGATTTAGTAAGATTAACGGCCGCATTAGAAAAAAACTCAACACACCCCATCGCCAAAGCCATTGTAGAATATGCAGGTGCTACAACAAGTACTCAAGCAACGTTGAAGAAATTTCAGGTCACGGATTAAAAGGAATCGTGGATGGCAAAACAATTCTGGCGGGAAACACAAAATTGTTGAAACTATTCAATGTACCCTACCCCACCGAAATTGATTCACTAGCAGATACTCTTGTTGTGGTTGCAATTGACAATACGTATGCGGGGTACATTACCATTGCTGATGAAATAAAAGAAGATGCGAAACAAACCATCACCCAACTGCATCAACTTCAAATTAAAACAGTTATGCTTTCGGGCGATAAGCAAAATGTAGTTGACTCAGTTGCCCGTTTACTTGGACTTAATCAGGCGTTTGGAGATTTACTCCCGGAAGGAAAAGTAGAAAAAGTTCAAACACTAAAGAATCAAAATAGAATCATCGCGTTTGTTGGCGATGGCGTGAATGATGCTCCCGTTATCGCCTTGGCCGATGCGGGAATAGCCATGGGCGGTCTGGGTAGTGACGCTGCCATTGAAACTGCTGATATTGTTATTCAAAATGATCAGCCTTCAAAAATTGTATCGGCAATAAAAATTGGCAGAATAACCCGCAGCATTGTATGGCAAAATATTACCATGGCCATGGTTGTAAAAATTGCTGTACTCCTACTTGGGGCGGGCGGTATAGCTACCTTATGGGAAGCAGTGATTGCCGATGTAGGGGTTGCTTTGTTAGCAATACTAAATGCTGTGAGAATTCAGAAAATGAAGGTTTAGTACTAAACCTTCATTTTCGCTAAGTATCTCAAATTGAAACAAGCATAAGTTGCTTTTCAAGTTCAATGGATCTCGGAAACAAGATATTATTTTCCAAATGAATGTGAAGATGCAAGTCTTCTTCAAACGCCCGTAGTAAGGAGAATGCTACATGATAGGTATTACACCCATCAGATGGAGGCGTGTAGTTATTGCTGAGTTCAGATATTCTGGCAAACCGATCACCTTCCACGGAATGCTCGTCCATCATTAGCTGAACAGGATTCTCTACCGAACCAAAAGGAGGACTTTCTAACTCTTCCTTATTTGCAATTGCCTTTACCATTTTTCTTATATGAGGAAAGAGTATGAGTTCCTCCTTTTTCATATGGTTTGACAACTCTTCTGCAGAAAAATCAAATTCCTCTTTAATCTCAAATAGTTCAGGATGATGTTCACCATGAACTTGACAAAGTCTATTTAAGTATTGTTTCAGGATTGGGATTTGTTCCACCACATAGCGGTGATGCATTTTTTCGATATAATCAGCCAATAAATCCAATGGCCAATTTTTTAACTCCGTAGTGTTACTCGGTTTGTCCTGCTTTGCAGATTCAATTTCCGCCAGTAGTTTATTCACATCAAGTTTTCTGCTTTCACTAGCCTCAGCAATACTGCGATTTCCCTTACAGCAAAAATCAATTTTGTGATTTTTAAATACCTGAGCAGTACGATAATCTTCCGCAACAAACTCACTGATGGTTTTTTCTAAAATGTTTTTCATAATGTTTATTTAAAATAATCAGGCTACGACCTGCCTTCTTAAAACTTTAACCAGAGGTATCATTGTTACCTTTGATTTTATCGAATTTGAAATAAGGCACGCAGCCTCGGACTTCTGAAGTACTCGCAACGCCCTTTCCTGATCTTCTTCATTGGCAATGGTTACTACAGGTTCAAGAATTACTTCCGTCATCAAAAATTTTCCATCTACCTGTTCCAACTTGCCTTTTGATGAACAAGCAAATGCCGTGAATTCAAGTTTTGAGTTTTCCGCTATCGCCAGAAAAGTAGTCATAAGACAACTACTTACGGCTGCCGTAAATAGGTGTTCGGGAGACCATATTCCAGGAATTCCTTTATTAAACTGTGGTGGTGTTGCCACCTCCACACATCCTTTTTCAACTAGATTGGAATTAATGTCAGGCGAACACATAATCCCCTTTCTATCTTGAGTCCAATTAATATTTACTTCATAAAAATGTGCCATATAGTCGTTTGTTTTAATAGGTGTTTTCACATCCTGCTCATGCAGTGCCTCAAAATTAGAATAAAGTTTTAATAAAAGACTATTTTATCTTTATTTAATTTATCTTTGCCCGAATATTAAAATTGATATATGAAACTATCAACCCCACACACTTTTCACATTCCCGTCATGGGTTTGGCCTATACAATTGACACGCCTATCAAAGTAGCTCATTTCGGAATTTCATCTGTCATCTCTATTATTGAAGACAATTTGGTGGAGAAAATGAGGAGCCATTACTTTCCATCCATTGGCCTGCCGTATGTACCCATTAACTCTAATGAAGAAGACTATCGTGCCAAACGAATTACCGATTATCTGAATCTTGTAAAAGTAATTGTCAAACAAAAGGTTGATGCAATAAAAGCTTCTGCTTTTGAAGCGGGATCAGATCTGAATAAGTATTTCGAAATGTTGCCTGATCATAGCCCTTTGAAAAAAGAATTTAGCAGGCTCAACGATCTGAATAATCAAGAAGAGATTGAACAATTAGAGAGCTGGCTAAAGAATCAACTTCAACCAGGATGTATTGATGTGAACATCATGACCAAACTGGATAAAAATAATCTTGACGAACAGGGAAATATTGTTGAAGATGGCTCAGATGCAGTTTCAGCTTTGCGCGGTTATGCAAATAGTAACCTTACCGATTCATCAGTAATCCTTTCTGCTGGTATGAATCCTCGCCTTTTCAACTACATGGAGAAACTCACGGCATTTGATGCTGATCGTGATGGGCATTTTGAGAAAAAAATAGTGATCAAGGTATCCGATTACCGGTCGGCTTTAATTCAGGGCAAAATGCTTGCAAAGAAAGGGCTTTGGGTAAGTGAATTTAGAATTGAGTCTGGGTTGAATTGCGGAGGACATGCTTTTGCAACAGATGGTTATTTGATTGGTCCAATCTTGCAGGAGTTTAAGGATAAAAAAGAGGAACTAATGTGTGCACTTTACGAACTCTATAATCAATCACTCCTCTCAAAAGGAAAATCAGCTTTTGATAAGCCTCATGGTTTAAAAATCACTGTACAAGGCGGGATAGGAACTCATGCGGAAAGTGAACTGCTCAATAGCTATTATGGAGTAGATGGCACGGGTTGGGGCACTCCCTTTTTGCTGGTTCCCGAAGCGACCACGGTAGACCAGAACACCTTGCACTTATTAAGTAAAGCGAAAGAACAGGATGTCATTCTCAGCAAAAATTCTCCATTAGGCGTTCGCTTTCACTATCTAAAAGGTACTACAGGCGAAAAGGAGAAACTAGACCGAATAGCGAAGGGAAAACCGGGCAGTCCATGCACTGAAAAATTCTTAGTGTCCAATACTGAATTTACCAAAGAACCCATCTGCACGGCCTCCCGGGTTTATCAGAAAAGAAAAATTGAACAATTACAAGAGCAAGGGTTGCCCGAGCAAGAATACAAAGAACAGCTCCAAGATGTATTAGACAAAGAATGTCTTTGTATTGGTTTAAGCAATGCCGCGGTGAAAGAATATAAGACTGTACCCTTCAAAAAATTGGATGCTGTCAATATCTGCCCAGGCCCTAACATCGCCTACTTTACAGAAATTGTATCCTTACAAAAAATGATTGATCATATTTACGGACGCATCAACATCATCCAACAAATTGATCGCCCTCACATGTTTGTGAAAGAACTATCCTTGTATGTTACTTATTGGAGCGAACTATTGCAGGAAGGAAAGGCGCTTGTAGACAAAAGGAAACAGGTTTACATTCATAATTTTTATGAAAACCTTATTAAAGGAATTTCCTATTACCGCGATTTATCAAGCAAAGTAAGTGAGGAGTTTGCCGAATTAGGCTCTAAAATAAATCAGAATCTTGATGAAGCCGAAAGACATCTTACAGAATTGCTTGGGACCTATTTGGCCAAAGTCTCAAATTAAGTTAGTGTCAATTGTTCCAATTAATATTTTTGTGTAATTAGGCCATTCTAATAGATTAATTTAAGCTATGTTTTCAAAGGCTTGTGAGTATGCCATCAGAGCGGCATTGTATATTTCGATTAAAAGTGTTGGTGGTTCCAAATTAGGGATCAAAGAAATAGCCAAAGAAATAGACTCTCCAGAGCCGTTTACAGCAAAAATTCTTCAAACACTTTCCAGAGAGAAAATCATTTCTTCCATAAAAGGCCCCAACGGAGGATTTTATTTAGATCCCAAGGCCAACCCCATTCCATTAAATGCAATTGTGAAAGCAATAGATGGCGAAGATGTTTTGCATTCTTGTTCGCTAGGGCTAAAAGTATGTTCTGATGCATCTCCCTGCCCTATTCACAATGAAATCAAAAAATACAAAGAACACCTGCGGAAGATCATGAAGGAAAAAACCATTCAAGATCTCGCCAAAGAATTGGCCAGTGGAAAAACGTTTCTAAAAATAGATAAGAAGAGGGGGCGTTAGGGTCATTTTAGTAAATGGTTCAGCATTACCAGTCATGCCAAATGGATCGAAATATTCCTGCTCCAATCAGTAAAACATAGAATAGTGCAAAAGCCAATCTTTGAATGGCCATATTAATTTGCAAGAACTAATTTTCTCCATCTAATAATTTCCGAGCCATAAATCAGCATATTCCGGCTGCCCACTAAATCCTTCGATATCTGGATTAACCCATAAAAAATTATTTAATTAAAGACTTTTTTATCTTTTTAGTGAAATTTGTTACTCTATTATATAAAGATTAATTTGTCTTTTATTACGTTTGTGTTGTCTCAATCCAAGCGTCAAATGAAACAACCTAATCTTATTCAGTTCTTAATGCAGCCGAAAAACTGGTGGCTTCCCTTGCTAATCATTTTTACGATAAGCATGGCCGGTGTAATCATGATTGGTACTCATACGTACACCGAGGCACCCCCTATCCCCAACTTTGTTAGCCCGGATGGTAAAAAGATATTTACAAAGGAAGATATCATGAAAGGACAGGGTGTATTTCAAAAATATGCGTTGATGGAATATGGAAGTATGTTTGGGGATGGCGCCTATCGCGGCCCTGACTATTCAGCAGAAGCACTTCACTTGACGGCTGAATATATGACGAAGTATTATCGTGAGTCCAATTCAAAATCAGATGATCCAACAATTCAGCAATATGGTATTTCTGAAATGGTGAAACGTGAAATTAAAGCCAATCACTTTTCCGAAGTTGACAATTCAGTGGCACTTACCAATGCGCAGGTATTTGCAGCGAATGCGCTTAGCGAATATTACGTTGAGGTATTCACCACCACAAATAGTGAACAGTCCTTCAAACCTCAAGGATACTTAACCAATAAAAATGAAATAAGAGAACTCAGTGCCTTTTTCTTTTGGAGTAGTTGGGTTTGCGGAGTAGAACGACCTGGAAAAAATTACAGCTACACGCATAACTGGCCCTTTGATCCTTCTGCAGGTAACACGCCTAGTTCGGCTGTAGTTCTTTGGAGCATTGTTGGATCGTTAGGACTTATCTTAGGTTTGGGAATTGTACTTTATTATCATGGAAGGCTTGAGAAATTAGATGATGAAACATTCACTAAAAATGCTCCCCCACTCATGACAAAATTTGGTGTGGGTGCATTTAACCCTACTCCCACCCAACGTGCCACCTACAAATTTTTCTATGCTGCTATTCTTCTATTTGCTGTTCAAGTATTGGCGGGTATTTTAACCGTGCATGACTTTGTGGGATTCGTTTCGTTCTGGGGTTTTGATATTTCCGAGCCGCTTCCCATAACAATCACACGCAGTTGGCATGTGCAACTTTCACTTTTGTGGATCTCTGCGTGCTGGATAGGAGCTTCCTTTTTTGTGATGCCCCTATTATCACCCAAAGAACCACGACATCAACTTACTTTGATCAATTCAATTTTTTGGATGATTGTGGTTTTAGTAGCCGGTGGGTTTACCGGAATTTTTATTGGCCCAAAAGGATTAGCCGGAGAGAATTGGTACTGGTTGGGCCATCAAGGTTGGGAATATCTTGAGCCGGGAAAACTGTGGCAAGTTCTATTGTATGTAATTTTTATTTTGTGGGTTATCATTTTATTCAGAGGACTAAGACCTGTTATGACTTTAAAAAAACCTTGGGAACTTCCCAATTGGTTGGTCTACGCTACCGTAAGTATTTTGATTTTATTGGGATCTGGTTTCATGTTCACTCCAGAAACTAATTTTGTAATAGCAGACTTTTGGAGATGGATGGTTGTCCATATGTGGGCCGAGGCCTTCTTCGAAGTATTCACTACTATATTGATTGGGTACTTCATGGTGCTGATGGGTTTAGTGAGTGCTCGCGCGGCAACCCGTGTTATCTATTTAGCCACTCTCCTATTTCTTGGCTCTGGCTTACTTGGCATCTCTCATAATTTTTATTGGAATGCCAAACCCGTTTTCACCATGGCTTTAGGATCAGTTTTTTCCACCCTGCAAGTTGTTCCTCTTGTTTTACTTACGCTAGAAGCCTGGCGTTTTAGTAAACTACCCTTAAGCCTTGAGAAAAACAAAAACGGAAAATCAAATCTTGGCTTTGGATTCACTGAAGTATTTCTCTTTCTGATGGGTGTTAACTTCTGGAATTTTTTCGGTGCTGGTGTATTAGGATTTATCATTAATCTTCCCATCGCAAACTACTATGAACACGGAACCTACCTTACCGTAAACCATGGTCATGCTGCCCTGATGGGTGTATATGGCAACCTCTCCTTAGCGGGGATTCTTTTTTGTTGTCAGTTATTGTTTGAACCTGCTTCCTGGAATAAGCGATTAGTTAATCGCGCCTTTTGGTCAATCAATGTTGGCCTCTTGTTAATGGTTCTCCTGGATTTATTCCCAGCCGGAATCTTACAATTCAATGCAGTTCTCGAAAACGGATTATGGTTTGCACGAAGTAGTCAGTTTGTTGATAGCACTACGTTTCAAACTCTCACCTGGATGCGCATTATTGGAGGTTCCATTTTTGTTGTGGGAGGTGTAATTCCATTAGCCTGGTTTATTACAACACGAAGAAAAAATCTGAAGAAAAGTGTAAAAGGTATTCAGGTATCTCATTTTACAAATGGAAAACCAAAATCCATTTCTGCCAATGAGCCTCAATACATAGAAGAATTTTCTTAAACAGAAAAAATGACGAATACCAATCTTTCATCGAACGTCTCAACTAGTAACTATTTTTTAAACTTCATTAACCTAAACACTACAACCATGGAACTCAATCAGGAAATTCTCAGCAACATAGTGATCTACATGAAATATGCACGGTACATTCCCGAACTGCAACGAAGAGAATTGTGGCCAGAGATATGTGAGCGATATGAAAATATGATGATTGAAAAATATCCTAAACTAGAAAACGAAATTCGTGAAAACATGGATTGGGTACTTCAGAAAAAAGTACTGCCTTCCATGCGTGCCATGCAATTTGCGGGTCCTTCCATCACAAGAAACAACAGTCGCATTTATAACTGTGCTTACATGCCCGTAGATGATATTCGATCATTTTCTGAAGCCATGTTCTTACTATTAGGAGGAACTGGTGTTGGTTTTTCTGTGCAAACACATCATATCAATGAGCTACCTCCTATTGAGAAAGCCGAAAAACTAAAAAGATTTTTAATTGGTGATAGTCTTGAAGGTTGGGCCGACTCCATCAAAATGATTATGAAAGCATATTTTGGACAAAGCCGCACGTTACCTGATTTTGATTACTCTGACATTAGGCCCAAAGGGGCACGGCTTGTTACTGCCGGTGGCAAAGCACCAGGCCCGGAGCCATTAAAGGTTTGTCATGCGCACATTACTGCAATTCTAGACCGAAAGAAAAACGGTGAACGATTGTCTTCCCTCGAATGCCATGACCTTATGTGCCACATTGCTAATGCTGTGTTGGCTGGAGGAATACGCAGGTCTGCCATGATTTCTCTGTTCTCATTGGATGATGAAGAAATGCTTACGTGTAAGTTTGGCAACTGGTGGGAATTAAATGAGCAAAGAGGCCGCGCCAATAATTCTGCGGTTCTTTCGCGTGAAGAAACAACACAACAAGAGTTTTTTGATCTTTGGAAAAAGATTGAACTATCAGGAACAGGCGAACCAGGTTTTTATTTCAGCAACCATCCCGACTGGGGAACCAACCCTTGCTGTGAAATTGCTCTTCGTCCTTTTCAATTCTGTAACCTCTGCGAAATAAATGTTTCAGATGTTGAGTCTCAGCAAGAATTAAATGCGCGTGCACGTGCCGCAGGTTTTTTTGGAACCCTACAGGCTGGGTTTACGGACTTTCATTACTTGCGCGAAGAATGGAAACAAACTACCGAACAAGATGCATTAATTGGCGTTGGAATGACCGGAATAGCGAGTGGAAGAGTTTCTAAACTTGATTTGAAGGAAGCAGCCGATGAGGTGAAGCATATTAACGTAGAGATTACAGCGAAAATAGGAATTGAATTTGCTGCACGTTGCACTACCATCAAGCCATCCGGCACAAGTTCATTAGTACTTGGTACATCATCCGGTATCCATGCGTGGCATAACGATTACTACTTACGGAGAATGAGAATCGGAAAAAATGAAGCACTTTATGAGTACTTACGAATCAATCATCCCGAGTTGCTGGAGGATGATCTTCTTAATAGCAAGCAAGCTATCGTGTGCATTCCACAAAAAGCTCCTGACAACAGCATCCTTCGAACTGAAAGTGCTATGGAAATGCTTGAGCGAGTAAAATCCTTTAATTTAGAATGGGTTCGAAATGGGTACAGATTAGGTTACAATGCAAACAACGTATCTGCTACGGTATCCATTAAAGAAAATGAATGGAAAGAAATTGGCGAATGGATGTGGGAGAATAAAGCTTCCTACAATGGGCTTAGTGTTCTTCCTTACGACAATGGCAACTACAAACAACCTCCCTTTGAAGACATCAGCCGTGAGCGTTATGAGGAACTTGAAAAATCACTAAAGAACATTAACCTTTCATCCATTTATGAACCCGATGATGCAACTGATTTACAAGCTGAAGCTGCGTGTGCTGGTGGCGCTTGCGTTGTGCAGTAAGTCATGATTGGATTAAAAAGTGTTTATCAATTGACATTCCTACCTTATGGTTGATTCATAATTCATCCTTGGTTTTTTTTGAGCATTAGTTTTTCAAAAATCACTACTTAAGGAGTTACCGTCACGATTACTCGTTTATACCGTGTTAATGACGGTGTTCCTTTATCCGAAAGTTTAAGAATGAAATGCAGCGTTTCCGTTTTCTCAACTTTTGGAGCGGTCACATACACTCCGTGCACATTCTCTGCTCCAACATTTATTAATTTCTTATAAGAGCTTGCCTCCGGATAATGGAACCATAAAAAACTAAGATTATCCCCATCAGGATCAGTAGAGTTAAATCCATCCAAACTAAACCCCTCTCCTGATTTTACAGTGAATTGCTCTGGATGGCTTAATACAATTACCGGATGATGGTTAGCTTCCCCATACGGTTTTGTGCACCAATCCATTCGTCGCAGCAAAATCATTTTGAAAGTCATCGCGCCAACGCCACAACGAGGCTTTATTGTTGGTAAAGGTTGCAGTGTCTCTGCGAGTCGCTCGTCCGTATTCGCTCGGTATGTAAGGGTGTATAACTATCAATTGCATTTGTCCAGATTTCTCTTGTCTCAGGTTCAAAGGGAACACCTGAACTTCCTTTCTTAAGTTTAGCGAAATCTGGTTTGTACAGTTCGTACCGGCCACCCCAACCACCCCACTCCGGATGCTCTGGATCACTAAGTCCGTTTGGTATTAAATTCAAGAATGATGGTGTATCACCTTCCATTCCCCACGCCACATCAGGATACTCAACACCCAAGTGGGCCATGACCTTGTTGAATGTTTTGAGCGAGCCAACTGTTGCTAATCGTTTCGTTATTAATACCTTTTACAAACGTATTAATTGCACTCCATGTCGCGCTGCCGTAATCATCGGCTGGACTAACAATATAAAACAACTCTGGGAAGTTGTTCCTCATCCAAATACCCGAATCGTCCTGATCGGAAATGGTATACACACGAAGTTTGGAGATCAATCTTTTAGCTTCTGCCTTGGTTTTAGTTTTCTTGATTTTATCAAGCGCCTGCGCCAGGGTATTCGCGCCTCCCCAAACGGAAATCCATAGTGGACGTTCATCTTTTTCTTCGAGTATTTTTATAATCCAGTCTGAGCCTTCAGAATCTTTTCCATCCCCCACTCCTTGCATTCCATATTTTGGCAATCCCTGTTTCACAAGACTTAATAAAGTCTTCTCATCTGGAAACCCCGTCTCATGTTTGAGTCAGGTTGGGCTGCACTTTACCATAGGCACGAACTACTTTTCGAATTGATTCCGGATCGACACGGT
>CAWBCB010000155.1:0-8550 GCA_963787095.1 uncultured Cytophagales bacterium | reverse complement strand
TTAATTCTCGCGTTCTAAATATTAATGGAACGAATGGGTAGGGTTCTAAAAAGCGATTTAAATACCCGCTTCAATTTGAAAACGGACAATCCAACTATCGGTATTAGCATTTGTTCCTTGCAACCATTCATTTTTTTCTAGTGTAATATCACTTTGAAATTTTACACGGTGACCCCGCAGGTACTTGCTGGCTCCTACTGTAAATTGCTTTGTTTGATCATCCAGCATTTGAATTTTCTGGTACGGAGTAACCTGCGAGTAACGACCAACTATTTCGTAATTGTTTTTAAACAGATAACTCCCTTGATAATTCTGACCAAATCCGGCAAAGACGTAACGTATATCTCCATCAACATTTGTAGTGATGGGATTAGGTGAGTTTCGTTGCACCCATTCACATGCTAATGACCATCCGTTATATTTAAACAAAAAATCCGCCATTAGACTATTTATATCTCTTGGCGAGTACAGAAACTTTCCAAGCTGACCGCCTGTTCGGGTTGTATTTTCATTATGCGATGCCGTCATCCCAAACGATATCTTTGGTTTCGGTTCCCTTGCCAAATCTCCTTCAAAATAATCACCACCATTTGTGAATGGGCCAAACGGTAAAAGTTCAAGACGACCTGTATAATCTAACCCTGAGTCCGAGCTACTGATATTTCTACCTTCGCCACTAGAAATTGCTCCTCTCAAAACGTAATAGAACTTTCCAATGTAGTTGTTATAATAGGCCTGAGCTCCAAAATCACGGTCAATATTAAAGGTTGCATTTACGATCGATCGATCGGGCAACTGAAGATCGCCTGATGAATTAACACGTTGCCTGTTGCCAGGCAATTTTGTTTGGCCAAGCCCCACAGAGAAGTGTTTGTTCACTGCATAAATAATCATAGCATCTCGCACGATATTTGGGAAAGCTGTGTCTTCATAATCAAGATCACCACGAGAAAATGATAATTGAATAAGATACGTAAGCCGTGGGTCATACAGGTACCCATCGAGTCTTAAACGCAATCTTCGCACCCGAGCTTCTACCTGATCAATACTTAAATCATCAACACCTTCCGTGCGAAAAGCAGCCCGATTTTGCATTCGAAACCTGATATTCAATAGAAATAAACTATCAGGAGAAATAATGCCCAACCCTTTGCCAAAAGTAAAATACGGAGAGGGTGTAATTTTCTGGCCAGCAACGTGAAGAAATCCGGATAAACAAATGAGCAATACAACAAGAGCTTTCTTAATCATCGGTACTAGGCTTAGGGCTTTAAATTAAAGATTATCAATAACCTTTGATATTACAGAATTAAGGAATTCCAATTTCTTAATGTGCTTCTAACCAATTCTTTCCTATTCCTACTTCCACCTCCATGGGCACATCAAGAATAACAGCCGAGCGCATAAGCTCAATTACCTTTTTCTTCACGTAATCCTGCTCGTCTTTATGGACATCAAATACTAATTCGTCATGCACCTGCATGGTCATCTTGGTTTTTAATTGTTCACGCTCCAGCCAGCGATTAATTAAAATCATGGCAATCTTAATAATGTCAGCTGCGCTTCCCTGAATGGGTGCGTTAATCGCATTGCGCTCGGCAAAACCACGTGTTGTTATATTTCTTGAATTGATATCGCGCAAGTAGCGTCTTCTTCCCAAAATTGTTTCTACATATTCATTCTCACGGGCAAAGTTTATGGAATCATCCATATAGCGTTTAATAGCCGAGAATTCCGTAAAGTACGATTCAATAATTTCAGCAGCCTCAGTACGTGAAATGCCGAGGTTTTGCGAAAGACCAAAGGCGGTGCTTCCATACAAAATTCCAAAGTTCACTTCTTTGGCTTTGCGTCTCATATCGGGTGTTACCTTTTCAAGTGCCACCTTAAAAACTTTGGCCGCTGTTGTAGCATGAATGTCGCGCTTGGTGCGAAAGGCCTCAATCATGGTTGCGTCTTTTGCAAAGGATGCGGCTATGCGTAATTCAATTTGTGAATAATCGGCAGACATGAAGAGGTACTCTTTACTGCGTGGGACAAACGCCCCGCGAATCTGTCTCCCTTTTTCGGTGCGAATAGGAATATTTTGAAGGTTGGGATTGTTTGAACTTAATCTGCCCGTAGCAGCAACAGCTTGTCTGTAATCGGTATGAATGCGTTGATCAAACTTACTTACCATTCTTGGCAAGGCATCTACATACGTAGAGCGAAGTTTTTCATACTCCCGAAAATCGAGAATTTTTTTTACGATTTCATGTTCATCAGCCAACTTAACCAATACTTCTTCTCCTGTTGCATATTGACCAGTCTTGGTTTTCTTAGCCTTATCCAGCAACTTCATTTTGTCGAACAGCACTTCACCTAATTGTTTTGGCGAGGCAATGTTAAACTCAGTGCCTGCAATTGCGAAAATCTCTTTCTGCACTTTGTGACTGTCAGTACGTAACGCGTCCGACATCCATTTCAATGTTTCTTCATCAATGTTTACTCCTTCAAACTCCATAGTGGCCAACACCGTAAGCAATGGTATTTCAACATCATTCAACAAACGCCATTGTCCCCTTCGTTCAAGTTCCTGGTGTAAAGGTTGTTTGAGTTGAAGTACTTTATCGATGCGTTCGCATACTTCCTCAACTGATTTACTTTTCTCGGTAGTTAACTGATAATCCAAATACTGGCCACATAAAATCCCAAGATCGTGCGAAGCTTCAGGTTCAATCAGGTAATGCGCAAGCATGGTATCGAACAGCTTACCGCGAATACGAATTCCTATTTTCTTTAATGCGAGTACGGATGACTTTATGTTATGTCCAACTTTACCAATCCCTTCATTCTCAAAAACATCCTTAAATTCTAAAGCCGTTTCGTTTGTAATTGAAATAAAGAAGGCTTCTCCAGGTAGGCATGAAAAGACAAAGTCTTTAGCTTCGAAATCAAAATTATCAGCGTCTGTTGTAATAACCTCAAATGAAAATTCCTTTTGTTCTTTAAGTTTTTGGATAAGATTTTGACGCGCATCCTCCTTATCAATAACTTGATAAGAAATAGTAGTACTATCAAAAGATTTTTTTTCTACTACCTGATCCGTTGGTTCTGCCAGCCCAAACATAGAAAGTTGCGCAGCCTTAGGTGATGAAGATGAATCGGTACTGGATGAACCGGGTGATGATGGCAAACCAAAAATACGTGGCATCATGGTTTTAAATTCCAACTCTTCCAAAATTGGTTTGAGCTTATCCATGTCTGGCCCGGTATACACCAAATCTTCCTCACTCCAGGTTACCGGCACATCAATAACAATGGTGGCCAACTGTTTTGAAAGGATGGCCTGATCGCCAAATTCTTCTACCCGTTCTTTCTGTTTGCCTTTTAGTTCACTGGCATGAGCAACAACATTCTCAACTGTGTTATACTTCTTCAATAAATCAGCAGCAGTCTTTGGACCCACTCCAGGTATACCTGGAATATTATCCGATGTATCCCCTTGCAAACCAAGGATATCAATTACCTGCGACACATTTTCTATATCCCATTTTTCACACACCTCTTTCGGTCCCATGATGTCCACCGAGTTGCCCATGTAAGCCGGCTTGTAAAGTTTAATTTTATCAGTAACCAACTGACCAAAATCTTTGTCGGGCGTCATCATAAAAACTTCAAAGCCTTCCTTCTCCGCTCGCTTGGCAATGGTGCCAATGATGTCATCTGCTTCAAAGCCATCCAATTCCAAAATAGGAATGTTAAAGCCGCGAATAATTTCTTTTACGATTGGAATTCCGCTTCTTATATCTTCGGGAGATTCCTGACGGGTGGCTTTGTATTCTTTAAATATTTCATCACGAAACGTAGGTGCTGCGGTATCAAATGCAACGGCTATGTGAGTTGGTTTTTGTTTTTGAATTACTTCCAGTAAGGTATTTGTAAATCCAAATGGCACTGAGGTATTATGTCCTTTTGAATTGATGCGGGGATTTTTAGTGAAGGCAAAGTGTGCACGATAGATTAATGCATACGCATCCAGCAAAAAAAGTTTTTTATCAGCCATGGGGCGAAGGTAGGAAGAAGAGCAGGTTTATTTTGCTTCAATTTTCAAATTCTTCCTCATTCAGTCTTTACAAGATGATACTTCATTCCTGAAGCAGTTTTATCTGTAAAATGTAACACGCGCCCACCGTGCACAGCTTCGAACTCGGCCCAAAACACATCCGTCTTTCCCTCAAATCTTTTGGTGGCTGTTAAATCCCAATTAGTTACAATGTAAGTGCCATTATACTTCTGATCAAAAAAAGACATGCTACCTACCATACCCATAGCTCCTTTGTGATTACTGAAGTAAGTACCATCACTTTTAAAAATGAACTTATGCGCAGATGATGCTGTATTCATGCCAGCGTAGGCGCCAGTCGTTGTGCTATACATATTTACATATGAGCCACCACTTTCCTCCCAGGTTCCTAACAAATCTGCCTGTGTAATAGCGAACTTGTTATATCCTGTTAGTGCAGCTATTTTTTCCTGATTGGGAAATTCCTTCTGAAATTCTTGTGCTGAAGGCGAAAGAATTTCAATACAGCGCGACCTACCATTTTCCGTTAATATCCTGAACCCGGCATGATATTTTTTACCAGTGGATTTTTCAATTACATCCGCCTCATAGAAATAAACACAAAAATAGCAGTAGCTCTCATTATTATATTTTCGAATGTTGCTAACCGTATAGCGTGGTTGCATGAACCGATCAAACAAATTACCCTCAACATCACCTGTATTGCGTAACTCTTCCGTAATTTCAACCTGATAGTGCAACAGCACTGTAATGTTTCCTTTTGTTACGCGCACATAATCAGCAAAAGGTTGCGCTACCCAACCGTCATCAAAGTTGGTAGTGGACATAGAGATTCCATTATTACCGGGAGCCTTGGTTATCGCAGGTTGTGTTGGCAGAATCGGTTGCGTTGTCTTATCCTCAACTTCAATAGGCTGTATATCTGGTTTTTTCAAATCCAATGAGCCAAGCATCTTCTCCACATCCTTCATAAATTCCTGACTGTTCATCAACACCATAATACTCACCTCCACGCCATAGCCAGAAATTGTGCTGAGCAGTGAGTAGGCTTCTTTGTTCTCAAACTTAAAAACAGAAACTCCTGAATTGGAAGTCCAGCCATCTTCTATTTCCACTTCAGGCTTTGGTGGAGTTGCTACCCCATAATTATTTTTTACGATGAGTTCATTCCATTCACTATTATAATCCGTAGCAGGGTCACCACTGCTTTTGATGCTCTTATAAATAGTAATGCGGCACCAACTTTTTGTTTTGTTGTTAGTTTTGGAGTAGGAGGCCGCAAAGTCCTTGATTTCTTTGTTCCAGCCAGTAAGCGGAGTGTACGTAACAATATCGAAGGTTTGAGTTTGTGCGAATGAAGGATTCGCACCCAATAAAATTATGAAAAGTGTTACTAGTTTTTTCATGTTGAAATAGTTGAAATTATAACAATCCATTATCACGCGCGATTTTAAGCAACAGCTGAACACTATGCGCATTAAACTTTCTTAACAAATTTTTTCTGTGCGTTTCCACCGTAAGGGGACTTAAAAAAAGTTTCTCAGCAATTTGAGGTCCTGTCAATCCATCAGCCAGCAACAGCAGAATTTCCTTTTCTCTTCGCGTAAGCACAATTGAATTATCTGTAGGCTTGCCCCTCTGAAACTGTTCTAATACTTTATCATTGGCAGCCGCACTCAAATACACTTTATCACTTAGCACGGTGCGAATAGATTCCAGCAACTCCGATCGCTCCATATTTTTAAGCACATAGCCGTTTCCACCACGTTGCAATAACCCTGTGATAATACCCGCTTCATTAGTAGAAGTAAGTCCAATAATTTTAGAGTGCCTATTCTTAACCCTTATTTTTTCACACAATTGCAATCCATCCATATCTGGCAAACTAATGTCGAGAAGGATAATGTCCGGAACTTCGTCTGCCAAAAAATCAAGCGCCTCGGCAGCCGTTTTGCTGGAACCAATGATTTGAAACGAAGCTTCATCCTTCAACATAGTTTTTATGCCATCTCGCACCAACGGATGATCATCCACAATTAATATTTTTGTTACAGCTTTCATTCGTTAATTAAAAAATCCATCATGATTGTTGTACCAACATTTTTTTCTGAATCTATGCTCATTTTTCCATTTAAATAATTAACCCTACTTTTAATAGTGGCCATACCAGAATGATTCCGTTCATCTGATTCTTGTGTATTAAAACCCAGTCCATTGTCCTCCACAATCACACTTAAGCGTTCGTTTTCTCGGATGAATTGAATGATGGCTTGGGTTGCCTGAGCATGCTTAATAACATTATTCAACAGCTCCTGAATAATTCGAAACAACATAATTTCAGTGGTGGCATTAAGCCGCTTATTCATTCCGTGTACTTCTAGCGATACCGTTAGCAATTTTCCGGCACTTATATTGTCACATAAGTCTTTTACCGCATTTACCAATCCAAGTTTCATCAGCACTTCAGGCATCATGTTGTGAGCTATGCGCCTTACCTCCACAGATGCAGTATCCACAATCGAATAACTTTTTTGAAAAAGATCATTTTCTTTTAGCATTGGAGTATCGTGCTGTAGCGTGCTGAAATACATTTTTACGGTTGAGAATAATCCGCCTAAGCCATCATGCAAATCTTTTGCGATACGGGTGCGTTCTGCCTCCTGGCCATTGATCATGCTTTGCAAAGACACAACTTGTTGTTGCCGTTCTAAATATTTTATCTGCTCTTGCTGATATTTTCTTTCTTGTTCTGCCAATAGATTTTTCTGTCTGGAATTTCGGTAGAATAAACCAAGAATGATCAATGCTCCGGAGGCACCAATTCCACCAACAATCAAAATTCTGTTTCGCCTCACTACTTCCACGCCGCCGCCCAAGCTGGCTCTGGCGCGTGATTGGGGGGCGGAAGCCATTGCGTGTCGATTTGATCATCGTGGGCCATCACGTAGGCCCTGTGCACGGCGTTGCGAAGCTCTCTCACGTTGCCTGGCCAATGGTGGCGGGAGAGCTGCTCCAGCGCCTGGGGCGTCAAGGTCTTGACCCGTCCCTCCTGTTCGTTGATTTGACGCAGAAAGTGTTCCGCGAGCAAGCCCACGTCAGACAAGCGCTCACGCAGCGGCGGCAGCTCGATCGGAAAGACATTGAGGCGGTACATCAGGTCTTCGCGCAGGCGACCCTGTGTCACCGCCTCCATGGGCGAGCGATTGGTGGCGGCGACGATGCGGACGTCCGTTTCCTGGCTCTGGGTGGCGCCCACGCGCATGAAGCGCCCAGTCTCCAGTACACGCAGGAGCTTGACCTGCAGGTCCAGTGGCATCTCGGTGATTTCGTCCAGAAACAGGGTGCCGCCAGCCGCACGCTCGAAGAAGCCCTGATGCTGGCGCTCTGCGCCGGTGAAGCTGCCCTTTTCGTGTCCGAAGATTTCGCTCTCGATCGAGATTGGGCGAAATGGCGCCGCAGTTGACGCCCAGGAACGGCATCTTGCGGCGTCGACTCAGTTCGTGGATGGTTTGCGCCACCACTTCCTTGCCGGTGCCGCTTTCGCCGGTGATGAACACGGTGACCCCAGTCCCCGCCACTCTGGAAATCTGCTCGTAAACCCGCTGCATGCTCGGAGCTCGCCCCCACAGCTGACCAAAATGACCGCTGGTGGCAATTTTTGCCGTCAGATCTGCCACCTCGGCTTTCATCACGGCGGGTTTCGTCACGCGCGAAAGCACACCCTGCAAATGCTTGAAGTTCAAGGGTTTGACGAGGTAGTCCACTGCCCCGAGCCGAAGCGCGAGGATGGATGTCTCCAGGCTCGCGTGGCCGGTGATGAGCACGACTTCCGAATTCGCCAGCAGCTCTGGGTCCTTGAACAAGTCCATGCCGCTTCCATCGGGCAGTCGCAAATCCAACAGCACGATATCCGGCGGCTGCAGCACCAGCTGCTTGCGGGCATCAAACAGGTTGGAAGCGGTGGATACCGTGAGACCTTCGCTCACGATCAACTCCTTGAGCGTGGCGGCGGAATCCATATCGTCTTCGACGATCAGGGCATGAGTCATGCATTCATCGGGTTGGTGTGGAAGACAGTCGGGCCACTCCCGGTCAAAGCGGAGCATCATGCCACTTTTCGCACGAAATACGTCGACTTTTCCAGATAGATCCCCCTATTTTTAGGAATGTGTGCTAGCTAACGGTCGGTGTGCGCTTGCATGAGGGCAATCGCCCGCTTGGCGCAAGCTTCCCAACTGCGTGTTCGCAGAAACTGTTGAGCCAGGCGCTGCTCGGCTGAACGGTGCACCTCAGATTGCGCCAGAGCCAGTTCGCAGCATTGAAGAAGCATGGTGGGGTTTCTGGCCAGGCGAACGCCCGCGGGGGCCAGCGGCACAAGTTCGTCGACCCACTGACTCACCACGGCCAGGCCACTGGCTAGAAATTCGAGAACCTGATCCGGAAACGAGCCTGCCGTGGCGGGCTCGGTGCGCCAGGGTACCCAA
>CAWBCB010000154.1:0-4273 GCA_963787095.1 uncultured Cytophagales bacterium | reverse complement strand
AATCTATCTTTTAAACTTGTCATCAGCCTATCGACACGGACTTCAACAGAGCTCAGTCTAACGTGGAACTTCTAATAATTCCAACCGCCCCCTAAGGCCTGATAAATATTAACCATAGCATTCATTTGTCGCTTCTTGGTTTCAATGAGATCAAATCTTGATTCCAGTGCATCGCGTTGTGTTAACAACACTTCCATATAATCAGCTCTTGCTGAACGAAACAGATTATTTGAAATATCGATTGACTGAGTGAGTGCCTCTACTTCCTGTGCTTTTAAGTTGTAGGTGTTTTCCATGTTGTTAATCATCGACAATTGATTGGCAACTTCAACATACGCATTTAAAAGTGTGCGCTCATAGTTGTAAACAGCTTGTATCTGCATAGCATTTGCATTGTAGTAGGCAGCTTTAATTGCGTTTCGATTAATCAACGGTGCAGTTAAATCTCCCGCCAACGAATACAACAATGATTGCGGAGCCTTGATTAAATAGGATGGATTAAACGCCTGAAATCCAATGCCGGCTGAAATACCTAACGAAGGATAAAATCTTGCTTTAGCTACTTTAACATCCAGCTTGGCTGCTGCCAGATTCATTTCAGCTTGCTTAACATCAGGTCGGTTTTCTAATAATTGTGATGGAATGCCAGCGTAAATGGTGTTGGGAATTAAATTGACAAAAGTCTCTGCGTTCCTGGGAATAGGTTGAGGATATCGGCCCACCAAATAATTAATCATGTTTTCAGTTTCAGTAATATTTTGTTGAATACCAAATTGCAGACCTTTCGTATTGAGTACCTGAGCTTCGAACCTGCGCACCGCAAGTTCAGTAACACGAGCCGCTTGTTTCTGCATCCTCACTACTTCAAGCGCATTGCTTTGAATTTCGATGTTCTGTTTTACAATCGCCAATTGATTATCAAGCGCCAGTAATTCATAGTATAAATTCGAGATTTCAGCAATCAGATTAGTTACCATAAAATTTTTCCCGTCCACGGTAGCCAGGTATCTGCTAACGGCAGATTTCTTTGCATTGTGAAGCTTATTCCAGATGTCAATCTCCCAGGTGGCAAAAGCTCCTACCATATAATCTTGCAAAGGATCAGGTGTTTCCATACCCGGCATAATTTCAGTAGTAGCTTCACTGGAACCTTTACTGGTATAACGTCCGGGTTTATCAACTCCGGCTGCAGCACCTAAACCAACGAATGGCAAGTATTCTCCTTTGCGGGCTCTGATTTCATTGCGAGCAATTTCAATTTCTTGCAAGGTGATATTCAACTCCTGGTTATTGCTCAACGCGGTATCAATCAGGGCAATCAGATTTGGATCGGTGAAATAATCTCTCCATTTTATGCTTACCGTATTGGTCGTATCCTGCGAGTTATTAAAGCTCGCAGGAGTTGTTGTATTTTCAGTCTTACTGACTATTTCAGGAGTACAAGCCGAAAAAATTACCGACAGGAAGATTACTCCTACAATGACATTTATGATTTTATTATTCATTTTCGGTTGCAGTATGGTTGTGTTTATTTTTATGCTGTGGCTCTTCAGATAATGGTCTGTCATATTCATCACGAATCAATTGACGACCGTCCGCCAGGGTTCCAAAAATGTAATAGAGTCCGGGAATAACGAGTACCCCAATGATGGTTCCCAATAACATACCGCCTAAGGCAGAACCTCCAATGGTTCTATTGCCAATGGCTCCAGCACCTTTTGCAATAACAAGTGGAATCAATCCCGCAACAAATGCAAAGGAGGTCATTAAGATAGGACGGAAGCGTACTTTAGCTCCTTCAATGGCTGCTTCCAAAATAGTTGCACCATGCCGGTGTTTCTGCACGGCAAACTCTACAATCAACACGGCATTTTTTCCTAATAGACCAACCAACATGATGAGCCCTATTTGTGCATAGATATCATTATCCAATCCCATTAGTTTGAGCAACATGAACGAACCAAATACCCCAACTGGAAGTGAGAAAATTACTGCGAGTGGAATAATAAAACTTTCATATTGTGCTGCTAAAACCAGATACACAAAGGCTAACACGATAAGGAATACATAAAGGGATTCATTTCCTCTTTGCGCTTCATCATAAGAAAGTCCTTCCCAGTCTATGCCATATCCTTTTGGCAACGATTCTTTGGCTACTTCTCTGATCGCTTGAATAGCTTCTGCAGTAGTAAATCCTTTGGCCGGGAGCCCTCGAATGGCAGCTGAATTGTACATGTTGAAGCGGGTGATTTCATTAGGGCCTTGCTTCTTTTCAAGTTTCATGAAAGCCGAGTAAGGCACCATTTCACCATGATCATTTTTAACAAACAGATTAAGAATATCGGATGGAAGCTTTCTGAATTCAGGGGCAGATTGAACGTATACTTTAAAGAAACGATCGAACCGGATAAAGCCTTGTTCATAGGTACTACCGATTAAGATATTTAGATTCTCCATGGCTCTGCCAATAGATACTCCTTTTTGCATGGCGAGCTCATTGTCAATCACCAATTCATACTGTGGGTAATTGGCTGCGAAGAATGTAAACAAACCAGTTAGTTCAGCACGAGCTCGCAAGTCATCCATGAATTTTTTATTCACCTTATCAAACTCCTGATAATCAGTATCCGTGTTCTTATCGATAAGGCGCAATGAAAAACCACCGGATGATCCAAACCCAGGAATGGCGGGGGGTTCAAAAAATTCTACGATGGTTCCAAGGTCTTTCGATTTCTCCTCTAATTCTTCCATCACCTCCTTTACGGAGTGTTCTCGCTCAGACCAGTTTTTCAAGTTGATAAGACAGGTTCCAGCATTTGAACCCCTTCCTTCCGTCATGATTTCATACCCAGCTAATGAAGATACTGACTCAACGTCTTCAATCTCTTCGCAAATTTTCTGAAGCCTTTCAGAAACTTGATTGGTACTTTCTAATGTTGATCCGGGAGGTGTTTGGATAATGGCGTAAATAGTACCCTGGTCTTCACTCGGAATAAATCCGGCAGGTAAAATTTGATTCTCAAAAAATATCCCCGCACAGAAAGCCAACAGGATTGCAAACGTAAGCCATCTTCTGGTTACAATAAGTTTTAATAAGCCCGTGTATTTTCCTGTAATTTTATCAAACCCTCTATTAAAACTAGTCAAGAATCTATTTAAAGGATTCTGTTTTTTCGGTTGCCCATGGGTATTCTTTAACAACATGGCACACAACACCGGAGTTAATGTAAGCGCTACCAAGGCCGAGATTACAATAGCACTGGCCATGGTAATTGAGAATTGTCTGTAGAATGTTCCTACGGGACCCGTCATGAAGGAAATAGGTAGGAATACAGACACCATTACCATTGTGATTGCGATAATGGCGCCACTGATTTCACCCATAACTTTTTTTACTGCATTGTAAGGATTCAAATGCTCTTCTTCCATTTTGGCATGCACGGCTTCCACCACCACAATGGCATCATCCACCACAATACCAATTGCAAGCACTAAGGCAAAGAGTGTAACCAGGTTGATTGAAAGTCCAAAAAATTGGATCACAAAAAATGCTCCGATCAACGAAACAGGAACAGCCAGAATCGGTATTAATGTGGAACGCCAATCACCCAGGAATATAAACACAACTAATGCAACAAGTATAAAAGCATCACGCAACGTATGCGTTACTTGTTCGATCGATGCATCCAAAAAGGTTGATACATCATAACTGATTTTATAATCAACTCCTGGTGGGAAGTCAGCTCTCATTTCTTCGAGCTTCGCTTTAATGTCTCTGATTACATCACTCGCATTACTACCGTAGTTCTGCTTTAACACAATCGCGGCCGAAGCGTGACCATCTAAATTTGAATAGATGTCAAAGAATTCACTCCCTAATTCAGCTCTACCAATATCTCTTAAGTGTATACTTTCACCATCTGCATTCGCGCGAATAATAACACCTTCATACTCTTCAGCCTTGCTGAATCTTCCTTTATAAGTAAGAACGTATTCCAGCGATTGTGCTTTAATACCAGAACTTTGTCCAATTCTTCCGGGACGTCCGATAATACTTTGCTCAGCCAATGCATTCATTACTTCTTCAATGGAGATGCTATACGCGCGCATGCGATCCGGATTTAACCAGATGCGCATGGCATACGTGCGACTTCCTAAAATTTTTGTTCTACCAACTCCATGAATCCTGTTTATCTCAGGAATCATTTTTACGTTAGCATAATTGTACAAGAATTTTTCCTCCAGTTTTTTATCCGTGCTGTAGAGGTTCGCA
>CAWBCB010000153.1:0-17469 GCA_963787095.1 uncultured Cytophagales bacterium | reverse complement strand
GCACCTTCCTGTATAAAGGCTCTTGCTGCAGAGAGGCCTATGCCTGTGGTGCCACCAATAACAACGATACTTTTTCCGTGAAGCCAATTCATAGGCTAAATATAGTGGATTGTGACTATCTGATGTTTGCAAAAGCCAAGAAGCTGCTAGTCTTAGACTCCTGTAAACATGCAATTGTTGCTTTTATTTACACGAGCGAGTATCTTCCATAAAATAATCTGCCATGAATTCCCTTCATCAGAATTTTGATATTACTAAAGAAGAGGCTAATGCCTATCAACAAAATGGCTATGCCTTGATTAAGAATCTGGCTACAGCCGATGAAATCTCACACTACCGACCCTTGATTTTGGGTGCTGTAAAAAAACTAAATCCGGAAGTACGCAAAATGGAAGATCGCGATACCTATGGAAAAGCTTTTTTGCAAACCATGAATTTGTGGGAGGAAGATGATCAGGTGAAGGAATTCACATTGGCCAAAAAATTTGCATCTGTGGCTGCGCAACTTATGGGTGTTGAAAGAGTTCGACTGTATCATGATCAGGCACTTTTCAAAGAACCGGGTGGTGGCTTTACTCCCTGGCATCAGGATCAATACTATTGGCCACTCAATACAAAAAATACGATTACCATGTGGATGCCTTTAATCGATATCACTCCCGGTATGGGCATGCTTACCTTTGCCGGAGGTTCACACAAAGATGGACTGGTAAAAAATCTGGAAATTTCTGATGAATCGGAAAAAGCATTAGATGAACATGTAGCGCAAAAGAAATATCCGGTGTTTATGCCTTCGCAGATGAATGCGGGGGATGCTACTTTTCACGCAGGCCTTACCCTCCACAAAGCGCCCGGAAATTCATCTTCTATTATGCGCGAGGTAATGACCATTATTTATTTTGCTGATGGCACTGAAGTAGCGCCACCCATTAACGAATGGCAAGAAAAAGATCGGCAACGTTGGTTGCTTGGGCTTGCTAATGGCACGTTAGCTGCTTCGAAATTAAATCCTGTTCTATAAATAGCTATTCATTTATTGCGTCTTTATTTCTTCCTGTAAGAACAATAATTGTACTCAACGATTGAGAAAAAGTAGTTTATTTCTTAGCCACAGATTCAATGGATTTAAAAATAACAGACTCCTTGAATTGTTCTAATAATTAAATCAGTACACTGGCGTGTCCCGGAATCTTTTTGAAGGTTTATGATTATTTCAATTCATTGAGATTGCGGGTCTCGTTTGCTTGAATACAAAATGGTTTTGTGATGCTACTCGCCCACCTGCCTTTGCCAAATCCGCCACTTGGCGGAGCAGGCAGGCAATGACCGCAAGAAAATCTAATCCAGCAATGCTTGATAAATAAGCGCTCTTAACATCACCTGATCATTGGCAATGGAGGATGGCCTTACTTGCGTGAAATAAACTACCACCAATTCTTCTTTTGGATCAACCCAATACGTTGAGCCATACGCACCGCCCCAACCATATTCGCCTACCGAACCAGGAAGTCCGCGCTGGCCTTTATCCATCACGACACTAAAGCCAAGACCAAATCCCTGACCAGGACGAAAACTGATGTCATCACTTAAATGATTTATCGTCATTAAATCGACTGTGTTTGGGGCGAGTATACGTTTGCCATTCAACTCACCCTTATTTACCATCATTTGTAAAAAGAGATAATAGTCAGTAGCAGTAGAAAGCAAACCAGCGCCCCCCGAAAAACTTTTTCGCGGGCCATTTACGTAGGCACCCTGACTATCCATGGTTCCTGCAGTGGGAGCGGCTTCCAATGGCTTACCTTCTTTGGGTGAATAAACCGTAGTGAGTCGATCCACTTTATTTTTGGGTACATAAAAATGGGTGTCGTTCATTCCAAGCGGATCAAAAATGCGTGTCTTCAAAAATTGATCGAGCGGCATTCCAGAAGCTTTTTCAATTACTGCTCCTAATATGTCAGTAGAATATCCATATACCCACTCCGTGCCGGGTTGTACATCAATCGGTAATGCAGCCATACGTTTTATGGTTTCACCAATTGGCTCATCACGGTCGGCAAAGTACCAGCCTTGAATGCCTGCTTTACTCCACTCTTGAGCAGCTAAGCCATAGCCGTAACTGATGCCTGAGGTATGAGTCAATAAATCGCGTAATGTGATTTGTCGTTTTGCTTTTACAACTTCATAGCCACCTTCGGCTTTTTTCTGGGCTACTTTTGTTTCTTTAAATTCAGGAAGGTATTTACTAACTGGTTCTTGAATTAAGAGCTTTCCTTCTTCCTGAAGAATCATCGCCCCTACACTAATAATGGCTTTCGACTGCGAGGCAATTCTAAAAATGGCATCATTCTTCATGGTTGATTTTGTCTCCACATCACGAAAGCCAAAGGATTTGAAGTACCCTACTTTTCCTTTGCGTGCCACCAGAATAACACTGCCGGCAAGCTTATTGTCTTTCACAAATCCACTGAAAATTTCATCGATGTGTTCTAATCGCTTGCTCGAAAATCCAATCTCTTCCGGTTTTACGAGTGGCAAAGTTTGCGCAAGCGTAGCCGTGGCAAAGAGAATTGTTAATGCGATGGATAGAAGAGAGAACTTTTGCTTAATCATAGGTAGGTTGAAGTTTGTTCAATAAATGAAAATACAAGATGTTACCCTTACTTCCTACCTCATCTATTTATAAAGCGTCAATTTTGGTTTGAATGGTTTGCTTATCGGTGGTGGTTTTGGCTAGCTGTAATGCTTTGCTAAAGTTTATCTTTGCTCGTTCCTTGTCGAGGGGTGAGTATAACTCGCCCAGCAGGGTAAAATAAAAATGATTGTTGGTTAACTGTAATTTCTCGGCCTCTGCAACAGCTGCCTGCTTGCCCTTTACTTTTGAAAGTGCAAAGGTTCGGTTAAGGGCAGCCATCGGTGAGTATTCTACTTGCAGTAATTTATTGTACAGTTGAAGAATGTTTTCCCATTTCTCTTTTGTGTCTTCTTTGTTAGTGTGCCAAAAGGCAATGCCTGCTTCCAAATGATATTTTGAAAGTTTATTTCCTTGCGATGCCTGTTTAAAAAAGTAAACGCCTTTTGTAATTAACTCCTGATTCCACAATGATTCGTTCTGATCTTGGTATAAAACTAATTCACCTTGCTCATTTTTTCGGGCTTCAAACCGTGAAGCATGAAAACACATTAACGAAATCAGCGCATTTACCTGCGGTTTATTTGTTTGCTCGTTTTCTATGAGTAGATGAGTCAATCGCATTGCCTCTAGACATAAATCTTTTCGCAAAACGCGATCATTGCTTTCGGAATAATATCCTTCGCTAAACAGTAAGTACAAGGTTGTTAAAACTGTTTCCAGCCGATTGTTTATCTCCGCTTGAGTGGGGAATTCAATGGGTACTTTTTGCTCTCGAAGTTTTTCTTTGGCTCTGAACAATCTTTTGTTGATTGTTTCTTTATTCGTTAAAAAAGCATCGGCAATTTCATTAATTCCAAATCCGCAAAGTAAACGAAGTGACAATCCTATTTGAGCTTCCGCAGAAAGGGATGGATGACAAAGCGCAAACAGCATTTGCAATTGACTGTCTGTAATATTTTTGTCAGACAAATCAATTTCTATTTCCTCAATGTTGGATAAAGTAGATTTTAATTCGGGAGCAATTTTTTGATTAAAGAGTATGTTCCGTTGAAGATAATTTTTGGCTTTGTTTTTTGCTACCGTATAAAGCCAGGCTGCAGGATTTTCAGGCACACCTTTATAGCTCCAGGTTTCTACCGCTAGTAAGAATGTGTCACTCACAATATCTTCAGCGGTTTCCAGATGCTCAATCCCCAAGTGCTTGCAAAGCACAGCCGTTATCTTTCTAAATTCTGTTCTGAAAAGATGTGGGATTAATTCAGATTTCATGGCGAATTAGTAGTTGACTAAAAGTCATTCTGTCATCGCGGCCTCTGAGTCGCGATCTTATCGTTCATAAGACTCATTGGGATTTCGGGTCAAGCCCGAAATGACATTTCAATTTATTAGACTTTTAGTCAACTCTTTAACTTTTAATGAATACCGTCACGTTTGGCAATTCTTCGCACTTCTACGGTGTTGCCATCACCTTGCAAAACCGGACTGCCTTTGGCAAACTCAACAGCTTCATCAATCGAATTTGCTTTTACAATAATATAGCCACCAATCGTTTCCTTGATTTCACCAAACGGACCGTTTGTGACAACATTTTTGGGATGCACTACGCGCGCATCATCAAAGGGTAAGCCATTACCACCACTGAATTTGTTTTGAGCCGCTATGCCTCCAATCCAATCCATGGTTTGCTGCATCCAGATTTGCATTTGTTCCGGGGAAGCTTTCTTGCCACCGTCCTCGTGTCTGAAAATTAAAATGAATTCGTCCATTGTGATTTTGTTTTAAGGTTATTGATTTACCTAATAACAAGGGAGGTTGCTGGAATTGGACAGGATTAGAGATAACTTTTTCTATTTTTTCAAATAAACCACTTTCCCTTCCTTGGCAGATTTCCGGGCCGCATCTAATATCTCAACCACAATCATATTTACTTTTAAGGAGGAGAGGTCATTATCAGATTTAATATCGCCACGAATAACTGCAGCCAGATAAGCGAACGGTTCGTCTTGCGGAAATTGTGTAGGCTCAGCCACAAAGGGAACCTCTTTATCTTTTTCACTTTTGCGAATCCGCATGTTTAGTCCGTCAATGGTATGTTACATATCCTGTTTGGCCATACACTTCCATATCTTTTCTACTCACCGGCCAATTCCACGAGGCCTGAATAATGCCCTGCGCATGTGGGTAGGTGAGAATGATGGTTGCCTCATCATCTACCTTCGGATAAATTTCTGGTTTCAATTGTTGCGTAACAGCTGTTACTGAAATAGGTCGTTCGCCTTTCATTAACCAGGTAATAAGATTAGCTCCATAGCAACCAAAATCAATTAATGCACCGCCTCCGTTTTGAACGGGATCGGTAAGCCAATTTAAAAACTCAGGACCAACACCAATTTCTTTTGGGCCACGATGACCATCATGCACAACGATTTTGCGAATCGGGCCAATCGCATTTTCAGTATTCACTAATTCATATGCCTTGTGATTACTGCCATACCAGGTGGTTTCATAATTGGTGAGTAATTTGATGTTGTGCTTCTTTACCAATGCTTCCATTTCCTTAGCATGATCAAGCCGATACGATAGTGGTTTTTCAACCATCACATGAATGCCTCGCGGGGCGCAGGCTTTCACAACTTCTAAATGCTGGAAAATTGAATTGAAGGCCGTGACTGCTTCGGGTTTTGTTTTGTCCAGCATTTCATCCAGGCTCGAATACACGAGATCCATGCTAAACCCATATTGCTTTGATAATTTTTCTGCTAACTCCCGGTTGGATTCCGCAATGCCAACGATTTCTACCACATCACTTTTCTTATAACCTAAAATCCAGCCCACGTGCCCATGAGTTAAACCGGCCACACCAATGCGCAAAGGTTTTTTACTTTCTTGAGCTGATAATAAAGACGAAATCAGGAATAGAAATGATAGGAGGATTAGACTTTTTTTCATACCTATAAAAATAGGCGAATTGCAATCTATTATCAATGATGGTAAGCGGTTACCCTACAGCCGAATTTAAGTCGGAGTCGGACTTGTTTATGATCATCCGCTCTTTCCACGAAAACTTTTCACGTTGGGTAATAGAATTTTCCATACTGCCCGAAACGATTTTACGACAGTTTACACTGCCACAGGTACACACAAAAGATTGGATGTTATCGTCTAGCAAATCGGCATAGTCGAGCGTGAGTTCTTCATCAGCACCAATATCCTTTAAGGCAATTAAATTTAACCCATCATAGACTGTATTGGGATTACAGCAATGATTTTGTGGCGCCCAATTTTGAGGTTTGTGATCCCATAGGATATATACTTCATCCGAGATTGGATACGCATATTGACGAAACACCTCTAACTGTTCGGCATTCCAGTTTTTTTCAACGTAGCGTTTGGTTACGATGCGTTGTGCAGTTTCTTCAATTTGAAAAATAACTTCCCCTTTTCGTAATGGCTTTTGAGCGATGATGCCATAGCCATTGATGGAGTTGCCTTTTACTTTATATTTTTTTTGTTTGGCTTCGTGGCGCGCAATCCCTTCGGCAATAATGTGTTTTAAGAAACCGGCTTTGCCAATAGAGTCGTATTGAAGAATATAATCGGCTGAACCTTCGTAGCCATTTTCATAAAAAACTGAGCAGGTGAAATTGATTTCAAGAAAATAGACTTCTAAATCTTCATTTACCCGAAAATCTAACCGAGCATAACCAACTCCTGAAAAGCCATTGAAGATTTTTTCGGCAGCCGATTTTAATTTGGCTTCCACTTCTTTGTTTGTACAGGGTTTGTTTACATCGGTATGTAGTTCCGAAGTTTTTAGGGCGTAGGTTTTAAATTTAAACCCTTTCGGGAATTGATACTCAATAGGACTTAGTGCCTTGCAGCCAACAGAACCAACATTAGCGGCCACCAACACGGTATATTCCTGACCGGCTATGTATTCTTCCACAAGAATATCATCATAGCCTTCGGCTATCAAATCTTCAATTTTGCTTTGAAGATGAGGTAAGTCATTAGCTAATGAATGCTCATCTACTCCCAAGCTATCACCGGCCTTAGCAGGTTTTACAAAAAGTGGAAAGGTTAGATGTTTAACTTTTTCCGCAAGATTCTTTGGGCTACTGACTTCAGCAAAGTTTGGATTATTAACACCTGCACAGTAAGCCACATATTTCATTAAAGGCTTTGGCGGATCATATAAGATAGCATTAGGACCCGTGTATGGAAGATTAAGCGAATCCAAGGCATTGATTACATCAATTGAAGGAACTGTCCAATCTAAATAGCCTTCGCACAGGTTTACGTAGATATCGTATTTCTTTTTGCGAAGTTCTTTGAGCTGCTTGTAGGTGGTGAGCTTGTTGAGTAACACGTGATCTACCTGATCGTTGGGAAGGAGTGCGGCAAGATTGCGAGCCGGATCGTAGTGCTGATAATCTACATCGGACGTGCTATAATCAGGTTGGAGAACGCAAACTTTCATGTGAAATGATTTTTTGTTAGTGGTTATCCGCGCAGACGGGAGAATGCCGGTGCTGATTTCTTTGTATTTGCTTTACGTATCGGAACTTCATTTAATACGGGTACTTTACGATGAATCGCATCGTCAAGCACTTCTACAATCAAATCGGTGAATGTTTTATTACTCATCCGCAGGATCGCTCCTATAGAAGTGTAGTTTTCATCATCACTCAATCCGCATTGCGCATTTATCTCTAACACAAAAAGTTTATTCGTGCCCTTTTCCATGCGGATGTCAATGCGGGCATAGCCCATGCCTTTTACAGCCTTGAAGGCATCGATGCTAAGATCCTTTAATTGGCTTGCTAACTCAGGGGCATGTACCGGCTGATATTCATAGAAAAATTCTTCATTGGGCATAGGGCTTTCCTGATCATAGGCTTCCCAAAGTCTTTCAAAGGATAAAAACTGTTCCTTCTCCGGTAAAGAATGATGAAATACGCGTTCAATAGGACAATAGAATTTTATCTGATCGGGTTGATCGTGTGAGCCAACCAAAAAGGTGGTAAATTCTTTTCCGATAATGAATTGTTCGGCCAATAATCCAGCTCCATGAAGGTTCCAGCCTTTAAACCCTTTTTTGATGGTAGTCATCACATCCTTCAACTCATCAAAATCGCTCACTACGTTTTTTACGCTAATGCCCATGCTGCCAGCAGAGATAGCAGGCTTAACAATGGCGGGCATTCCTGTTTTATGAAACATCTGTTTATCGATGTGCCCATTTAACTTAACCCACTTAGGTATAGCTACACCATATTGGTCGAAGGCTTCCTTCATGGTGATTTTTGAAGTGGTAACATTATAAAAATGCGAGTCGGAACCTGTGTAGGTGATACCACTGGCATCTAATGCATGTATTACCGAGATACCCGGAACATCATTAATTTCATCTCCATCGCAAAGGTTTAACACCAGATTATCCTTAGCGGTATGGGTATTTACTTTAGCAATAGCCTCTGGAAGGTTAGCGAGGGTAATGTTCATCCACTCCCATTCGCAATCCACTTCATCAAATACTTTCGTGTACTCGGCTATGCTTTGCGTGTAATCGTAATAGAATTTAAGGGTGGGATCATCCGTCTCCAGATAAGGAGCAAAGATCCATACTTTATAAGCCGCAGGGTTGTTGAGGAACGTCATTCAACAACAACCACAGTGGGTGCAGAGTAAATCCTATTTGCCATAGTGATACAAATGTCTATAAATATTATTATTAAAATAATATTATGCTAATAATTTATAAGTTAAAGGCAAAGAGTAGTGAATGGAGTTAAACTATTGGTTTAATTAAAACTATAATGATGACCAGTAACAGTAGGATACTTTACTTTTTAAGGGCAAAATGTTGATTCATAAAAAAAGCAGCCGTTAAGAGCTGCTTTTAATTTAAGCTTTAAACTTTTAGCTTATAGTTATTTCAAATTCAACTCAAACAATTTTAAGATTCGTTTATACTCATCTGTCCAACTGCTGGGCTCTACAAAGCCATGGTCTTCCATAGGATAGGCGGCAAGTTCCCAATTGTCTTTGCCCAACTCAATTAATCGCTGAGAAAGTTTTACTGCATCCTGAAAGTGAACATTTACATCTACCATTCCGTGGCAAATCAGTAAATGACCTTTCAAGCCTTCGGCATGATAAAGAGGTGAGCTTTTTACATATGCAATGCTATCCTGGTAAGGAACATTTAAAATATTAGCCGTGTAGCCGTGATTGTATTGCGCCCAATCGGTTACGGGTCGCAAGGCAGCACCGGCAGCAAATACATCAGGGGTAGTAAACATACCCATCAACGTGATGAAGCCACCATACGAACCGCCATATACACCAATCCGTTTTGGATCAATGCCATGCTTTTCGGTCAACCATTTTGCACCATCTACATTGTCGGTTAAGTCTTTGCCACCCATAAAGCGATAGATGCCTGTTCGCCAATCTCGACCGTAGCCCGCGCTGGCGCGATAATCTAAATCAAGAACCGTGTAGCCCTTATCCAATAGTAGGTTGTGAAACATATATTCACGGAAGTAGCTGCTCCACCACTTATGTGCGTTTTGCAAGTAGCCGGCACCGTGCACAAATACAACCGCAGCACCGTTTGGTTTTTCGGGTTTGTAAAGGCGGGTGTAAACATCAGCACCATCACGTGCTTTGAAGGTGGTTACTTCGGGCTCACGCCAGTTGTACGATTTGAATTCTGCTGTGAGTGAATTTGTGATTTGTTGCGGCTTAGCACCTGATTTGTTTTCCTGTAGGTAAAGTTCCCATGGTTTGTTGCTATACGAGTACCGAATGGCCAACCATTTTTCATCGGGTGAAAGATCGACTTCATTGGCACCGGTGCCCGTAGTAAGTTTTTCACGTTTACCACCGTTAACTGACATTTTGTAGAAATGCTTTTCACCCGGATGTACTTCATTGGTAGTCAGGTAAAAGAATTTCTTATCGCGCGAAAGCGTTACTGACTGTACCTCAAATTTTCCGGAGGTAAGTGCTTGCTTTTTGTTTGTGGTAACATCGAAAGCATATAAATGTGAGTAGCCGCTTTCTTCGGATTGAAACCAAACTGTTTTATTATCGGCCAACCAACCTACATTGGCACCACCAAAGAAACCGCCTGTACCCGGTCCACCAATCCAAGCATCGTCATGCTGATGATCGATGAGCGTTAATTTTTGAGTAGCAAGATCAAGAGAAAGAATCCAGCGATCTTTATTGTCTTGCGAGCGCGCAACCAGTGCATTATTTTTTCCATCGGCAGACCAAATCAAACCGGTAAAATTTACGGGTCGTGGTGTCGGTTTTTTTTCTTTATCGCCTTTAGTTGGCTTTGCAGGATAGTCTTTTAAAAATTCAGGAGCATCAAAGATGCCGGGTATCTGATCGGTTTTAACAACCAGTACCGTATCGCGCTTTATATCATATACAAAAAGTTCAGTTACACTTTGAGTTACACCTACCTTGGTTCGTGCAGGAATATCTTCAGTGAAACCCGACTCGGTTACATAGTTGGGTACGATTGTATTTTTACCACCTCCATTTTTTGTAAGACGATAGATAACATAATTTTCATCAGGACTTAGTTCGATGCTAATGTTTTTATCATCGATGTAAATTTCCTTAGGACGAACAGGTTGATCGGCCTTGCGATTTTTTTCAGTCGCTTTGCGCGAGTCGCTGCGCTGTTTTAAAATTTCAAAGTAAGCGAGCTGATCTTCTTTCAACCATTTTTCTTGTTCGGATTGTTTTGCTTCAGGACGTTTATTGCCTTTACGAAAATTGGTAAGTTGTGTAAACGTACCGGTTCCAATTTCCCAATGGAAAAGATTTCCGTCTGCCGTAAATAGAATTTTCTTTTCATCTAATGAGAAGGAAGGATTGGATTCACGATCAAGTGTATTGGTTATCTGTATGGTTTTTCCGGTGGGGATATCGAGCAGAAAAAGATCGCCACTTTTTTCGTAAAGCTTTTTCGTAAAGGTTTTATTGTACGTGCTACTGAATGAAACAGGTAGTGAACGTCTTGTTGCCGGACTCACTTTTTGTGGTGTGCGGTTGGCAAGTGTGATTGAATATAGAGAATCGCCTTCGTTGCTTTCAGGATTCCAATTAAAATAAAGTTGTTTACCATCTTCCGACCAATTGACATTAGAAGGCGCTACGCCTATCCACTTGGGGTCGCGCATAATTTTTTCAACGGTAAGCGGAGCAAGTTGTTGAGCCCAGGCTGTTGGGCAAATGAGAAGCAGCCAAAAAATTTTTTTCATCATTTTAAACGGTTATGAGGGAAAATTAACAAAAGAATGCGGCTGCCAAACAATATATTCCTTTAGTGGTTTTTAAGAAATAAAGTAAATACTTCAATAAGGGTTGTCTCCTCTCTGTTACATAGTAATTTTGCAATTATAAAGGGATGATCATGGAAGATTTTTTGAAAAGAGAGTATTATGGCAATAATGTTGAACACTATCTTATCACGCTGGCAATTATTTTGGGCGGCCTTTTATTGTTACGACTCTTCAGGAAAAGTATTCTTAGTAGATTAAAGAAATGGGCAAGCGAAACTGAAACTAAGCTTGATGACTATCTAATAGGAGGTATTCAGAAATTTGGATTACCCATCTTGAATTTTGTAGTCATCTACTTTGCGCTACAATATCTCACTTTCCCAGATCGGGTTGAGAAACTAATTCAAAATTCATTGGTAGTCATCTTCGCATATTACGCTGTGCGTATGATTTCCTCTTTTGCCCGAATTTCATTGGAATCCTTTGTTAGATCTCAAGATGAAGGTGAAGAGAAATTAAAGCAGTTGGGTGGCATTATGTTAATCATCAATGTCATCCTTTGGTCTATCGGGTTGCTTTTTATCTTCAATAATTTTGGGTATGATGTTACCGCCATTGTAGCGGGTTTAGGAATAGGCGGTATTGCGATTGCGTTGGCTGCCCAGAATATTTTGGGTGACTTGTTCAATTATTTTGTCATCTTTTTTGATCGCCCTTTTGAAATAGGAGATTTTGTTGCTGTGGATGATAAGAAAGGAACGGTAGAGTACATAGGCATTAAAACCACACGGCTGAAAAGCATTACCGGTGAGCAGTTGGTATTCTCAAACAGCGACCTCACCAACTCACGCATTCATAATTTTAAGCGCATGGAGCGCAGACGGATAATATTTTCATTAGGGGTGGTGTATCAGACGTCTCCACAGTTGCTTGAAAAAATCCCAACGATCATCAAAGATATTATAACCGCTCAACCCAATGTTACTTTTGACCGGGCTCATTTCTCAAAATTTGGTGCCTCAAGCCTTGATTTTGAGATCGTGTACTTTGTAGAAACCTCGGAGTATATTCATTACATGGACTTGCAGCAGAAAATTAATATGCAAATTTTTAGCGCCTTTGCCGCAGAGAAGATTGAATTTGCTTACCCAACGCAAACTTTGTTCTTAACAAAGGAAAACAAGGAAGACTAGTCTCTTTTTTTCTCTTTCGTAAGATCGGTAAATAAACTATTGAAAATAGAAAGGATTAAACTGAAACCGAGAGCCCACCAAAATCCGTCTACTTCAAAACCGGGCACAAAGTAATCAACCAGTAAAACGATTAACGCGTTGATCACAAGTAAAAATAATCCCAGTGTAACCACCGTAATGGGAATGGTGAGAATTATTAAAATAGGTTTTACGAGCACGTTGGCAATAGCTATTACAACTGCAACCAAAAGCGCGTAACCATAATTTTCAACATGTACACCACCTTGCAACAAGTAGCCGGTAAGCAAAACCGCAAGACCATTTAAGAGGAAACGAACTAATCCATTCATAAGATAAAATTGCACTTTTAACTCACGAAAGCAAAACTTACCTTCGTCCTTCATGTACGCGATTGTTGATATTGAAACCACAGGGGGCTATGCGGAGAATCATCGCGTTACGGAAATAGCCATTTATCACTACGATGGCGTGCAGATAACCGATAGTTTTCACACGCTAATAAATCCTGGTCGCAAAATTCCAAATTTTATTACTGGACTTACGGGAATTACCTCAGCTATGGTGGAGGAAGCACCTGCGTTTGAAGATGTAGCTGAAGAAATTTACGATTGGTTAAAAGACAGAGTTTTTGTAGCGCATAATGCGCACTTTGATTACAGTTTTTTAAAGAAAGAATTTGAAGAAGTAAACATTGCCTGGGCAACAAAAAAACTTTGCACGGTTCGGTTAAGTCGCAAAATTATTCCTGGATTAAATTCCTATAGTTTAGGAAGGTTAGCCGAAAGTTTAGGAATAAAGATTCTTAATCGCCATAGGGCAGGAGGCGATGCATTGGCGACCGCTAAAATTTTTGACTTACTGATAAAGCGCGATCAAGGTGGTGTGATTGCAAAATCACTCAAGCGCAATTCTGGGGAAACCATTTTACCTCCCAATCTCCCCAAAGAGGACTTTGATAAACTTCCCGCAAAAGCAGGAGTATATTATTTTTTAGATGCGAGAGGCACAGTTATCTATGTTGGCAAAGCTGTTAACATAAAGAAAAGAATTGCCGGCCACTTTACCGGTGAAGCACGAGAGTGGAATCGCTCCAACATTCGAAATGAAATTCATCACATCACTTTTGAACTCACCGGCAGCGAATTGATTGCATTCATTCACGAATCGCAAGAGATCAGAAGACTATGGCCCAAATATAATCTGGCTCAGAAATATAAAGTGGAAGAATGGGGCATTTATGATTATGAAGATCGTAATGGCTATGTGCGCTTTGCTGTTAATGTTGTCAGCCGTGGATCAAAACCACTGATCACGTTTACCTCAAAAGGCGATGCGTGGAACTTTATGTGGGATAAAGTGAAAGAGTTTGGATTGTGTCCCAAACTGAGCGGACTGCAAATTGCAAAAGGATTATGTTTTAGTCATCAATCAGGTTCATGCAAAGGCGCATGTCAGGGCGTTGAAAAAGAAAAGAAGTATAACAAGCGGGCTCAACAAGCGGTGGATTCATTTTTTGAGAATGGCCAAACGGTGGCGATGGTAGGTAAGGGTAGAAGACCCGATGAGAAGTCTGTAGTGTTAGTGGAGCGCGGCAACTATCTCGGCTTTGGTTTCTTTGATGAGAATGAAAACATTTCCGACCTTGAGTCGGCTCGAAATTTTATAAAACCTTCTAGGGATAATCGGGTAGTTCAAAACATTATAAATTCTTATCTCACAAATCCGAAGGGAGTCGATTTGTTACTGTTCAACTAATAATTTCAATAAGTCTTACAATCATTCACACATGAAATATTCAAAGCTCTTCTTCTATTTGGCTTCTGTTACCACTACTTTATGGATGTCATCCTGTAGTGCGCCTCCTGCAGAAAAACCGTTAATCGTAAGAGAAGATCCCACGCAAGGGGCAATCAAAGCAAAAGAAGCGCGTGAAAATGTATCTGTGCAACTAGCGGATGGATTGACATTAAATCTTTGGGCTTCCGATTCCCTGGCGCCTGATCCAATTGCTATGTCTATTGATGACAATGGCAGCGTTTACCTTACCCGTACTAATCGACAAAAAAATTCTGAGTTTGATATTCGGGGTTATCAGGAGTGGATGACTCCCTCTATTTCCTTACAAACAGTGGAAGACAGAAGAGCTTTTTTAAGAGCAACGTTCGCTCCTGAACTCAGCAAAAAAAATGAATGGTTGAAAGATCTTAACAAAGACAGCATCCACGATTGGCACGACTTGGCTGTTGAGCAAGATGAAGTATGGAAACTGGAAGATCAATCAGGTGATGGTATTGCTGATATCTCAACACGAGTGGTTCATGATTTTAATGATGAGATAAATGATGTAGCCGGAGCATTACTCGTTCGCAAGCACGATATGTTTGTGGGCATTGGCCCGGATATGTGGAGGCTGCAGGACACCAATGGTGATGGCATCCCCGACAAAAAAGAATCGATCAGTCATGGCTATGCCGTGCACATTGGTTTTGGTGGCCATGGTATGTCGGGCGCTATTGAAGGTCCAGATGGAAAAATTTATTGGGGCATTGGTGACATTGGTGCAAACATCACAGCAAAAGATGGAAAGAAATATCCGTATCCTAATGAAGGTGTAATTGTAAGATCAAATCCTGACGGAAGTGATTTTGAAGTTTTTGCAGCGGGCTTGCGTAACACGCACGAGTTTGTTTTCGATGAATACGGAAACATGATCACGTCCGATAATGATGGTGATCATGCCGGTGAAAGCGAACGTCTTGCTCACATTGTAGAAGGAGCTGATTTAGGCTGGCGTTCCAACTGGCAGTATGGAAAATACACCGATCCAAAAAACAATCGCTACAAAGTATGGATGGATGAAGGACTTTATAAACCCCGGTGGGAAGGTCAGGCAGCGTATATTCTTCCGCCTATTCAAAATTATCACAACGGGCCAACCGGTATGGTGTATAATCCGGGCACAGCCTTGGGTTCCGTATGGAAAAATAAATTCTTTCTGGTTGAGTTTGTGGGTGATCCTACGCGTTCACACATCTGGTCGTTCGGCTTAAAGCCGAAAGGTGCATCCTTTGAATTAGATGGCGAGAAAGATATCATAAGTGGAATTCTGCCCACAGGTATTCGCTTTGGTCCTGATGGCGCACTCTATGTGGCAGATTGGATCAACGGCTGGAACACAAAAAATTATGGTCGCGTGTGGCAGATGGATGTGACTGAAGCAACCAACGACTTGAAAGCAGAACGAGTTGAAACAAAACGATTGATGCAGTTGGATTATGGAGATCAATCTACTGAAACGTTATTGAGTTTACTTTCTTATGCCGATATGCGCATTCGTCAGAAAGCACAATTTGAATTGGTGACACGCGGAAGCAAAGGTGAAGAAGTTTTTAAGCAAGCCTTAGCGCAACGTGAAAATCAATTAGCACGCGTTCATGCTATTTGGGGTATTGGGCAATTAGCAGAAACGGACAAAACTAAAGCAGCTCAATTAGTAGAAGATCATGGAGTTGACCACGTAGTTAGTTTTTTTGAAAAAATTACAATACCAGTGGGTGGTTATTACATACCTCCTATTTTATTGGCACTTTTGTTAATAATTTCTTTTTGGCTTTCGTGGAGTTTCTTTAGAAGTTCTTATAAGAATATTTTTTCCATAATTGCAATTAATTTTATAATAAATTTGGGTTATCTTTTTATCTTTGTTAATAAGGCGTGGCAAGTATATTATCTATCAGTATTTTTTTCTGGACTTCTCGTAATTATTTTTGCACTGAAAAAAATAAGTGTTAATTTTCAAGTTTTGGTGCTTACACTGCTTATTTCTTCACAAGTCGTCATGTACAGTGGTAGCTACATCCCTTACTTAACATCAAGCAGAGATCAAAGGTGCTCCAGATTCAAATGATTATTCATCATTACATAATGTAGAGATGAATGAGTTCATTCGCAAATACATTAAAAAGTAAGGTACAAAAAAATACTTTTGTTTTAATTACACCATATACTCCTTTTAATTATGAAACAATTGGTTTAAGCTACGAACAGGTTAGAGTTATTTTCGGGCCACTAACAGAGGATTCAATTAGTCTGGATTCATATATATCCGGACAACAGAAATATTGGGGGAAGTCTTAAGACAAAAGAAGAGCTTTCAAAGTCATTTAAAAAAATTGACTATATTATCTTACGAAAAAATATTCCATTCATTGACACAAAAAAAATTGAGCTCTCAAGCAATAAAGAAGTTTATTACAAAGCTGTCGACATAGTTCATAAATTAAATGAAGGAAGCCTTGGTTTTAGGATTATTGCTCAAAATGATTTAGTTATAATTTATGAAAAAAAATGATATAATTATCAAATATATATGAAATTATCTATAGTTATTCCGTGTTACAACGAGGGGGAGACAATACCACATTTACTCGCAAGATATAATAATTTTTTATCAAGTAGAAATGATATTGAAATTATCGTGGTTAATGACGGTTCTAAAGATAACACAAGAGAAGTTCTTGAAAACAGAGAAGAGTAAGTATTCATTTTTAAAAATAATTCATGTTGACCCAAATGCGGGCTATGGTAACGCTGTTTATGTAGGACTGAAGAATGCCACAGGAGAATACATTGGTTAAATTTATGGAGATATGCAGACACCTCCTGAGGATATATTAACCGCTCTAAATATTTTTGATGAGTCTGATAATAAGAAACTTTATGTAAAAGGAAGGAGAATGAATCGGCCGATTTCAGATGGGGTTTTTACTTTCGGAATGAGTATATTTGAAAGCATTTTATTTGGTTATGTTCTGTATGATATAAATGCGCAACCAAATATTTTCCAAAGAGAATTTCTAGATAAGTGGAAAAAATCCACCAAAAGATTTTTCACTAGACTTGTATGCTTTTTTATTAGCGAAGAGAAATAAAATTAAAGTTGTTAGATTTCCGGTTGTTTTTGGAAAGCGTATTGCAGGAATTTCTTCTTGGAATGTTGATTGGAAAAGTAAAGTAAAGTTTATTAAAAGAACAGTCGATTTTAGTGTTAAGTTAAGATTTGGTAATCGTTCTTAGTTTTAGTATATGTATAGTAAATTGACAGATATTTGTTTTAGAATTTATAGAGTAACAGGAGAATGCGGTTAATTAAGTATTCTCTTAATTCTCGCCCATCAAGTTACCCGTATATTACAGGAGATGGTTTTCGTAATTTTGCAGATCATATTTATGATAAAAAAGTGACAACTTTACGCGGTGAAGATGTTAGGGAGGGGGGTATTAGCAATACGTACTTGTTCAAGTGTTACAT